>JAEZSC010000186.1 GCA_023422005.1 Bacillota bacterium | reverse complement strand
GATCTGCTCGCGGTCCAGCATGTCAGTCCTCCTTTGCGCGGCTTATGAGAATGCACGCGTTGTGCCCGCCGAAGCCGAAGGAGTTGGACAGCGCGTGGCGGATGGGCATGGCGCGGCCCTGTCCGGCCACATAGTCCAGGTCCAGCTCGGGGTCGCGCACCTTCAGGCCGATGGTGGGCGGGGCAAAGCCCTCATGGATGGCCATGGCCGTGAACACCGCCTCCACAGCGCCGGCAGCGCCCAGCAGGTGGCCGGTCATGGACTTGGTAGAGCTCACGGCCAGCGCTTTGGCGTGGTCGCCGAACAGCGCCTTGATGGCCAGCGTCTCGCCGCGGTCGTTGGGCGGCGTGCTGGTGCCGTGGGCGTTGATGTAGTCGATGTCCGTGGGCTGAAGGCCCGCGTCCTCAATGGCCAGGCGCATGGCGTCCAGCGCGCCCTGGCCCGCGGGGTCGGGCTGGGTGATGTGATAGGCGTCGCAGGTCTGGCCGTAGCCGGTGACCTCGGCGTAGATGCGCGCGCCGCGGGCGATGGCGCGCTCCCGCTCCTCCAACACCAGCATGCCCGCGCCCTCGCCCATGACGAAGCCGTTGCGCTCGGCGTCAAAGGGGATGGACGCACGGTCCGGATCGGTGGATGGGCTCAACGCGGTCAGTTGTTTGAAGCCGGCCAGGGCCAGCGGGTTCATGACGGCTTCCACACCGCCGGCCACCATGACGTCGGCACGGCCCAGGCGGATGGCGTCGGCTGCATGGCCCACGCTGTCGGTGCCGGTGGCGCAGGCGGTCACGATTGAGTCGCAGGGGCCCTTGGCGCCCAGCGCGATGGCCACATAGCCCGCCGAAAGGTTGATGATGGCCTTGGGGATGAAGAAGGCCGACACGCGGTCATGTCCCTTCTCGTGCAGCACCATGGTCTGCTCGATGATCGTGTCCAACCCGCCGATGCCGCTGCCCACGGATACGCCCACGCGCCGCCCGTCGGGCTGGGCATCGCCAAAGCCTGCGTCCTGCCAGGCCTCCAGCGCCGTCCACACGGCGTACTGGGTAAACAGCTCCATGCGGCGCGTCTCCTTGCGGGAGATGCGCTCGCCGGGGTCGAAGTTCGCGATGCGCGCGCCCACGGCCACGCCGGATTTCTCCGCGAGCTCCTCGGGCAGCCGGGTGATGCCGTTGCGGCCGGCGCGGATGCCCTGCCAGGTGGCCTGCAAGCCCTGACCCAGCGGGGTCAGCGCGCCCAGACCGGTGATGACGACTCTTTTCATAAAATTCCCCTCTCTCCAATGGGGCCGAAGGTCGTACGAATAAATGATAGCGGGAAAAAATGCTCTTCGGCCTGGATGCTGTCGGAAGGTTTCTGGTATTAGGACATGCCGCCGTCCACGGCGATGATCTGCCCGGTGATGTAGCTGGCCGCGTCGGAGCAAAGAAAGCCCACCAGCGCCGCCACGTCGTCGGCCTCGCCCAGGCGGCCCAGCACGATACGTTCTGCGATCTTCTGGCGCTGCTCGTCATTGAGCGCGCCGGTCATGTCGGTTTGGATGTAGCCCGGCGCCACGGCGTTCACGCGGATGCCTCGGCTGCCCAGCTCCTTGGCGGCGGACAGGGTAAGCCCATGGATGCCGGCCTTGCTGGCGGCGTAGTTGGCCTGGCCCGCGTTGCCGTGGATGCCGATGACGGAACTGATGTTGACGATGACGCCGCTCTTCTGGCGCATCATGACGCGGGCGGCGTGGCGCGTGGCGTTGAAGCAGCCGTTCAAGTTCACGCGGACGACCTCGGAGAAGTCTTCAGCGCTCATCATGGCCAGCAGCCGGTCGCGGGTGACGCCGGCGTTGTTCACCAGCACGTCCAGGCGGCCCAACCGCTCCACAGCCTGGGCCACCAGCGCCCCAGCCTGCTCATAATCGGCCACGTCGGCCTGCAGCGCAACGGCGATGCCTCCTTCAGCCTGGATCTGCGCGACCAACTCCTCGGCCTTCTCGGCGCTGCCGCGGTAGTTCACGGCCACGGCATAGCCGTTGCGGGCCAGCCGCAGCGCGATGGCCCGGCCGATGCCCCGGGACGACCCTGTGACGAGGGCTATCTTACTCATAGGGCCACCTCCAGCTTTTGCAGGACTGCGCACATGCCTTCCAGGTCCTCAATGTTCAGGATGGTTACGCCTTCCAGGGTCTTCTTGACGAAGCCGGACACGGTCTTGCCGGGGCCCAGCTCCAGGAACGTATCCACGCCGGCGGCGGCCATGGCCTGCAGCGTGTCCTCCCAGCGAACGGGCGAGGTGATCTGCCGATGCAGCAGCTCGCGCATGGCCTGCACATCGCCGTGGGGCTGCGCGGTCACGTTGGAGTATACGGGAACCTTGGGCTCACCTAGTTTGGCAGCCGCAAGAACTTCACGGAAAGCGTCGGCAGCCGGGGCCATCAGCGGCGTGTGGAAGGGGCCGCTGACATTGAGCGGCAGCACCCGGCGCGCGCCCATCTCCCGGAGAATGGTCGCGGCTGCGTCCACACCCTCACCGGCGCCGGAGATGACGATCTGGCCCGGGCAGTTGTAGTTGCACGGCCATACCTGCCGGCCGCTTTCCCGGGCCTGCTGGCATGCGCTTTCCACCTGGGCGCGCTCCATGCCCAGCACGGCCGCCATGGCTCCGCCGGTCACCTGCTGCATCAGCTTGCCGCGCTTTGCCACCAGCGCCACGGCTTGGGCAGCGCCCAGAACGCCTCCGGCGTGCAGCGCCGCGTATTCACCCAGCGACAGGCCGCCTGCGGCGTGAGGCCGGACGCCGTAGCGGCCGGTCAGCACACAGGTGACGGCCGTGCCCAGCGCCACCATGGCCGGCTGCACATATTGGGTTTGCTTGAGCTTCTCCTCATCGGAGCAATAGGACCAGACGTCCTCGCCCACAAGGTCCGAGGCCTCGGCGAACACGCCGCGCACCTCTTCAAATTGCTCGTACAGCGAACGGCCCATGCCGGCAAACTGCGCGCCCTGGCCGGGGAACAACAGCGCCAGCTTCATTGGAACACCTCCGCCATCTGCGCCAGCCTGGCACGGGCTTGCTCTTTGTCAAAGAGATCGGCCAGTATCGCGGCTACGCTCTCCTCGCGTTCAATGAAGCACGCCGTCTGGCCGGCCATGAAGCTTCCGCGTTCCAGGTCGCCATCCACGACCGCCGAGCGCAGGGACCCTGCGCCCAGACGCTCGATTTCCGCAGCGCCGTTGGGGTCAAAGTCGTACTGCTGCATCTCCTTGGCAAGCTTGCTGCGCACCACGCGCACCGGGTGGCCTGTGATGGCGCCGGTGACCATCGTGTCGATGTCGCGGGCGTCGATCATCTTTTTCTTGTAGTTGGAATGCACACCGCATTCCAGCGCCGTGATGAAACGCGTGCCAACCTGCACGCCGCAGGCGCCCAGCGCGAAGGCCGCCAGCACGCCCCGCCAGTCGAAGATGCCGCCGGCAGCCACCACGGGCACGCTGAGCCCCGCGGCCAGCTCATTGACCAGCACCATCGTGGAAAGCTTGCCGATGTGCCCGCCGGCTTCGCTGCCCTCGCCCACCACGGCGTCCACGCCCACGCGCTGCATGCGCAGGCCCAGCGCCAGGGAAGGCACCACAGGGATGACGCGGCTTCCGGCCGCCTTCCAACCCTCGACATGCTTGCTTGGGTCGCCGGCGCCGGTGATGATCACGGGGACTTTCAGTTCCATGGTCAGCTTGGCGACTTCGTCGGCAAAGGGGCTCAGCAGCATCACGTTTACGCCGAAGGGCTTGTCGGTGCGCTCGCGCACCTTGGCTACTTCGCCGGCCACCCAGCTGGCCGGAGCGTTGCCCGCGGCGATGACGCCCAGGCCGCCGGCGGCGCTGACAGCCGAGGCCAGCCGGTGATCGCTGACCCATGCCATGCCGCCCTGAATCAGCGGGTATTGGATGCCCAGCAATTGATCCAGCCGCATCATTGATGACCACTCCTCTCTCGGTCGCTCGCTTGGGTTTGACAAAAGCATGCTTTTGTCAAATGTTAACCCTGCTTGGCGGCGATGAAATCGGCCAGGTCCTGCACGGTCTTGATGCCGGCGATGTCGTCGGTCTCGATCTTGAGGCCATACTCGGCTTCGAAGGCCATAGCCAGCTCCACCATGTCCAGCGAATCAGCGCCCAGGTCTTTCATGATCAGGCTCTCGGGCTTGACCTGCTCGGGCTCCACGTCCAGGTTCTTGCAGATGATGTCGATGATCTTGTCCATGTAGTTTTCACTCCCGTTTCGTTTTTTTCTTATACAAACGCGTAGATACGCGGTTGCAGCAAAGTCAGTCCATCGCCCAGGTCAGCCATGCGCCGCCCCAGGCGAAGCCCGCGCCGAAGGCTACCAAGGCCAGCTGCTGGCCGGCCTTGAGCAGGCCCTTCTCGCGCATCTCACTGAGGGCGATCGGGATGGACGCGGCGCCGGTGTTGCCGTGGTCGGCCACGTTGATGAACCATTTCTCCGCCGGGATGCCCAGGGCCTTCATGGCGGCATGGATGATGCGCTGGTTGGCCTGATGAGGTACGACCCAATCCACTTCTTCCAGCGTGTGGCCGGACCGCTCCGCCACGGCCTTCACGGCGTCGGGCACGGCCTCCACGGCAAAGCGGAACACGTCCTGCCCGCCCATGCGGAAGCTGGGGTCGAAGGGTGGTTCCTTGGTCACCCACGGATTGCGGACGGACAGCGCGTCCATTGCCAGTATGCCGGCGTCGTCGGAGCGGGCGTTCAGGTAAATCGCTCCCAAGCCGGGCTTGCCGCGGCTCAATACAACTGCGCCGGCGCCGTCGCCAAAGAGCACGCTCGTGGCGCGGTCGGTCCAGTCCACAAACCGCGTAAGCATCTCCGCACCCACGACCAGCGCGTGGCTGATGTCCATGGCCTGCATCATGGAGGAGGCAGCCCCCAACGCGTAAAGGAAGCCCGTGCAGCCCGCCGACAGGTCGAAGCCCGGCCCTTCCCCCATGCCCAGCCGGCCCCGCAGCAGCGTGGCCGCCATCGGGAAATACTTGTCCGGTGAGGACGTAGCCACGATGACCAGACCGATGTCCTCGGGTTTCAGACCGCTGCTCCCGATGGCCTGTGCCGCGGCGGCCTCGGCCATATCCAGCACGGTCTCGCCCGTGCTGACGTGCCGCCGGCAGATGCCCGTGCGGGTTTGTATCCACTCGTCGGAGGTATCCACCATTCCGACCAACTCTTCGTTTTCCACGACATGGGGCGGATTATAGGCCCCAAGCCCGGTTACTTTCACGTTAAACGCAGTCATCTTGCCTCCCTACAGCGCGATAGCGCCCATACCGGCGCTCCAGCAGCGTCGAAGGGTCCAGTTCACACAGTTCGTCCAGCGCCGCCTGCACGGCATCGCCCAGGGGGCCGGCCACTTCGGCCAGGTTGGCGTGGCGCAGGCCTTCGGCGGGTTCGGCGATGATGCCATCGCAAATGCCCAGCCCGTGCAAATCCTCCGCCGTCATCTTCAAAAAGCCCGCCGCCTGGCTGGCCTGTTTGGCGTCCTTGTACAGGATACTGGCACAGCCCTCGGGGGTGATGATGGAATACACGCTGTTCTGCAGCATCAACAGCCGGTCGCACACGCCCAGCGCCAGCGCGCCGCCGCTGAAGCCTTCGCCGATGATGACCGACACCACCGGTACCCTCAGCGTGCCCATGCGCTGCAGGTTCCACGCGATGGCCTGGCCCTGGCCGCGCTCCTCAGCGCCGATGCCGCAATAGGCGCCGGACGTATCGATGAGGCAGATGACCGGGCGGCCGAAGCGCTCGGCCTGCTCCATCAGGCGCATGGCCTTGCGGTAGCCCTCGGGGTGGGGCATGCCGAAGTTGCGCTTGATCTTTTGGCCGATGCTGCGGCCCTTCTCGGTGCAGATGATCGTGACCGGCCGGCCGCGGAACATCGCCACGCCGCCCACGATGGCGGCGTCGTCGCCAAAGGCGCGGTCACCGTGCAGTTCGATGAAACGTTCGGTCATGGCAGTGATGAACTGCAAGCCGTGGGGCCGGTCATTGGCGCGGGCCAGTTTGATGACCTCCCACGCTTTTGGCACTTGAGGCTTAAGGAGCTCTTCCACCGGCGGCTCCTGAACAGAAGGGGGCGAAGCCTCCGCAGTCTCCGCTTGGCGTTCCAGCTCTTCAATGAGGGCCTTCTGGCCGGGCAGCAGCCGGCGCAGCTCCTCCAGCTTTTCCTTGATCGCGCCGATGGCGCTATGCTCACTCATGTTTGGCTCCATGCATCATCAATAAGTCGCGCAGCGTGTCGCGCAGGGCCCCGCGGGGCGTCACCATGTCAATGAAGCCGTGCTCCAGCAGGAACTCCGCCCGCTGGAAGCCCTCGGGCAGCTCCTGGCGGATGGTCTGGGCGATGACGCGGGGGCCGGTGAAGCCGATCAGCGCGCCGGGCTCGGCCAGTATCACGTCCCCCAGCATGGCGAAGCTGGCGGTGACGCCGCCGGTCGTGGGGTCGGTCAGAACGGCGAAATACGGCAGACCCCGTTGGGCCAGCCGCTCGAAGCTCATGGAAACCTTGGCCATCTGCAGCAGACTGACCATGCCCTCCTGCATGCGGGCGCCGCCGCTGCAGCAGAAAACGATCAGCGGCAGGTTGCGTTCCAACGCCGCGTCACTCAAGGCGCTTAAGCCTTCGCCCACCGCCGCGCCCATGGAGCCCATCATGAATCCCGTGTCCATGGCCGCCAGCGCGCAGGCATAGCCACCGATGCGGGCGGTGCCGGCCAGCAGCGCGTCGGCCATACCGGTGGCATCGCGGCCCTTTTTCAGCTTGTCCTCATAACCGGGGAAGCCCAATGGGTTGCGCAACACCGCCGGGGCGGGCAATTGATGAAAGCTGCCCTCGTCGGCGGTCATCGCGACGCGCTCGCGGGCGCCGATGCGGGCGTGCTGCCCGCAGGCGGGGCATACATGCAGCTCGATTTGCCACCGCTCAGCGGTGAAGCCCGCGCCGCAGCCGGCACAGGCCTGCAGGGGCTGTGGCAGCTCAGGGGTCAGGTCGATGTCCCGCGGCTCAAATAGCGCGCCGCTGGCACCGGTCTGGGCGGTGCGTTCAAACGGAGACCGCATCATCATCCTCCCGGTAGGCGCCCAGCACATCCTGTTCCACCCATGTGGTGTGGCAGGTCATATCGATGAATTCTCTGCGGCCCAGCAGATGCTTCAAAAAGGCGATGTTGGTACCCACGCCATCCACGCGCAGCTCGTCCAGCGCCTGGCGCATGCGGGCAATGGCGGCGTTGCGGCTCTCGGCGTGGGTGACCAGCTTTAGAATCATCGCGTCATAATAGGGCGGGATCGTGCAGCCCTGATACACGGCGGTGTCCACGCGCACGCCGGGCCCGCCGGGCAGGTTCAGCGTGGCCACCGTGCCCGGCGAAGGCGCGAAGCCCTTGGCCGGGGACTCGGCGTTGACGCGGCACTCGATGGCGTGGCCGCAGAACACGATGTCCTGCTGGCGAAGTTGCAGGCGGTCGCCCATGGCGATGCGCAGCTGCGCCTCCACGAGGTCCACGCCGGTGATCATTTCTGTGATCGTGTGCTCCACCTGTATACGGGTGTTCATCTCGATGAAATAGGGGTGGCCTTCGCGGTCCACGATGAATTCCACGGTGCCGGCGTTGGTATAGCCCGCGGCGCGGGCAGCTTCCACGGCCATGGCGCACAGTTGGGCGTTCACGGCGGCGCTCACCGACGCCGCCGGCGCCTCCTCGACGACCTTCTGCTTCTTGCGCTGCACCGAACAATCGCGGGTGCCGAAGTGCAGCGTGTTGCCGTAGTGATCGGCCAGGATCTGCACCTCGATGTGCCGGGGCTTTTCGATGAATTTTTCCAGATACAGCCTTCCGTCGGAGAAGGCGGCCTTGGCCTCCGCCGACGCCGTGCGGTAGGCGTTGCCGAATTCGGAAGAAGCGTGAACGGCGCGGATGCCGCGGCCGCCGCCGCCGGCCGCAGCCTTGAGCAACACCGGGAAGCCGATGGACTGCGCCAGGCGCAGGCCCTCTTCCTCGGAATTGAGCGGCCCGTCGGAGCCGGGCACAACGATGACGCCGCGATCGGCTACGGTCTTGCGGGCGGCAGCCTTGTCGCCCATGGTATCGATGACAGCAGGAGCCGGACCGACCCAAGCGACGCCGTAATCCATGAGCAGCCGGGCAAAGCCCGCGTTTTCGCTCAGCATGCCGAAGCCCGGATGCACGGCGTCGGCGCCGGTGCGGCGCACGGCGGTCAGTACGGCCTGCTGGTTCAGGTAGCTGTCTCGGGGGTTGGGGCCGCCGATGCACACGCTCTCGTCGGCCAGGCGCACATGCAGCGCGTCGCGGTCGGCGGTGGAATACACGGCCACGGCCTTCAGGCCCAGTTTATGGCATGCACGAATGACCCGAACGGCGATTTCGCCGCGGTTTGCGATGAGAACTTTCTTCATTTGCTGCCCTCCGCCGTCTCAATGCGGAACAGCACCTGCCCGACTTCCACCTCGCCGCCGTTGACGCCCAGCATCTGGCGCAGCACGCCGCCAACCGGTGCGGGCACCTCGTTCATGAGCTTCATGGCTTCGATGATGCACAGCGTCTGGCCGGCCTCGATACGGTCTCCAACCTTGACATAGGGCTCGTCTTCCGGCGAGGGAGCGCCATAGAACACGCCGATGATTGGGGAAACCACATCCACCCATGGGCTTTGCTCGGGTTTGGGGGCTGGGATGGGCGCGCTGGGGGCCGGGATGGGAGCCGCAGTGATGCTCGTGCGGGCCTCGCCGCGGCCGGAACTTACCTTCACAGTAAAATCCGCAGTGGTGATTTCCGCCTGGTCAAAGGGCATTGCCGATAATGTGTGGAGCAGCTTGAGGATGTCATCCATTTGGTTCATTGCACTCGTCACCTATAAAAGATAAAATTATGATGCCGCGATGATTGCAAATCTATGAAGCTTGGTTAGCTAACATTTAGGTTTGCTAATGAATAGCTTCGAGTATATTCTCTCCCATTGTCTTTGTCAAGCCGGGCACATTCCAGTAACAACTTCTTTACATTTGCTTCGCCGCCGACGCTGTTGCGCCTTGTCGATTTTGGACAGCTTGTACGCGCTGCCGTTATCGCCCGCCGCACAGGTCGCCGGGCGATATCTTTACGTTGCATCTCATACTGCGTTTCGAAGGGACGCTTTTCGCCTGAGGGCGAAATCTTGTTGGCAATTCTCCCTTGTTCTTGGTTTCCTCGGCGGAGTTAATCCGCCATCGGCAATAGTTTCCACCCATCGGAAAAACTGCTCCCTTTATGAACTGTACCAAATTCGCGCATCACACATAGTATTATGAACTACTTTACATAGTTTTTCAACCTCCTTCTCGCGGTGCTGCAGCAGTTGCCGCCACCGCCCGAATGTGATAAGCTTTGCGAGGCTCATATGCAAAGAAACGAATAGGCGGAACACCCATGAAAAAGCCAAAGGCGGCTGCCCACAACCGGCGTGCGAACCCGGTTGCCCGCCTGTTTGAGCACTACAACCGAGATCAGAAGCTGTTCATCGGGGAAGCGATGCTTCTAAACTCCGCCAACGTCATCACCGGCGGCGCTTTTTTGTCGGGGCTGCTGCTTCTTCTGGGCGCTTCCGATTTTCTCGTGGGTCTGGTCAGCTCCTCGGCGGCATGGTCGCTGGTGCTGTCGCTGGCATCTTCGGCGCTGGTGGAGCGCGTGGCCGACCGCAAGCGGCTGTTGTTCTGGTCGCTGCTGGCCTTCCGCATGCTGACCACACTGCCGGTGCTGCTGCCGCTGGTGCTGGGCCATGGTGCGCCAACGGCCCTGCTGGCCTCGGCGCTCATCGTGCTGGGCAACATGATCTTCAGCGTCTTCAATACAGGCTTCCCGGTTTTCATGATGGACAGCCTGCCCATGGAGGGCCGCGCCAACTATATCTATATGCGCATGTTCTGGCTGCGCATCGCCTATTCCGTCACATTTCTGGCCATGGGCGTGCTGCTGGACGCGCTGAACAAGAGCTATCTGGGCTTCGCCATCGTGTTTTTGACGGCCATGGCCATCGGCATCGCCGACAACTGCGTGCTCATGCGCATCCAAGGAGCTGCACCCTCGCCCCGTGGCAGCGGCAGTCTGCTGCAGTCGCTGATGCACCCGCTCAAGAACCGGCGCTATGTGCAGTATCTTTCCATCACGTTTCTGTTCTTCTTCTTTCTGGCCATGTCCTCGTCGTTCACGGGGCTGTATCAGCTCAAGTATCTCAAGCTCAGCTATCTGTTTATCACCGTCATCACGATTGCCAACTTCGTCATCGTCATCGGCACGACCCACCTATGGGCGCGGCTGCAGCAGCGCATTGGCATGCTGCAGGTGCTGGTGCTGGGCATGGCGCTCATCGCGCTGGAGTTCGTCGTGTACGGCTTTCTCACGCCGGAGTCACTGGGGCTCATCGTGCTCTCGCCGATACTGGCCGGAGCCGGCGGCGGCGGTTATTGGGCGTGCACATTGCCCTACCGCTACAGCCTAATGCCCGGCGAAGGCAAGACCGCTTACGAGGGGTGGTTCGGTACGGTATACGGCGCCTCCGGCCTGCTGGGGGCTGTCGTGGGCGGCTATCTGCAGCGGGTGCTGCCGGTTTTCGAAACATCATGGATGCGCTTCAGCGTGTTCCAGGTCGCTTACCTGATATCGGCTGCGCTGGCTCTGGGCACGGTGGCCATCTTCTGGGCCGTATCGCGCCGCAGCGAAGCAAAGGCCGATTCAGCGGACGGACAGACCGGCCGATAGCCGTCCGGCCATGGCTAATATTGCATGATTACTTATGCTCCTGTATAATGATGCACATCACATCGGACGACCTTGGGGTTCCACAACTCCTTGAAAGCCGCCCATCGGAGCGCATATGCCGTTAACGGGAACCATCATCAACTTCCTCGCCATATTGGCCGGCGGCGGCCTGGGCCTGCTCTTCAAGAAAGGCCTGCCAGCCCGGTATATGCAAGCCCTTCTGTTCGCGATCTCGCTGATCGTTTTCGCCCTGGGCCTTAGCTATGTGCTCAAGAGCGCCGACATCATGGTCGTGCTCTTAAGCGTAATCATGGGCACGCTTGCAGGAACGGCGCTCAAGCTGGGCACGCGACTGCAGTCGTTGGGCGACAACCTGCAAGGCCGCATGAAGTTGGGCGACGGGCGCTTCTCTGACGGCTTTGTATCCTGCACACTGCTCTATTGCGTGGGGGCCATGGCCATCACCGGCTCCATACAGGATGGACTCAACGGCGACCCGACAATCCTTTTTCTCAAGTCCGTCATGGACGGCGTAACGGCCATCTTCTTCGCCTCCACCATGGGCGTGGGCGTGCTCTTTTCCGCGGTGCCGGTGCTGCTCTATCAAGGCGCCATCGCGCTGATGGCGTCGCTGCTCAGCGGTGTGCTGGACATGGCCGTGGTGACCGAGATGGCCGCTGCCGGTGGCGCGGCGCTCATGGCGCTTTCCTTGAACATGATGGAAGTCAAGAAGTTCAACGTTGCCGACATGCTGCCGGCCATTTTCTTCCCCATTGCGGTGTTGCCATTGATGAGATGGATTACAGGGTTGTTTGCCTAGCCAAAAAGGAAAGAAAGCATCGCGCCTCTGGGCGCGACCTGCGCATCGCCTCGCCGACATCCGGTCGGCGAGTGCGGCAAAGCCGCACTAGGCGACGCTGGGCTGAAAGCGCATCCTGCGCTAGGGCCAAAGGGCTTTCCGATCGCCCTTTGGAAACCTTCGGCACCCATTTTAGAATGAAAGCAGCGGAAAGGGTTTGAGTTTCGGTTCACCAGTTTCACTGCGGTAATCGTAGGGCCGTATTGCATACGGCCTCCCCGCATATCCTCGCCGCATTGGCACGATGCAGGCAAGGCTTTGCGCGGGTGTGGCTCTGCCACACCTTTAGCAAAGCCGTGCGCCCACAGGCGCTGCGGCGATCTGATCATTATTCCCCTCGCCCGGTGACGGGAGCGAGGTTGGGGAGAGGGTTCACACCGGCGGCAGTTGGTTGCCCTCCGCCGGCAGCGTTTGCCCAATCGGCTCTGAACGCAAAAACACCTTAAAAGAATGATTGAACAGCGAGAACCCCAGCACCACAGCGGCGCAAGCGAAAGCCCCCACGATGGTGGGCCGCACGCCGAAGAGCTCTGCCACAAAGCCGCTGACCGCCATGGCCACGGGGCTTAGGCCTTCAAACACCATGGTAACCACGCCGAACACGCGGCCGCGGTTCTCAGGCTGCACCGTGGTCTGCAGCAGCGTATAGATCAGTATCGTCATGATGGCGATGGCCGTGCCCACGATCAGCGCCAGCGGGAACATCAGCGCCGGGCTGCGCACCAGGCCCACGGGGATCATGCCGCCGATCAGCGCGCCCACCGCCAGGAAGAACAGCACCGGCCGCTGCCGGGGTTTCAGCTTGATCGTGGAAACCAGCAGCATGCCGATGAGCTGGCCCACCATCATCGTGGCCATCACCGCGCCGTACAGCGCCTCGCCATAGCCATGGGCACGCTCCTCGTCAAACAGCGGGGTCAGCAGCGTAACGCCCATCATCGCAAAGAAGTTAAGGAACATGCCGATCGTGATCAGCGCGCGGATGCCCTTCTGGCGGTAAGTATACTTCAGGCCATCCCACATGTCCCTCAGGATGCGGGTGGGCTGGGATTCCCTCTTGACCAGCGGAATCTTCATGAAAAGCTGGGTGATCGCGGCATAGATGAAGCAAATGCCATACCCCAGCACCAGCGGCGGCGCGCCATGCCACGGCGGCGGCGCCTTCAAGCACGCTGCGTAGAGCACACCGCCGCACGCGTAGCCCACAAAGCTGCTGGCCGATTGGGAGAACGTGCGCAGCGAATTGGCCCGGGTCAACTGTGAGTGGGGCACGATATCCGGCAGAGCACTGGTGATGGCGGGGCTGAAAAAGGCGCTGCACACGCCGGACAACACCGCCATGGGGTAGAGCACCGCCGCGGGGAACTGGCCCTGGGCCAGCAGAGCCCATGCGCCCACCAGCACAAAGAGCAGCCCGCGGATGGCGTCAGACGCCACGATGATCCATTTGCGGCTGTGCCGGTCGGCAAAGGTACCGGCGAAGGCCCCCAGCGCCACCCTGGGCAGCGCCAGACAGGCCAGTATCGTTCCCATCATAACCTTGGAGTGGGTCAGTTCCAGCACCCAGAAGCTCAGGATCGCGTTGAATATGCCGTTGCCCAGGTCAGAGATGAACTGCCCCTGAAACAATATGATGAAGGTGCGGTTCCATAGCCTTTCGGTCGTCTTCCCCATCGGTCCTCCTGTGTCTCACCTACCAATCTTACTATAAAAAGAAGACGGTTACAAACGCCGACGGCAATTACGAATCGTTTCGCCTAAATATAACCGAAAGTTATAAGAGGATTTAAGAAAATGTTGTTCAGATCAAATTATCCAATGTGTTCTGGCACCACATGATGTAGGCGTCCTCGCCGGTGTCCGAATAATACCTGGGCCTGCGTCCCTTCACTTCAAAGCCCATGCTTGTATACAGCGCGATGGCCACATCGTTGCTGACGCGCACTTCCAGCGTCATCTGCACGATCTCGGCGGCGCGCCAGGCGGCGCGCATAAGCGCCTTCATCAGCAGACGGCCGTAGCCCCTGCCGCGGTAGTCCGGGTGCACGGCCACGTTGTTGACGTGGGCTTCGTCGATGATGATCCACATGCCAGCGTAGCCGGCCACGACGCCGTCCTCTTCCAGCACGACATAGCGGGCGCAGAGGTTTGCCAGTTCGCTTACGAAGCTTTCACGGGTCCAGGGTTCGTGGAAAGACGCGTGTTCGATTTCACACACGCGGTCGATGTCTCCCTCGCGCATGGGGCGCAGTGTGACATCCTTGCCGTCGCGTTTCATCGGGCAGCCTCCCGGGCCTGCTCGGCCTGGGGTTTGCGCAGATACACCGGCTGCAGCGCCGCCGCTTCCACCGCGCCGCCGGCCAGCCACCGCCGCATGCCCAGCGCCGCCACGGCGCCGGCGCGCTGCAGGCGCAGGTGTTCCAGGGGCAGCAGCGCCCGCTCGCCCAACATCTGGCCGATCAGAGCCCGGTTGGGGGCCACACCGTCGCCGCACAGGCACACCTGCTGTGCTTGTGCCAACTGAGGCAGCGCCAGGAAATCCGCCAGAGCCATGGCTGCGGGTGCCAGCACTTCCTCGGGCAGCAGCACGCCGCCACCATCGGGCTGTTGGCGATATGCCGCACAATACACCTGGCCCCGCCGGGCATCCAGCAGCGGCGCCACCAGCAGGCCCGACCCGGCGCAGCCGGCGGCCAGCACCTCCAGTGTGCCCACGGGAACCACCGGTACGCCCAGCGCCATGGCCATGCCCTTGGCCGTGGCCACGCCGATGCGCACGCCGGTGAAGGAACCCGGCCCGGCCACCACGGCCAGCGCGTCCAGCTCGCCCGGCTGCCAGCCCGCCCAGGCCATGCAACGGTCCACCAAGTCCATAAGCCTCTGAGAATGGGTGAGCCCGCCGGCCAGGTTGGCCTCGCACACCAGCGCGCCATCCTGCAGCAGCGCCGCGCCGGCCACCGCCGTGGAGGTATCGATAGCCAGAAGCCTCATGACTGCAGCTCCTTTACAATGCTTTCACAGGCCGCGCCGCGGGCCTCAATCACGATGCGGCGGGCGTCGTCGCCCACGGTCTCCAGCGTGACATCCAGCCGTTGGGGCGGCAGCGCGTCTCCGGCGTTTTGCGGCCACTCCACCGCGCACACATGCGTCCCGCCGAACCAATCGTCCAGCGCCAGCTCGTCCACGCCATCGGGGGTTAGCCTATAAAGGTCAAAATGGGCTAAGGGCACCGGCCCCGCGTGCTCGCGCATCAGCGTGAAAGTAGGAGAGCTCACACGGCCGCGCACGCCCATGCCCCGGGCCAGGCCGCGCACGAAGGCCGTCTTGCCCGCGCCAAGGCCGCCCCACAGCGCCACAACGTGGCCCGGGCGCAGAAGCGCGCCCAGGCCAGCGGCAAAATCCTCGGTTTGCGCCACGCTGTGGCTCAGATACTCCATGAAACCTTTTGTATACCTTCCAGGTCAGCGGTATTTGTGCAGCACCGGCGACAGGGGCTTGTACAGCACGTAGGTCACGATGCACACGACCAGGCTCTTAAACAGATTGAAGGGCACCACGGCGTACAGGATGTATGTCCACACGCTGTTGATATTGGGGTTGGCCAGCGCAGCCAGATCCAGAATCTGCTGCAGGGGCATGAACTGTGCATACAGCGGGATCAAAACGAAGTAATTCATCAGAGGACCGGCCAGCAGCGTCATGACAGCCGTGCCCAACGCCATTCCCAACAGTGCGCCCTTGAACGATTTATTATACCGGTACACCAGCGCCGCAGGCAAGATGAAACTGGCGCTGACGACGAAATCGGCGATCTCACCAATGCCTCCAGTGGAGCTGACGGGCAGATAGACGAGGTTCTTGATGAGCAGCACGGCCAGCCCCACCAGCGGGCCCATGGCAAAGCCGCCCAGCAGGGCCGGGATGTTGCTGAAGTCGATCTTTAGGAAGCTCGGGAAGATCGGAATGGGCGCCTCGATGAAGCGCAGCAGGCTGGAAACCGCCGCCAGAAGACCGCCGATGGCGACGACAATGGCGATGTTCCTCTTCTTGGACGCGCTGTTGAGACTGGACATGGGGTGCCTCCTCGATAGAAAAATGCCCCGGAAACGGATCCCGGGGCAAAACAATGCGGTTTTCAGGCGCAAAGCGTATCTTTTTCCATCCAGACTGAGGTGACACCGCGTAGGATTGAGCGGTATTACCAACACTGTCGGCCCCGGAATCTCACCGGGTCAGTCCTGCATGCAGGAGTCGCGGGCTTTTACCGCCGGTAGGGAAATTCTCCCTGCCCCAAAGATACCATATATTCGGTTGAGTCGTAGTATAGCGCGCCGGCGGCGGTTTGTAAAGCGTCATTCCACACAAATAAGCAAAGGAAAATATTCGTTAAAGAACAATCCCCAAACCTTTTCCGATTGCTGTTCCCGCGCTATCGCGCCACCATGCGTACGCATTCCGCCGGGCACACATCCACGCACAGGCCGCAGCCATAGCATTTCGTCTCTCCTCCCCTTCACCAGGGCCACAGCTTGCCTTCGTAGTCCCGCAGCGCCAGGGCGTCTTCATCCACGGAGCCGTTCTCTTCCAAGAAATAGTTCAGCGCCGGCACGGCGGCATCGTCGGGCTCCAGATCGCCCAGCAGGTTCTTCTGCCCCGACATATAGCTGCGCACCCAGCCGGGGTGATATAGCCGGAACGTGTAACCCTCCGGACGCAGGCTGTTGTGCAATATGCTCACGCCCATGTTCAAAGCGCTCTTGCTCATGCAGTACCCGAACCACGACGTGCGGTAGCTGCGGGCGATGCTGCCGGCCTCGCTGGACACGAAGCACAGCCGTTTGGCTGTCCCTTTGTCCATCAGCGGCAGCAGCGCCTCCACGGTGCGCAGCGCGCCCAGCGCGTTCACGTTGTAGATGCGCAGCATGTCCTCATAGCTCTGCCGTTCGCGGATGGGCGCGTACATCGTGGGCGCGGTGATGCCGGTGTTGTTGATGAGCACGTCCAGCCCGTCGCACGCCCCGGCCACCCGCCCCGCCGCCGCGGCCACGCTGGCATCGCTGCCCACGTCCATCGGCACGATGTCCAGTTGATCTCCATGCTGCGCTTTGAGCTCGTCCAGCTCCGGCCAATCGGTCATGTATTGCCCGGCGAATACCCGGTGCCCGCCGGCCAGCAGGCCCCGAACCATGGCCGCGCCCAGCCCCCGATCCGCACCGGTCACGAGTACGTTCATCGGCTCAAACCTCCCCGGCGCACCAGCGCAGCGTATTGACGAGCAGGCGCTGGAAGTTTCCGTCCAGCCACACCTCTACGTTGTGCCCCGGCGTCAGCATGGCCACGCGGCCCTGCCCCTGGGTGCGGGTCCAGCCGGCGGGCACCGCGCCGTGGCGGCTGCGGGAGGTCAGGAACACATCCACCGGCCCTTCCGCCATGTTCATGAAGTAGTGCTCGTCGGTTGCCGTGAAGGGCTGTACGCCCTCGGCCAGCGGATGGCCGGCTTTGGGCTCAAAGGCCACTTCCAGCTGTGCGGGGTGCCACGCAAACAGCCCGCCGAACAGGCCGCGCAGATCCTCGCGGTCACCCATGCCAGCGGCGCCGCTATGCACGACCAGCAACCCACCGCCTCCGTTTACATAGCCCTGCAGCGCCGCGGCCACATCATCCGTCAGCCAGCCGGGCCGGCCTTCGGCCACAGGACCGTCGCTCTTGGCGCTGAGCACCACGGGGTAGCGGCCCAGCAGCGCCGCGTTCACAAGGCTGCCGTCCTCTATGATGTCTATGTTCCACCCCTGGGCCCGCAGCGGCTCCAGGCCTTCCGTGGGCACCACCGCCGGGTGATACTGGTCGCCCGCCAGCACCAAAACGTTCATGAGACGCCTCCTGTGACAATATATGGTTTATATAGGTTTCATATTAGCATGTGGGATGGGGATGTCAACGAGGGGATGGGATGCGGCTACCGCCGCCAGCCTGGGGACAGGTTTTCGCGCCATCGGGCGCGACCAAAGGGCTTTCCGGTCGCCCTTTGGAAACCTTCGGCCCCATCTTTGAATGCTTATATGTAAATAAAAAGAAGCCTCCCGGCAATTACGCCGGGAGGCAAAAACCCTTATATACTGTCTGGTTTTGTTACAGCTTGATCGCCTCGCCGCTTTCAGCGGAACGGTAAATGGCGTCCAGAATCTCGGTGACGACCAGCGCCTGCTCGGGCAGCACCCGCAGCGGCGTGTCGTTGACGATGTGGCTGATCCACGTGGCGGCCTCGATGTCCTCGGGCTTGTCGCCAGAAGCGTCATAGAAGGCCACGCCGGCCATGTTCACGTCGGGCTTGTTGAGCCAGGTCTTGCCGAAGCGCTCGCCGTTGAGACGCAGGCCATCCAGCATGTCCGCGCCGCCCTTGGAGCCGCACAGAACGCTGACCGCCTCGCGGGGGTCGGCGATGTTCAGCGCCCAGGAGCTCTCCAGCACGCAGGTGGCGCCGTTCTTGAAGCGGATGAAGCCGAAGGCCGAGTCTTCCACGGTGAACTTCTCTGGGTCCCAGGGGCCCCAGGCGTTGGCGGCGTTCTTGGTGTCGGCCAGCTTGCGGTACTTGGTGCCCACCACGAGCTCGGGCTCGTAGTTGTTCATCAGCCACAGCGTCAGGTCCAGTGCGTGGGTGCCGATGTCGATCAGCGGGCCGCCGCCCTGCTCATATTCGTTGAGGAACACGCCCCAAGTGGGCACGGCGCGGCGGCGCAGCGCGATGGCGCGGGCATAATAGATGTCGCCCAGGTCGCCGGCTTCGCAAATCTGCTTTAGATACAGGCTGTCGGGGCGGCAGCGGTTCTGATAGCCGATGGTCAGCTTCTTGCCGGTCTTCTTGGCGGTGGCCACCATGGCGCGGGCGCCGGCCACATCCTTGGCCATGGGCTTCTCGCACAGCACATGTTTGCCAGCTTCCATCGCGGCCACGGCGATGATGCTGTGGCTGCGGTTGGGGGTCAGCACGTTGACAGCCTCCACCTCGTCCTCGGTCTTGAGCAGCTTCTCATAATCGGTGTAGACACGGGCGTTGGGCGTGCCATAGGCATCGGCCGCGGCCTGGGCCCGCTCCTCGATCAGGTCGCAGAAGGCCACGAGCTCCACGTTGGGCATCTTGGACAGCGCCGGCAGGTGCTTGCCGTTGGCGATGCCGCCGCAGCCGATGATGGCGATCTTCACAGTGCGCATCGTACGATGTTCCTCCTTCAAGGCATTCGATTTCATGCCTATTTTACCTATTACCGGCAGGCAATGCAAGGCGGACAGCGAGTTTTTTCCTGCACATTCCTGTATAAACCTACATGGAAGCACCGCGGGCGAAAGGACGATTCCCGAGGACGCTGCGTACGGCCCAAACAGGCAGCAATCCGGCCAGCGCGCACAGCAGGTTGGCGCCAGCATACAGGCGCACGGCATGGCCGGGAACGCTCACGCCGGTGAACAGCAGCGTGGTCAGGCGATAAAGCATGGAGGGGATGCTGTTGGCGTCGCCCTCCTGGATGGACGCGCTCAACAGCAGTGTTTGATAGAAGGAAACATCGCGGATGATATGGATGACGAACAGCGCCAGCAGCGCCACAGCCGCGGCACCCAGCGCCGCCCTGGCGCCTCGACCATGTACTGCGGGCAGCGCCGTCGCCAGCAGCATGCCCACGGCAAACAGTGTGCCCATGGTCAGCAGCCGGCCCAGCAGCTCCAGGCCCCGGTAGGGCGCGGTGCGCGCAACAAAACCCAGCGCCTGGGCTGCCACGCCCGCCACAACAAAAGCCGCAAGCCACAACGCCTCGGTGCGCCACGAAAAACGCCGCCGCTGCTCCTCTACAGCAAAGCTCAACCCCAAGGCCAGCGCCGCCAACAGGGCCGCACCCATATTCTCATCGATGTACAGGATGCGCATGGTATCCTTTGTGGGCGTGAGCGCAAACAGCGAACCCGGCTTGGGGCCTAGCGCCCAAAGCGCAACCAGCGCTCCAAAGGTCAACAGGCCGGCGGGGTGCACGACCAGCGCGCGCCGGCCAGACGCCAGCCCCACCAGCAATGGCGCGCAGCCCAGCAGCAGACCAGCCAGCATCACGGGCAGAATACCCGAATAACCGCCAGTGTATAGCCCCAGCGCCCTCATCGCCAGGTCCAGCAGCACGGCCAGAACCATCAGAAAGACAAGTGCGGTAAGGACAAGCGGGTTTGTTTTGCTCCGCATGGCATTGACCTCCCAGCTTTTTTCTCTACTGACAGTGTATCAGCTTATCGCCGGAATGGTCAGTCATTTGAGCGCCGATTAAGCGCATTGTGGGCAGCCATTCGGTCAATTGGGCGTAACGACCAAAGGCATGGATCAGCCTTCCATGTTAAGATGCAGTAGATATCGAGAAGGCTCTATGCCAGCAACGACTGCGTTCATCTGCGGGGGCTGCCATGATGCCCGTTACTCTGTCGTAATTTCATAAGGCCAGCCCAGTATACCGCCCAGATCATAGACCTGCGTATAACCCATGGAGACCAACTGCTGCGCGGCCAGGGCGCTGCGCCGGCCGCTGCGGCAGTAGAGGAACAGCACCGCGTCCTTTTCCGGCAGCTTCTCAGGCGCCAGGGCAGCCAGGTCGTCCAGCGGCACAAGCACGCTGGCACGCAGGTGGCCCTGGTCGTATTCCTCCTGGGTGCGAACATCCACGACGATGATGCCGCTCTCCTGCTCCAGGCGAGCCTTGGCGTCCTGAGGTGTAATCAGGCGCGCCTCGGCGGGCGCAGTGCCCCCAGACACAGCGCTCTGCCCTGCCGAAACCGTCGGTGACGATGGGGCGCCGCCGCTGCGCAGCAGCGGCGCGCAGGCTGCCAGAGCCACAACGAGCACGGCAATCAGCAATGGGATCGCAATCACTTTCATATTCATTCTTCCTCCCCGTTTGTCATTCTCACCATATCAGCCCGGGCACCGAACAAACTGTGACCGAAGTCACCGCAGACGGCGGAAAAGCTTGCATTGCCCCTGTCCGAATGATAGTATCTTGCGTGATATCGATTGTAACCGGAGGACACTTATGCCCTACCATAAAGATTTTTCCACCTATCAGGCGCTGGATACCTTTGCCGCGCTGTATGGCCCGGGCAACGCCAAGGCTGCCGTGGGCCGTTATGAGGCGCTGGAGAAGGAGTTCCTGAGCCGTTACGGCAACGGCGCTTATCGCATTTTTTCCGCGCCGGGCCGCACCGAGATCGGCGGCAACCACACCGACCACCAGAACGGCCGCGTGCTGGCGGCGGCAGTGTCGCTGGACACCATCGCGGCGGTGCGCGCCACCGAGAGCAGCGTCGTTCGCCTGCAGAGCGAGGGCTTCGAAGGCGAGTTCATCGTGGATCTGAACGAACTGATGCCCCGGGAGGCCGAGCGAGAGACCACGTGCTCGCTGATACGCGGCGTGGCGGCGCGCATGAAGGAGTTCGGCTATTTCGTCGGCGGGTTTGACGCCTATGTGACCAGCACGGTACTCAAGGGCTCGGGGCTTTCCTCCTCGGCGGCCTTTGAGGTGCTCGTCGCCGCGATACTGGATGGGCTGTATAACGCGGGCCAGATGGACCCCAAGCTGCGGGCGCAGGTGGCCAAATATGCCGAGAACGTGTATTTCGGCAAGCCCAGCGGCCTGATGGACCAGATGGCCTCCTCGGTGGGCGGCCTCGTGACCATCGACTTTGAAGACGAGCAGCTGCCCGAAGTCAAAAAGGTCTCCTTCGACTTCGAGAGCACCGGCTATCTGCTGGTCGTGACCGACACCGGCGGCAGCCACGCCGACTTGACCTACGAATACGCTGCCATCCCGGCGGACATGCGCTCCGTGGCCGAGCGGTTCGGCTGCCAGCGCCTGCGCGAGGTGGACCCGTCCGAGTTTTACCGGCAGATTCCCCTCTTGCGGGAGGCGGCAAGCGACCGCGCCATCCTGCGGGCCATGCACTTCTTTGGCGACAATGACCGGGTGGTGCAGCAGGCCGACGCGCTGGTGCGCGGCGACATGGAGGCTTTCTTCACCCACATCATAGAATCCGGCGAGAGCAGTTGGAAGCTGCTGCAGAACTGCCACGCCACCGGCTCCGCCGAGCAAGGCGTCACGCTGGCGCTGGCCTTGAGCGAGCGTCTGCTGCGGGGTCACGGCGCCTGGCGCGTGCACGGCGGCGGTTTCGCCGGCACGATACAGGCCTTCGTGCCCAGGGCGCTGCTGCACGACTATGTGGACGAGCTGAGCCGTGTGTTTGGCCCCCGGGCGTGTACGGTGCTGCACATCCGCCAGCCCGGCGCCCTGGAGATCATCCTCTAACCCATCCCTTGCGACAGCGAGGCAGAACCATGAAGAAACTTCTTGCTCTGGCGGCGGCGCTGGCGTTGCTCTGTGCGGCGCCAGCCGGCGCGGTGCTTGCGGCGGATGTGCCGGACAGCATTTCCGCGGATAAGATCGACCAATACCTGTTGAGCGCGATGAAGGCCGGGAAGATTCCCGGACTGTCCGCCGCCATCGTGCGGGGCGACGAGGTTGTCTACCTGGAGGGCTTCGGCAATGCGGGTGGCGGCCGGACGGTCACGCCGCAGACGCCGTTCACAGTCTGCTCCGTCGGCAAGACGTTCACAGCCCTGGCAATACGGCAGCTGGCCGGGCAGGGCAAGCTTAGCTACGACTCGCCCGTACAGGCCTACATCCCTTGGTTCACGCTAGCCGACCCAGAGGCCGCCAAACAGATCACCATCGGCGACCTCGTCGGCCACAGGAGCGGCCTTTCCAGACAGGCAGGCACGGCGGCATATACTTATAACGCCAACCTGTCCATCGAGGACGTTGTACGCAGCCTTAAGGACGTGCTGCCCGACCTGCCTGTTGGGCAGACCGAGGAGTATTCCAACCTCAACTTCATCATCCTGGGTCTTGTTGTAGAAAAGGTGTCCGGCATGTCCTACGGGGATTATGTGCAAAAGAACATCTTCGATCCGCTGGATATGGCCAACAGCTTCACCGACGAGGCTCAATCCAAGCGCCATGGCAGCGCCACGGGCCATTCCGTGGCCTTCGGCCTGGCCGTGCCCGCGAACATGCCCTTCCCCAAGGGGCAGATGCCTGCGGGGTATCAGCTGGCGTCGGCCGAGGACATGGCGAAGTTTGCAATGCTGTACCTGAGCAACGGCTACGTCGGCGGCAAATCCATCATCGAGAACAACCCGCTGGAGCAGCGCAAACCACCCTATGACGGCTATTTGGTGCTCGAACAGCGCTACAACATCTATTGGATGCCGACAAACGGCCCGGTGAACGGCAACATGGGGTACTACGGTCATGAGGGAGGCACATCGAATTTCACCTCCATGCTGCTCATCAACCCCGCCACGAAGACCGCCATCGTCGTGTTGGCCAACTGCAACAACGGCTCCTCCGGCCCTGTGCTGAGTGCCGCCACCATCGCCGGCGATCTGAGCGCCTATCTGGAGACCGGCCGGGAGCTACCAACACCCGCTGCGGGCTTCGCCCTGCAATGGGTGTATGCCGCGGCATTGGCGGCCGTCGTGGCGCTGCTGACGTTCCGGGCACTGGGGACGATCCGCTTCCCCCGCAGCCTCGCCGGGGGCGGGCGGCGCAGGGCATTCACCTTGGCCAGCTCTGCGCTGCTGGATGGCGCGCTGCCGCTGACGGTGCTGCTGGCGCTGCCCCCGGCCCTTCGGGCCACCTGGCCGCTGTTGCTTGGCGCCTACGTGCTGCCCGCCAGCCTCATCCTGCTGGCGTCGGCGGCGTTGCTGGCGATGTTCGCGGCCAAGACCGTGATGCTGCTGGTGTCAAAACGAGCCGAAAGGCCCACCGAAACAGTTCAATAAACGTTGGGAGGAACACATGTATCTGATTCGAAACGCCAGGATACTGACCATGGCCGACGCCGACTACGAGCGCGGCGACATTCTGATCGACGGCGGCAAGATCCGCGCTGTCGGCGTGGACCTGCCCATGCCCGAGGGCACCGCGACCTTGGACGCCGCTGGCCTATGGGCGCTGCCGGGCTTCATAGACGCCCACTGCCACCTGGGCATGTGGGAAGACGGCATGGGCTTCGAGGGCGCCGACGGCAACGAGGACACCGACCCGGTCACGCCGCACCTGCGGGCCATCGATGCCATCAACCCGGTGGACCCATGCTTCCGCGAGGCGCGGGAAGCCGGCATCACGACAGCCTGCACCGGCCCCGGCAGCGCCAATGTGCTGGGCGGGCAGTTCGCCGCCGTCAAGACTTACGGCGACCGCATCGACGACATGGTACTAAAGGCCCCGCTGGCCCTAAAGGCCGCCTTCGGCGAAAACCCGAAGAGGGTGTATCACGACCAGAAGAAGTCGCCCTCCACGCGCATGGCCACAGCGGCCACGCTGCGTGAAGCGCTGGTGGCCGCCGATGAATACCGCAAGAAGCAGGGCACCGACAAGCAGCCCGACCGGGACCTGAAGCTGGAAGCGCTGGGCTGGGTGCTGGAGGGCAAGGTTCCGATGAAGATCCACGCCCACCGCGCCGACGACATCCTGACCGCCGTGCGCATCGCCCGGGAGTTCGGCATCGACTATTCCATCGAACACTGCACCGAGGGTTATCTGATCGCCGAGCACCTAAAGCGAGACGGCGTCAAGGTGATACTGGGGCCGCTGCTCAGCGAACGCAGCAAGATCGAGCTGCGCAACCTGACCTACGAGGCGCCCCGCAAGCTGGCCCAGGCCGGCATCGAATTCGCGCTGATGACCGACCACCCGGTGATCCCGCTGCAGTACCTGCCGGTGACCGCAGCGCTGGCCGTGCGCGAAGGGCTGGATGAGCGCACGGCGCTCAAGGCCATCACGATAAACGCTGCCCGCATCGTGGGCATCGCCGACCGCGTGGGCAGCCTGGAGGCGGGCAAGGACGCTGACATCGCGCTGTTCGACGGCAACCCGCTGGATTTCCGCGTGAAGACCCAGCGCGTGTTCATCGATGGCCGCGAGGTGTTCTGCCGGGCATAAGGCAGCAATTATTGCTTCACCGAATAAACATTGCACTTCCTTCGTGCGGTTTTATCGGTGGAGCAGGCGAAACCGGCATTTGAGGCCGATTACCGCGAGATGCCAATTAAAAGAGTGCAATACATAATTGGCATCTCAATACCAAATGCAAAACTTGTTGCCAACCGGCTCGGTTTTGTCGAATCGCTTTACTCCGGCCGCTCCAATTGATAAAATATAAGAAAGAAAACAAATAAGCCTTTCAGCGCGCCCCGCTGGAGGGCTTATCCATTGAAAGGCAGCCACCTGCCAGGAGAAACCATCATTTACAAAAGGAGGATACCACATGAAAAAGATCGTATTTTCGGCGGTTTCGCTGCTGCTGTGCACGCTGATGCTGGCCGTACCCGCGCTGGCCGACGGCCAGTCGCGCATCGTGTACGGCGCGGACCTGACCGAACTGCAGAAAAAGACCGTACGCAATTTTTTCGACGTACAGGAAAACGCCGTGGAGACGCTGACCGTCACCATCGATGAGGAAAAAGCCTATTTGGGCAAATCCGTGCCGGCGGAAAAGATCGGCACAAGGTCGCTTTCCAGCATCTACATCGAATCCACGTCGGAGGGCTCCGGCCTCAAGGTGGACACCAAGAACATCACGTGGGTCACATCGGACATGTACATCGCCGCGCTGACGACAGCCGGCGTGAATGACGCCAACATCAAGGTGGCCTCCCCCGTGAAGGTGAGCGGCACCGCGGCGCTGGCCGGCATCTACAAGGCTTATGAGGCAATCACCGGCGAGGAACTGAGCCAGGACGCCAAGACCATCGCCGGCGATGAACTGGCGCTGACCGGCGATCTGGCCGAAATGCTGGGCTCCGACGAGGCCACGCGCCTGATCGGCGAGCTCAAAACCGCCCTGGAGCACATCAAGGGCAAAAGCCGCGACGAGGTGCGCGCCTTGGTCGTGCAGACGGCCAAGGACAACAACGTGGAACTGACCGACGCCCAGGTGGACCAGATCACCGATCTGCTGATCCGCATGTCGCAGATGAACATAGACCCCACCAAGCTGCTGGAGCAGGCGCGCCAGTTCCAGGCCCTGGCTGAAAAGGTAGAAAAGCTGCAAAAGGATGCCTCCGGCGTGGGCGGCTGGATTGCCAACACCTGGAGCGCGGTGAAGAACTGGTTCGCATCAATATTCGGCTAACACCTGTTTTCGCGCTTGATGCTGCTGCATCAAGCGCCATCTAGACAACTTGCATTTTGGTCACAGTTCGGCCCGGCGATAACTGTCGCCGGGCCTTCGCTTGTCTGACCATCCCATATTGGCTGTTTAAGGTTCGATGGACCGCCTGCCGGCGGGTTTCAGTGCCTACGTCTGTCTGGGCTCGGAGTTCCTCGGCGGAATAAATCCGCCGTCGGCAACAACCACTACCAACAAACCCTACACACCATCAATGTATGGGTCCGAAGGTTTCCAAAGGGCGATCGGAGACCTTTGGTCGCGCCCAACGGCGCGAAATCCTGAGTCTATCCCTCAAACCCCACAGCTTTCAAGAAAGCCTTTGCAATCACCGTATGCCCGATGATATTGGGATGCACGCGATCCCACCCGATGGCCGCCGAATGCATATGGGCGAGCACCGGCTCAAAAGCAGCCTGCGTATCCACGAACAGCGTGCCATGCTTTTGGGCGATGCGGCGCACGATGTCTCCATAGCGGTCCATGGCGGCACGCATGGCGTCGGCGCGTTGAGGCTCCATATAAAAAGGCGTCAGCAAAACCATGCCCTTGACGCGGGGCAGCGTCTGCGCCACCAGAGTGTCCAGCGTGCTCTCGTATTCATCCTCATAGACATGGGCTTCCGTCTGCAGCGGCAGATCGAACTGACGCCACACGTCGTTGGTGCCGATCATCACGGCCACATAGTCGGGCTTTTGATCAAAGACGTCCCGCTGCCAGCGGTCTTTCAAATCGCGCACGGTGTTGCCGGACGTACCCATATTGACCACGCGCAGGCGCCGCTCGGGGTACACGGCGCCAAACTGCCCCACGATCAGGTTGACCCAGCCACTGCCATAGGCGTTGAAAAGACCCTCGCCCACGGGCTGGGTACGGCCGCAATCGGTGATGGAATCACCCATGATGACGATCTTGCTGTTGGGTTCAAAGAACATGATGGTTCCTCCTTGTGTCACTGCCCATAACTTGGGCCGGCAACGCCATTTTAGCAATGTGCTCAACATTTGAACAGAGCAAAATCTTCATCTTCGATGCCAAACCTTGTATGAGAAGGGTTGCGCCTGCCGACCAGCGGTTCAGCCAGTCAGGGAATCTGCTTGCAGATTCCCGGTCGCCCGCAGGCGAGACGACGGGAGGAAACAGAACGCTATTATAAGCAAGTCGAAAGAACCCACCCTCAGGTGTAATGACGTTTCAAAGAGCTAAATATGAGTCGCAAAGGTCAAATATCGCCTGGCGACCTGCGCGGCAGGCGATAAGAAAATTCCGAGTACAAGTCGTCCCAAATCGCCAAGGCGCATGAGCGCCGCAGGCGAAAGCGCGTGCCAACGCGCGAAAAAACAGGAACAGCCAGGTATGTCGCAGCGCTCCCTGGTGTTCCTGATTCAGATTAGTCTAGAACGTTTGATTGCCTCTCATGTTCCTAGGCCAGATTGGGCTCTGCGCTTTGCAGCGATTCAGCGATTTTTTTCAATGCTTCCTCCCGCTGCTCCTGCGTCATCACTCCTTGGGCGACTTTCCTGCCCAGGTTGTCCGAGGCGAGACTTAGCACCTGTTGCCTGAGATGTTCGCTGTGTCCTTCCCGGCGGGCCAATTCCCACACGGTGATGCCGTCTTTTTCACAAGCTTGCTTTACGGCAGATTCGTCCCTGTTGGTCAGTTTGGCATAAAGCCTGACGATGGTGCCTTCCCGGCCCCGCTCGCGTTTGCTTTTGCCATCCAGGCTGAAGTGCTTGGCGAACCTCTCATATACGCTGTCGCCTTCGCCCTTCAGCCTATCCTCCAGTTCTGCCAGCTGGCTTTCGGCCTGTTGAGCGGTCAGAATACCGTCTTTGACCTGTTGAGCTGCAACTGCCTTTCGGAACGTCAGCCATTTTTGCTCAATGTCGGTCATGCCGCCTGCGGCCATCGCCAGCGTTCCGCCGGCCAACATCATCGCGAATGACAAAATAACAATACGTGCCCATCTCTTCATTACACACCTCCGCTTTTTTGGGCGCGCTACGACAACAATATTTTGCCCGGCAGACGAAAAGCGACGATGCCGATACTTGAGTGGCGATGAAGCAACTGTCAGATTAAAAGTCTTTGTCCGCTGGCCAGCTTTGATGCATAAAAATGGAAGGCAAAAATTGGCACTGGGTTGCTGTGCCATCCTGTTCGCATTTAGAATGCCCATTATTTTTTCTGCGACGCAATTGAAAGCCAAAAAACCGACATGAATTGCATAAAAAACGCGGCTGACACCGATGGTGACAACCGCGAAAGAATGGAAATTTTATCATCAGGTGATCGTAGCCGGATACTCCGTGAACGTAGAAGTCGGCGAAGGTGAAGCCTTGGGCGTCGCCGTGGTCTTGGTCGAAGTGGTAGCCTTAGGTGTTTTCGTGGGTGAAGCCTTAGGCGTGGAAGTAGGCGTTGGCGTAGGCGGCGTCATCACCGTCGTAAAGGCCACCTCGATGGCTTCCTGGTGGTCAGGGTCCACACGGTTGCCGCCATGGGTGCGGGAATTGACGAAGTGGATGCAGAACTGCCCCTTCATGTCGTTGCCGGCGATGGAATCATAGCCGTGGGGCATGCAGTTCATCGAAGCGGCCAGCCGGCGGCCGTTCACGATGACCCAAATGGCCCGCCGGTTCCACGAGAAGTTGCCGGCGGTCTTGAAAAGGGTGGCGGTGTCCAACGGGGCAACCGTCTCCACGTCGGCGTGCAGCGTGCCTCCGGTGCGTCGGATGTACAGGGTATAGCCCGTGAGCACATCCACGACCACGGCTTCGCTGCGTCTGGGGAAGGCCGAGCGATCGGCGTCGGCCCAGGTCAGCTTCTCCACCGGCAGAGCGGCCCACTGGGCGGCCTGCGACAGGTCCGGCCAGGGATGGATCGTGGAAAGATCCGGCGGGTTGAGCAGCGAATAGAGCGCCGAGAGCGTATAGTTGCCGGCGATGCCGTCGGTATCCAGGCCCACGGAGCGCTGGAACTTCATCACGGCCTCCCTGGTCAGCGTTTCAAAATTACCGGTTATTTCGGCGTTGAAGAATCCCTTCTGCTTGAGCGCCATCTGCAGGTCGCGCACGTCGCTGCCACTGCAGCCCGTCTTGAGCGCCGTCTGGTTTTGCAGGCGGCCGTAGGCATAGGCGCTGGCCGTGGGAGCGGCCGTGGCAGACGCCGCGGGAGTGGGCGTGGCAGAGGGCCGGGCGCCGGCGCAAAGCGCGTTATGGGTCACGCGGCCCACGATGCCGTCCGCGGTCAGATGCTTTGCCTTCTGAAAAGCCTTCACTGCGGCCAGCGTCACAGGCCCGAAGGTCGTCGTCACCGAGGCCTTAAAGTAACCCAGGGTCTTGAGCCGTTGCTGCAGCGCCTGCACGTCAGCGCCTTTGCAGCCCAGCTTCAGCGTGCGGGTGAAGGCCGGCACACCCGGGGTATTCTTCCCGGGAGTGGCCGTGGGCGCAGGCGTGGGTGTGGCTGTGGGTGTGGGTGTGGGTGCCGCCGAGACTCCGGCATACAGTGCTTTGTGGGTCGCGCGGCCCACGATACCGTCCGCGGTCAAATGCTTGGCTTTCTGAAAGGCTTTCACGGCGGCCAGCGTCACAGGGCCAAAGGTCGTCGTCACAGTGGCTTTGAAATAACCCAGAGTTTTTAGCCGCTTTTGCAGCGCCTGCACATCGGCGCCCTTGCAGCCCAGCTTCAGCGTGCGGGTGAAGGCCGGCGCGTTGGAAGTGTTCTGGGGCGTGGCTGTGGCCGTGGCCGTGGCCGTGGCAGTGGGCGCGGCTGTGCCCGGAACGCCTGCATAAAGCTTGTTGAAAGTCACGCGGCCCACGATGCCATCCACGGTCAAATGTTTGGCCTTCTGAAAGGACTTCACGGAAGCCAGTGTCACCGGCCCGAAATTGGTCGTAACCGTGGCCTTGAAATAGCCCAAATCTTTGAGACGCTTTTGCAGCGCCTGCACATCGGCGCCCTTACAGCCCAGCTTCAGCGTACGGGTGAAGGCCGGCGCGGCCGTTGTGTTCCGCACGGCCGCGGTACCCGCTGCCATAGCCAGGGGCTGCAGCAAAAACACTACGGCAACCGCCGCTACGCACATCTTTTTCACAAATGTACCCATTCGCATCATCACCGCTCCCACCGCGGGCAAAGCCCACACTTAAAATCGCGAGCCAGAGAAGGCTCGCGCTGTGTACGGGATCCGCGGCGGCCTTCCTGTCGAAAGGATGCGCCGGCATCCGTTGAAGAATTTGTCTTATTTTACTACCCCTGGAGCTGTTCTGTCAAAAAAAGAGCCGCCGAACAGGTTGTGTTCGCGGCGAAAACAGATTGATTTTACAACATTTTTACAGCCTTAGCACAATACGGCAAGCCTATTCATGCTTAGGCGAATTCCTGACCAGCTCGATGGCTTTGAGCACCGCGATCTCGGCGTTGACCTGATTCTGCACATAGGTGCTGTCGATGCTGGCGAACAGATCACCCTTCTCGGTAACGACGTAGACGGGGGCCAGCCTGTTGAGTGCCAGCGCCATGACGTCCAGCCGGCATTTCTCACAGCGGCACATGTCCGTCTGGGCAATGTAGCAATCGGCAGCCTTTGTTACAATGTCTTCCATATGGTTTTTCAGCCTGTATTCCACGAGACCCTCCATGATGCTTCCACCTGGACGATGCTTTTCTCACTGGGCTCCACGCCTTCTTCATTATAGCAATAAACACGCTTTTTGCAATGAATTTCGCTTGTTCTATCGCATGATTCGCGCTGATTTTACAAAATTCCGTGAAACGCTTCCCATTGTGGGTATATAATAACTACATTCTTCCACCACATGGCCCGAGGGACCGCAGCAGCAAAGGAGTGCAACGCCCATGGCGGAACTGTCTTTCCACCTGAACGCAACCCAGATGGACGCCATCAAGGAAATCACCAACATCGGCGCCGGAAACGCCGCCACGGCGCTGGCCGACATCCTGACCGACCGCGTCAACATGTCGGTGCCGATGCTGCAGTTCACCCACGTCAGCAACATAGCCGAAATCCTGGGCGGCCCGGAGAACGAGGTTGTAGGCGTGCTGGTGGGCATGACCAACGAACTGGACGGCATGCTGATGTTTCTCTTTGACAAGCGCATCACGGTGACACTGCTACGGGTGCTGCTGGGCAAGGATGTGCAGAGCTTCGAGAACATCGATGAAATGGACATGTCCGCGCTCAAGGAGATCGGCAACATCATCGCCGGGGCTTATGTGGCGGCGCTGGCCACCATCACCGATCTGGACGTGCGCCTGAGCCCGCCGGACATTGCCATCGACATGGTCGGGGCAATCCTGAGCTATCCTGCGGCGCTCTTTGGAGCCATGGGCGACCATGTGCTCTTCATCAAGGAAGACTTCGACAGCGGCGAGGATCAGGTCACCTGCCATCTGCTGCTGATGCCCCAGCCGGAAGCGCTGGATCTCATCATGAAGCGTTTGGGAGTATAACACCGTATGGACCAACCCATCGTCGTGGGCATTTCGGACATGAAGATCACCACCGATCCGGGAGCCTTGATCACCTTTGCGCTGGGCAGCTGCGTGGGCATCTGCCTGCATGATCCCTTGAACCGCATATCCGGCCTGAGCCATGTGCTGCTGCCCGACAGCAACCTGTGCCCCAACGACACCAACGTAGCCAAATTCGCCAACACCGCCGTTGAGGAGCTGGTGCGCCGCATGGAGCGCATCGGGGCTAACCGCTTCCGCCTGACGGCCAAGATTGCCGGCGGGGCTCGGCTGTTCGGCGGCGCCGGCGGCATGCAGGTAGGCGAGCGCAACATAGCCAGCGTCAAGGCGGAGCTCTCCCGCCTGCGCATCCGCCTGGTGGCCGAGGACACCGGGCTGGACTACGGCCGCACGGTGGAATTCCGCACCGACGGCACGGTGATCGTCAAGACAGCGCTCAAGGGGACAAAGGCAATATAGAAAAGTTCGGGCGGGCGGCTTCATGCCACCCGCCCTTTTTTTACCTTTCCGTCTGTTCCGTCATCAGCCCCCAGCGCACCCCAAAGCGATCCACCAAGGATGTGAAGCATGAGCTGTAGGTCGTCGCGTGGGGCTCCCAGAGCACCGTGGCCCCGTCCTTGAGCGCATCATAGGCCCGCAGCACCTGCGGCGCCTCGTCAAAGGTCACCGTCAGGAACAGCGCCGTACCCCGCGCCACATCGAACTCCACAAGATCCGAGAAGAAGCACCGCTGCCCGGCGATGGTCATTTCCGCGTGGTACACATAGCGCTTCTGCTCGTCAGTCAGCGACCGCTGCCAATCCCGCGGGTCGGCGTCGGCATAGCGCAGGATGAAGTCCGGCTGCGTGCCGAAGGCCTGGCCGTATAACTCCATTGCCTGCTCACACTGGCCGGCGAAGTTGAACACGGGGGTCAGTTTCATACAAACCCTCCTTTGCGGCGGAGAAGTCCCCCGCCGACAATTGCAGCTATGCGCTGGCCTCGATATTTTTAAAGATGCCTGACGCCAGCGCAAACACCCCGGCAGCCAGCATAAAGGCCCAAGCCGTGAAGCCTGCCACGGCCAAAAGTTCGCTGTGCGTCAAGACAGCAGCCACCACGGTGATCACAACACCGGGAGCCACCAGCACCAACGTGGCCACCATCTTGAGTATCGTCCGCAGCGGCACGCTGTGCACCGACCCGAACATTCGCCGGGCCAGCACATCGGTGTAGGTGAACACCGCGCCCAACAGCGTGTAGCACAGCGCGCTCAGCGCCACCAGCGGTGCCGACGCACCGAACAGCACTCCGGCCAGCACGAACAGCACAAGCCCGTCGATGGCGTTCTTGATGTGGTCGCTCAACGTGAGCCACAGCAGTTTCTGGCTGGGCCGGGACGGCAGCAGGAACACGAAGGGCCGGCTCAACTCCATGGGCCAGCGGCCCTGTATCTGGAACAGGAACAGCATATATACGCTGAAGGACAGCACGATGACCATGCGATAGGTCAATTCCTTGGGCATGATGAAGTTGAAGGCCAGCGCCGCCGCGATGATGATCAAGCTGATACGGTCGAAGAACAGCAGGAAGCTGGACTTGCGCATCTCCAGCAGGCTCTTGGCGAACAGCGCCTGAGCTCCCCAGCCGAAAAGGCCGTTCTTGACCTTGCGGCGGGCCTTGGTCCCAAAGTTCATCTGGCGGCCCTCGCGCTTGGCGGCCAGCGCGGCCTCGCGGTAATCGGTGGCCACCAGCACTTCCTCATAATAATCCAGATTGAGCCGGTACAGCGCCAGAAGCGCTGCCGCCGCAGCCGTCACCAGCAGGCCCAGGCTCAGGAAGAACTGCCAGCCCACACCGTCCACCGCGGCGCACAGTATGTTGGCAGACCAGCCCACCAGCGGCATCCAGGTCAGCACGGGGTTGCCAAACGTCGCATACACCGCCGCCATCAGGTCCCTCGTCTGCGAAAGCTCATAGAGGAAGAACACCGCCAGCGCCGCCAGCAGCGCATTGAGCAGCACCGTGGCCCAGCGCCGCCGCCGGGCGGATTTGCTCGCGAAGGCATACACGAGCATGCCGAAGATCGGGAAGCTCAGCGCATACAGCGCCACGGTCAGCAGCACGATCCATGTTCCGTAGCTCTGCAAAGGAAAGTTGTTCTTCAGGTTGGGGATCTGAAAAAAGGCGACGAAGATGGCCACTGCCACGCCGCCCAGCTGGCGCAAAAAGCCGTACAACAGCACCTCGTTGGGCCGGAAAGGGCCGGTGAACACCAGCGATACATCGGCGGCGCGAAACATGCTGCTGCCCTTCTCGATGCCCTGTTTAAAGCCGAAGTAATAGACGATGACGCTCAAGCCTGTGGAGATGGCGCGGAACAGCCGCACATCGCCGCGGTTGAAGTTGCCGGGCCCAAAGAGCACAAACACGAGCATACCGGCCGTGAGCAGCGCCAGCAGGATATACAGCACCAGCATGGCCGGCTTCTTCTTGAGACCTTTGATGATGTTGGCCAGCGTGCGCTGGACAAGATAGACCAGCGGGCTCATTGCGGGGCCTCCTGGCCGCCGGTCACGCGGAAGAACACGCTCTCCAGCGACTCCTCGGCGCTCTCGGCCTGCTCATGGGTGCGGCTGAGGACCACGCGGCCACGGTCCAGGATCAGCGCCAGATCCCACAGGCCCTCCACGCTGTCGATGATGTGGGTGCTGATGAGCACCGCGCAGCCCTCGGCGCGCAGCTCGGCAAACACGGCCTTAAGCTCCTTGATGGCCTTGGGGTCCAGCCCGATCATGGGCTCGTCAAAGAGCACCATTTTGGGCTGGGGCAGCAGCGCGCAGCAAATGCTGACCTTCTGCTGCATGCCCTTGCTGAGTTCCTTGCCCAGCTTGTCTCGCTTGTCGTCCAGGTCAAACCGGCGCAGCAGGGCGTCGGCATGCCCCTGCCAATCGCGGATGCCGTAGGCCCGGGCGATGAACTCCATGTGCTCGTCCACAGTCAGCAGCTCATAGAGCGCAGGAGATTCCGGCACATAGCCGCTCAAGAGCTTGGCCTGCACGGTCTTGTTGTCCATGCCGCCCACGGTGATGGTGCCCTGAAACTTCAGCAGCCCCATGATGGCCTTGATCGTCGTGCTCTTGCCGGCGCCGTTGGGCCCCAGCAGCACGGCCACCTCGCCGGGCTGCACGGCGAAGGACAGGTTGTCCACCGCCAGCGCGCCATCGTAGCGCTTGGTCAGGTTGGTTACGTTGAGCATAGGTCCCTCCATACTAAATCGTTCTTTGTCAGAATTATAACAAAGAACGATTGAGGTTCCCATATCTATTTGGTCAACTGTCCGTTCCGGCGTCTCAAAACCGCGGGTCTTAGTCCACAATCTCCATGCGTTTGCCGCAGCACAGCGGAATGGGGTCGCCGGCCTTGATGTCCTCTATGCGGTTGCATGTGACGCAATAGACGCGGCAGTCGCGGGGGGCCCGCACCTCCAGGTAGGGCTGGGGGTTGCCGTCGTAGCCCTCTATGGCAAAGGCTGCCTCCAGCTTGCCCTTGGCCGGCGCATATTCGCCCACCGGGGCCAGTTTGCGGGTCTGGTTCACGCAGTCGATGAGGATCTTCCACAGCAGTTCGGTCTTGGCGCGCTCTTCGTCGCCCTCCGGGCGTAGGGTCACAAGGTTCTTTTCGATGGTGATCTTCATGGCAGTCTCCCCTCTCCTAATGTCTCTGCCTATTGTTTCAAGGTGAATCCGGTGGATTGAATGACTTTCTTCATGGCGAGATTGCTTTCCAACGTGCGGCAGGTGGCCATGCGGCCATTCAGCAAGATGTACTTCGTCACAAAGCAAACCACTTGCTTGGCATGCCCTTTGTTTCTTTCGCTCCTGACGACCCGGACATCCGCGGTCTCCCAAGCAGTATCGCTATACCTCTCCACCGCGGCTCTGGCCACCATTTCGCCCTCCAGGATCAGCCCGCAATAGGTGGTGCCTTCATCCCGAAATGAACGCCATTGTTCCTCTGTGACAGGTTTCTGATCGCAAGCCTGCAAATGGCGGCAAAACAAATTATAATCTTCGTGATACTCCAACCAGCGGACATTCGCCGTTTCAATGGTGCGCAAATTATCCAGCGAACTCATTTGATAGATGATTTCATGTTCCACCTCTGCATCCCTCCCAGGAAGAACGGCAGCCGGCCATCATACAACAGACTGTATCCAGCTTTCATTTTATCATATCCATCGGCCAGATGGAGCCGTTGGTTTGCTCCCCGCGGGGCAGGTCAGGCCCAAAAGCCGAAATATGCCCTTGACTCTGCCGCAACGTCAAGTGATAAGATGGTTCCATCACACAGAGGAGGGACTTCCTATGCTCGAATATCCCGAATCCTATACAATCGCACGGCAGTTGAAGGAATCCATTCTTGGGAAATCGGTCACCGGCGGCGAATATGTCAATCCAAACGCGAACATCTTCAACCCGGAAGGCGCTGTGGAGCGCTATCCCCGGTCGGTTGGAGGAACCGTCACGGATATCGTATATCACGCGCCGGACATTTTCATCGTGCTGGACAACGGGCATGGAATCCTCTTTCGGCAGGGCGGGGGTAAAATACTCTATCAGGACAGCGCCGTCCAACGGCCCGACAAATACAACTTCCGTTTCACCTTTTCGGATGGAAGCAGCCTGACCTATTCCGTTATGCTATGGTCGTATGGCGTGGATGTGATTGACCACGCGGCGTGGGACATGCTCACGCGAAACACGGATGCGATGCGCTTTCAGCCGATGGGCGGTTCGTTCCAGGAGTATCTGGCTTTTGTGAAGGGCCACATGGAGGACCCGAAACAGGCTGTCAAAATCTATCTTACCAAAAGCATAGCGGGGATCATGAGCACATTCGCGGGAGAAATCCTGCTGCACGCGGGAATGCATCCTTCCACCCACATCGGTAAACTGGACGATGGCGCGCATGAAAGGGTTTTTAGTGCCATGCGTGACGTGTTAGCCAGAGCTTGCGAAGCCGGCGGGCGATCTTCGGAATATGACCTGTACGGCCAACCGGGCGGCTATCGGGCGATGTCCGAACGCAAGCACATTGGTCAGCCCTGTCCGGTTTGCGGCGATCCTTTGGAGAAGGTATCCGTCGGAGGCGTTATCGCGTTCTGCCCCAAATGCCAGGCGAAGAGGTAAGGCGGCATGTATGGCAGAGAAGCCCTAAGGCAGTTGGCTGCGGCAGCTGCGCCAAGGCTGTGTTATGCCAATTCCGATTGGATGTCTTCTAGTATCTGTTCCAAAACCCGCGCACGGTCCGTGGACGTATCATAAATCGCAAAGCCGTATTTCACCAGATGATCGGTCATGGATCGGCTGAATGAAATGGCATCTTCAGCAACAGCTCGTAGATCATCCTCGCTAAAATTGTATGTCCAATCCTCTACCGTATCGTATTTCCTGAAATCGCTTACGAACTCATCAACGGTTTTTTTGTTTTGCACCAATCCAATAAGCAAAAAATTGTCTTTTAAATCTTGCATTCCATACGTTTTCAGAATAGTCGATATTTGCTCAAAATCAAAGTACCCCCCTTCCATCACAAACCTGTTTCCTTTTACAGCGCCATGGCTGTACGGCAGCAGTCCGCGCCCATCGGCCGAGGCAAACATACCAAGAAAATGGCCAAGGAACGGCGCTAAATTGTCTGTGGTCTTCTCTCTATCCCAATTAAGCCGAATATCCAGTTGTGGATATGCCCCTTGAAACGTGGCGACAAGTTTGTCGAGGCTGATGACGAAACAGTTCAGTTCTTCGTTAAGTTTTCTCGCTAGTGTTGATTTGCCGGCCCTACTCGGGCCGGCAATGATGATGTTCTTCATAATAAGCACCTCCAAATCATTGCGGAGAGCACTTTGGGGAACCGGCTAAACCTTATCAAACCGCAGGCTGATGTCCATGGCTTTGACCGTGTGCGTGAGCGCGCCGATGGAAATCAGATCCACGCCGGTTTCGGCCACGGCCCGCAGGGCGCTCTCGTCCTTGTCGCCCATGTTGCCGCTGGCCTCCACCAGAGCGCGGCCGGCCACGCGGGCCACGGCCTGGGCCATGGTCTCCAGATCCATGTTGTCCAGCATGATGATGTCCGCACCGGCGGCCAGGGCTTCGTCCAGCATGGCGAAGTCCTCAACCTCCACCTCTATCTTGAGCGTGTGGGGGGCCTGGGCGCGGGCGGCACGCACCGCGGCGGTGATGCCGCCGGCGGCGGCGATGTGGTTGTCCTTAATGAGCACGCCGTCGGACAGGTTGAAGCGGTGGTTGGAGCCGCCGCCGCAGCGCACGGCGTATTTCTCCAGCACCCGCAGGCCGGGCGTGGTCTTGCGGGTGTCGGTGATGCGGGCATGGGTGCCGGCCACAGCAGCCACGGCATGGGCCGTACGCGTGGCGATACCGCTTAGGCGCTGCAGGAAGTTGAGAGCCGTGCGTTCGCCCACGAGGATGGCGCGGGCATCGCCGCTGATGTGGGCCAGCACGGTCCCCTTTTCCACCGCCTGCCCGTCGCGGGTCTGGGGCGCGAAGACCACGGTGGCGTCCAGCTTGCGGAACACGCGCTCCACGACCGAAAGGCCACACACGACGCCGGACTCCTTGGCCAAAAAGCGCCCGGAAATCTCGCGGCCGGCGGCCACGGTGCACAGCGTTGTGATGTCGCCGGTGCCCCAATCCTCTGCCAGCGCCCGGTCGATCAGTTCATCCAGGGCCAGGTTGTCGATCATGACTGCTCCTCCTCGTCGTCTCTATAATGAGCTCCCACGCTCTTGGGCCTGGCCAGCGCGGCCACCAGCACCTCGCGGGCGCACAGCGCCATGTTCCAGGTCTCCAGGCTCTTTACGGTACCCATTGAGGCCTCGCCCAGCATACCCAGCAGATCCTCGATGCGGGCGAGCGCTTCGGTCAAGCCGGCACGGTTGCGCAGGATGCCGCCCTTGCGGGTCATAAGGCCGCGTATTTCGGTGCGCACTGCGTCCAGATCCTGGGCGGTGGAGCGCGCCGGGGCATCGCCGGTGCGCTCGGGCACCCGCGGGGCGCGCCAAGGGGCGCTGCCTATGTGCTGGGCCGCCCTCCGGCTGAACACCAGGCATTCCAACAGCGAGTTGCTGGCCAGCCGATTGGCGCCGTGCACACCGGTGCAGGCGGCCTCGCCGCAGGCATACAGGCCGGGCACGTTGGTGCAGCCATCGGTATCGGTGCGGATGCCGCCCATGGTGTAGTGCTGCACGGGGATTACGGGAATCCAGTCCTTGGCGATGTCGATGCCGCGGCGCATGCATTCCTCGTAGATTGTCGGGAAGCGGGCGCTCAGGAACGAGCGGGGACGCGCCGTGATGTCCAGATACACATGGGGCAGGTCATAACGGCGCATCTCGGCGATGATGGCGCGGGTCACAATGTCGCGGGGGGCCAGGTCGGCCAGCGGGTGCACACCCTGCATGAAACGCTCCCATCGCCGGTTGCGCAGCACGGCTCCCTCGCCCCGCAGCGCTTCGGAGATCAAAAAGAACCGCCCGGTGTCGTCGGGGTGGATCAGCGCTGTGGGGTGGAACTGCACAAACTCCATGTCTTTGAGGACCGCGCCGGCCCGCAGGCTCGCGGCGATGCCGTCGCCGGTGGCGCTGCGAGCGTTGGTGCTGTTGCGATACACGCGGCCGATGCCGCCGGAAGCGACGATGACCGCCGCAGCGGCATACACCCTGAGAGCACCGCCTTCCAGCACCAGCGCGCCGGCCACGGCGCCGTCGTCACCGGTGAGCACATCGGCCAGGCACGCGTGGTTGCGCACGGCTATGTTGGGCCGGCTCTGCACCAGCTGCGCCAGCCGGGAGCTCACGCCGAAGCCAGTGGCGTCGCCGCCGCAATGCACGATGCGGTTGTGGTGGTGGGCGCCCTCGCGGGTCGTGTGCAGCGTGCCGTCCTCTTCCCGGTCGAAGGGCACGCCCATGGCCACCAGCGAACGGATGTCCCCGGGGCCTTCTTCCACCAGCACCCGCACCGCCGCCGGGTCGCACAGGTGCGCGCCGGCTTCCAGCGTGTCGGCAAAGTGGTTGTCGGCGTTGTCGTCGGCATTGATCACCGCGGCGATGCCGCCCTGGGCATACATGGAATTGCTGATCTCCATGCCGGACTTGTTGAGCAGCGCGACCTTCAGCCTCTCATCCAGGTTCAGCGCGGCGTACATACCGGCGATGCCGCAGCCCTCTATGACGACGTCGAACTCCTCCCGGGGCAGTTCGGAAAGATCCCCTTCATAGGCATATCTTCTCACAAAAAAACTCCCATCAGGCCAACTCCAGCATGCGCTGCAGGCAGCCACGGGCGCGGCCGGCCACGGCCTCGTCCAGCTCGATTTGGTTGGTGTTGGTCTGCAGCGCCGCCAGCACGTCCTGCAGTCCCGTCTTCTTCATGTTGACGCAGAACAGCCGGGGGCTCAGCAGATAGAACTTCTTGTCCGGGTTTTGCCCCTGCAGGCGGTGCAGGATGCCCTGCTCGGTGCCTATGATGAATTCTGTGGCGGCGGATTGCGTCGCGTATTGCAGGATCTGCGCGGTGCTGCCGGCAAAATCCGCGGCGTCCACAACCGCCGGCGGGCACTCGGGGTGCACCAGCACCTGCGCGCCGGGGCGGGCGGCCCGGGCGGCGGCCACGTCCTCGGCGGTCACGCGCTCGTGGGTGGGGCAGAAGCCCGCGAAGGGTATGATCTCCTTCTCGGGAACAAAGCGCGACACATAGTGGCCCAGGTTGCGGTCCGGCACGAACAAGATGCGACGCTGGGGCAGGCTCTTGACGATCTTCACGGCGTTGGAGCTCGTGCAGCACACGTCGCACTCGGCCTTCACGGCGGCGGAGGAGTTCACATAGCACACGACGGCGGCGTCGGGGTATTTCCTGCGCAGCTCCAGCACGTCCTCGGGCGTCACCATATCGGCCATGGGGCAGCCGGCGGCCAGCACCGGCAGCAGCACCGTGCGCGTGGGGTTTAATATCTTGGCGCTCTCGGCCATAAAGAACACGCCGCAGAACACGATGACGTCGGCCTGCACGGTGCTGGCGCGACGGGAAAGATCGAAGGAATCACCGACGAAATCGGCGATGTCCTGCACCTCGGGCTGCTGGTAATAGTGGGCCAGAATTACAGCGTTGCGCTGCTTTTTGAGTTCCTGTATTTGCTCTACAATGGTTGGCATGGAACCACCGCTCTTTCCATGGTTTCAGCCGCGCCGACGGCGGTAGCCACCCGCGCGTTTTAAAGTCAATTTTAGCACCGGGGGGGATTTTATGCAATGTGAAGAAGACGGGCGGCCAACAGGGACTCGCAACAGAAAGCGGGCCGGCTTTATGGGCAAACCCGATAGACGCCGGCTAAGGCCAGCAGCTGTTGGCCCACATGGGCGCGCAGTTCCTCCGGCGAGAGAACCTCCGCCCACCAGGCCGCCTCCAGCGCCTCGCAGTGGGCCAGCTCAAAGCTGTGCATGTTGACCTCCGCCATCACCCAGTCGCCAAGCCGCTGCACCGTATAAACCTCCAGGCGCTGCAGCCGCGCCTCGTGCTCCCGCCGCAGCCGCAGCCCCACGGGGTACTGCTCCGCTGCCCGCCGCTCGGCGCGGAAGGCTTGCACGCTGCGCTTCCAATGGACCTCCAAATCGAACCCCGGCGGCCGCTCGAAGGTTTCCGGCAGCACCTGGGCGTCGGTTATGCGCTCCACCTTGTAAGTGCGTGGCTCCTCGCTGCCCTCGCTGGCGGCCACCAGATACCATTGCATGACCTTGACCGCCAGACCATAGGGCAGCAGCACGCGGTCAACGGCCTGCCCGCCCGGGCGGGCATAGGCCACGCGCAGCTTGCGCCCCCGCAGCACAGCCTGGCGCACCTGGGGCAGATGCGGCGGTGCCCGATGGTCGCCCCACCAGGGGGTGTCGTCAAAATAGAAACGCTCCCTGGCCGCACGGATGTCCCGCGCGTATTCGCCGGGGAGCAGGTTTTCCAGCTGGTCCAGCGCCTGGCGCAGGCCGGGCGCCGCCGTGCCATCCTCCCGGCCGATGCCCGAAAGATACAGGTTCACCGCGTCCTCGCCCTTGAGGTAGCTCAGCGCCGTGTGATAGCCCGGCATGAAGCGGATGCCGCCGTTGGGCCCGGTGGTCGCCGTGAGCGGCACGCCGGCCTGGCACAGCGCGTCCACGTCGCGGTAGATCGTGCGCGGCGACGTCTCCAGCGCCGCGGCCAGCTCCGCGGCCTTGATCTGCCCTCGGGATTCCAGCAGCAGCAGGATGGCGATCAAACGGTGCAGGCGCGTGCGGATCACCCCCTCAGCTTTCTTTCCATGATCTTAGTTTTATGACAATCAGATGTCAAGAATAGGTTGGTATACTCTTGCCATAAAGGGCACGGAAGGAGCAATGAACATGAACGTACTGATACTGGGCACCGGGTTCGGCGCTTTCCACGCAGAGCTGTACAGGAACAACCCCGCCGTGAAGGGAATCACGCTGTGGGGCAGAAACTCCGCCAAACTTCAGGAACTGAAGGATACCCTGGGTGTGTCCGTGACGACCGACCTGGAGTTGGCCCTCGGCGATGACGCCATCGATCTCGTGGACATCTGTCTGCCCAACCGCCTGCACGCGGAGTACATTGGCCGGGCGGTGGCCCACGGCAAGCACGTGTTCTGCGAGACCCCGCTGTGCGACACCGCCGCCGACGCCCAAGCCATCCAGCGCATCCTGGATCGCAGCGACCGCCGGGTGTTCGTCGACCAGTTCATCAAGTTCTTCCCCGAATACCGTTATGTGCAGCAGGCAGTGGAGTCCGGAACATACGGCGAGTTGATGAGCCTGCAGCTGTGGCGCAAAACGCCGGCCATCTGGGGCCCTCTGGGCGCTGATACCATCGCCTCCAACCTGATGATCCACGAGCTGGACTTCGTGAGCTGGCTGTGCGGCGAAGCGCCGCGGCCCGAGGCTGTGGCCGTGCGCAAGAACACAGCAGAGTGCCATGTGCAGGCGAGCGCGCGCTGCGGGCAGGCGCTGGTTTCGGTATGCGCCGATTCCATGATGCCGGCAAGCTACCCCTTCAGCACAGGCTTTAACGCGGTGTTCCAGCGGGCCGCGGTGGAATTCCGCGGGCAGTTCCCCGACGGGGAGCCCATCAAGCACACCACGCTCTATACCGCCGACGGCGGCACAGCGCTGGGTCTGCCGCAGGTCCACCCCTATCAGGCGGCCATCGACCATGTGGTGAGCCGCTGCGCCGACGGCCTGCCCTCAGAGCTGGACGCCCGCCACGCGCTGGCCAGCGCCCGCCTGGCCCTGGCCATACGCGAGCAAATTGCCTGAGCGGGGTGGAAGTATGTCCTACCATCAGCATCCTAAAACCCTCTCCCGCACCCTCCCCCAAAGGGGGAGGGACTATTTACTAAAATAAGCCTCTCCCCCATTCGGGGGAGAGGTCTGGAGAGAGGGCTTAAAGCGAACGAATGCGATTACCGACAGCCGGTTCATCGCGGCGGGCATAACAATGGCCGTGGCGAAATAAAGTTTGGCCCCGGCGGAAAGGAATAAACCGCCGGGGCCTATACAGGAGAAAAGGGGTAGCTATGCACTCGGGAAACAAAAGACGCTCGACTCCCTTGGCGGGGAGAAGAACGTCATCGTTACCCACTTTCGGAGCGGAGGTGCCCGCCTCGCTGTGTTTATTTTATACCATATCAGCACCAATTATGCAAGCGAAAAGGCATTTACTTGCAAATTTTGTACAAAACAGAGAAAGAGCCTCGCTGGTTTTGTACGGCATCTCCCCAAAATCTACCACAAGCTTCCAGATCAATTTTTGAAAGCAAACATTCATTCCATTGCTTGAAAACACGAGGGGCCAAAGCGCAACAGCGCCCAGGATGCAGGGGCGAGCAGGGGCCGAAGGCCCCGACCAGCCGCAGGCGACAGCGTGGCGTCTTTGTCGACACGATGAACGGGATGCCGCAGCATCCCGTTTGCAGTGTTTTATGCTTTTGCCTGAGGAGACGTAGGCTCCAGCTGCATTATTTCGATGTCCACGCCATCGGGATCTTTCACCCAGATCTGATAGTTGGTATCCTTGCCCATGGTCGGGTTCTTGTCCAGATAGAGGCCGCGGCTGTGCAGGCGCTCGGTGAAGGCCCAGATGTCGTCCACACCGAAGCAGAAGTGCTGGTAGCCGGCCTTGCCCCAATAGGGCTCCACGGGGCCTTTGGCGTTGTAGAACAGCTCGATGAACTGGCCGTCGCTGATCTTCAGGTAGATGATCCACGGCTGGTCGTTGTCGTCATGCAGCTCGAAGGCCTTGGTCAGGCCCAGCAGGCCACAGTAGAAATCCAGGGATTTTTCCATGTCGGAGACGCCCAAAGCGATGTGGGCCAGATGGGTCAGCATGGCGGTTCCTCCTTTTTGTGCGTGAGCAACTGTTGAGGTTGTGCAGCAGCGGCCGGCGCCGCGCCGGGTTCATTATACCGCCATGTAACCGCTTTGACAAAGGGTCGTATATACACTATAATGGGGCAATCAATTGTACGAGGAATGCGAACATGGTTCTCACAAAGGTGCAAGCCCGACGCTTCCTGCTGCGGCACCAGAACCTGCTGCCGCCCCGCGCGCTGCGGGGCAAGGCGGGAGCGCTGGATTTCGTGCGCAAGGTCGGCTGCATACAGTTCGACCCGCTGGACATGGTGGGCCCCAACCCCCACCTGGTGCTGCAGAGCCGCATGAAGGGCTACCGGGCGGCGCTGCTGGATGAGCTTCTCTACCGGGACCGCGCGCTGGTGGACGCCTTTGACAAGAATCTCGCAATTTACCCGGTCGAAGACTGGCCATGTTTCGCGCGGTACCGGGAGGACGCCCGGCAGTGGTACGGCCACGAGGGCCGCGCCCACGTGCCCATGCTGGACGACGTGCGCGCCGAGGTGGCGACCCGGGGCCCGCTGTGCTCCGGCGACCTGGAACCCGGAGAAAAGGTGAACTGGCCGTGGGGGTCGACCAACGCCTCCCGCGCGTGCCTGGAGAGCCTGTATTTTTGGGGCGAGCTGGTCGTGCACCATAAGGCCGGCACGCGCAAGTTCTACGACCTGGCCTGCCGGCACCTGCCCGCGGACCTGCTGGCCGCGCCGGACCCGAACACAAGCGAGGACGACTACTACGCCTGGCACGTGCACCGGCGGGTGGGCTCCGTGGGCCTGCTGGCCAACCGGGCCTCCGACGCGTGGCTGGGCATCCACGGGGGCCTGAAAGCCGGCGCGCGTTCGGCGGCCTTCGAACGGCTGACCGGCGAGGGCCGCCTGCTGTCTGTGGACGTGGAGGGCATCCCCGCGCCGTGCTATGTGCGCGCCCAGGACCAGCCGACGCTGCGGGCAGCGCTGGAACAGCCCGAGGCCGTCAGGGCCGAAGCTGCCTTTCTGGCGCCGCTGGACAACCTGCTGTGGGACCGCAAGCTGATCCGGGAGCTGTTCGGTTTCGACTACACGTGGGAGGTCTACAAGCCTGCGCAGCAGCGTCAATATGGCTACTATGTGCTGCCGGTGCTATGCGGAGAGCGCTTCGTGGCGCGCATGGAGCCGCGCTTCAACAGGAAAACCAAAGAGCTAAGCATATTGAACTGGTGGTGGGAGCCAGACGTGCAGCCCGACCGGGCCACACTGGCCGCCTGCCGCCGGGCACTGAAGGACTTCAGCGTCTATCTGGGCGCCCTCACCGTGCAAGGTAGCGAAAAAATGGACGCTCCCGGGCGTTGAAGGCAAGGAAGTTGTCGAAATCGTCGACCTTATCCCTCAGGGTGCCGATGTCGTCGGCCACCAGGCCCAACCGCCCCGCCTGCGCCACGGCCAGCGCGCCGCGCTTGATTTCCGTGAGCGGCGTGGCTGCGCCCAACAGCAGGCACAGCGCCAGCGCCACGATGGCCGGCCGGAACCTGCGAACACGCCGGGCGTCCAGCAGCGCCCGCAGGCACAGCACCATCAGCACCATCAGCGCCGGTATGCTGGCGCGCATGCAAAAATCCGATGCCTGGCCCACGGCAAACAGCGGGCACAAAGCCAGCGTTGCCGCCACAGCCCGCAGCATGGGCTGCCGGTGGTCGCAGTGCCACAACACCAGCAGCGGCACGCCGACCTCCAGCAGAAGGAAGAACCCGTACATCGAGACCGCCGCCCACAGCGGCTGCGCGCTTGCCCAGAACCACGGGCTGCGCCCGGACCCGGCGGCGGCGTTGCTGGAGAAGTACAGCGCGAACACGATGCCGATGGCCAGCGCCGCAGCGGTCTGCGGCTCCAGCGCGCCCCGCAGCCAGGGCCAAAAGTCCCGCGCCCTGCCCCGCAGCGCCCGCACAACCTGGGCCAACGCCAGCGGCAGCAGGCCCACGAAGGGCATCGGCGCATAGGGCAGAGTCAGCGCGCACAGCAGCGCCATGCCGCCAGCCCGGCGCTGCCGCAGCAGCAGCACCGTAGCCAGCCACGGCGCCACGGTCTGGTTGTACACCCAGAACAGCTGCGTGGAATTGCTGGAGAACTGGTAATACCCCGCCCACCACTCCAGGTGCTGCCAGTTGGCCCGGCCAGTGGACATCTGCTGCATGGCCATGCCCAGCACATCCAGGCCGCTGAACAGCGCCAGCGCCGCCACGATGAGCAGACGCTCGCCCAAGGTGCGGGCTTGCAGCTCCCGCAGCAGCAGCAGCGCGCACAGGCCCACGCCCAGCAGGCTCCACAGGTATAGCGCCGCGTTGGCCGCCGCCCAGCCAAAGGCCTTGCCCACCGCCGCCGCCGGCAGCCAGTAGACCAGATAATAGACCAGCGCCGCGCCGGTCTGCTCATAGCGCACCGGCCACGGCTGGTCGATCAGATCATGGAAAATCGCATTGCGCCAGTGGTGGTCGTAGCTCTGGTAGAAGTAGCCACCCTGGCCGCTCAGGAACACCCACAGCGCCAGCGCCGCCAGCATCGCCAACGCCGCCGGCCAACGGCCCAGCTCCACGGCGTCGCCGGCGTCCTCGCCGCGCACATGCCAAACCACGGCCAGCGCCAGCAGCGCCGCCACAGGTATGCCCAGCCATATCTTGAGCCAGCCGCACAGGAACAGCGCCACCGGCAGGGCCAGATAGCCCAGCGTCAGCGCCGTCAGCGTGCGGGAACGGATGCTCAGCATAACGCCTCCCGGATTGTTGATGGAACGCAATCATTATAATGACGGACAGACCAAAGAACAAGCAACGCCTGAGAAAGGGGATTTCGCCATGCTGACCCGTGACCACATCGACTTTTTGCTGCGCGCCAAGCGAGCCACCTACGCCGGCAAGGGGCCGCAAACCCAGCCCTCCCGCCCCCAATCCCACGACTTGGCCTATTCCGAAGGAGATCTGAGTTACCTGGATACCTATCTGGGCGGCGCGCGCTTTGCCGGCGAGGAAGCCCTTTATGTCGCAGGCCGGCCGGTGTGGGCCATGAACTACCTGGGCCGTGTGCTGGCGGATGGTTTTGACGGCGACTTCCTGAAGGCCGCGCTGCTGCTGGGCACGCCGGAAGCGCCGTGGCGGGGTCCCGCCGAATTTGCGCAAGGCACATTGCATTACCGCTGCAGCACCAAAGGTGATATCGATTGGTTCTATGGCTACGAGATCATCGAGCGCGACGGTGTGGCGGTGTACGAGTGTGCCTTCCACGGCGGCGCCCTGGAGGGCTAACGCCCTTCGCCTGCGGCTGGTCGGGGCCTTCGGCCCCTGCTCGCCCCTGCATCCTGGGCGCTGTAGCACCTTGGCGATTCAAACGTTTTTCGCCTGTGGGCGGTTTTTGTATCCATCCATTGCTCGTTTTCTATTTCCTCCCGCGTCTCGCCTGCGGGCGACCGGAAATGCGCAAGCGCATTTCCTGACAGGGATAAACCGTCGGTCGGCTTCCTGCTATTCTTCACATAAGGAGTTCTTGGGCAAGCCGATTGTCTAGATAATACCAGATCATCATGTAATAACGTTTCCATGTACGGTATACTATTCCCAGACTCGCACAGGAGGGATTCGCCATGGGCAATTACCGCAATTTCAAGCTGGTCATCTATTGCGTGGCAGACTCGCTGGCCAAGGCCACAGAAGCCTCGCTGGAGCAGCAGATCGCCTTCTTCCAGCGCCATGTGCAGCCGGACAAGGTGTACGTGGAGAGCTACCGCGACAACGTGCTGGTGAGCCGCGAGCAGCTGGCCATGGTGCGCGCCGTTTTCGCCCGCCACGGCATCGAGACCGCCGGCGGCATCACGACGACCATCGCCGACCAGAACCCTGCCCAGCCCAAGCAGCGCATCTTCAACACCTTCTGCTACACCGACCCGGCCATGCGCGCACGGATGAAAGAAATCGTGGAGCACACGGCGGCGGCGTTCGACGAGTTCATCATCGATGATTTCTATTTCACAAACTGCACATGCGACAGCTGCCGCGCCCAGCGCGGCGAGCGCAGTTGGGAGCGGTTCCGCCTGGACCTGATGGCCGAAGTCAGCGAAAATCTGGTGCTCAAGCCCGCCAAGGCCGTGAACCCCAACTGCCGCGTCACGATCAAATACCCCAACTGGGTCGAGAGCTTCCAGGAGGCCGGCTACAACCCCGGCGTGCAGAAAGACCAGTTCGACATGATCTACACCGGCACCGAGACCCGCCACCCGGTGCACACCCACCAGCACCTGCCGCGCTATCTATCCTTCTCTTTGATGCGCTGGATGGAGAACCTGGCCCCCGGCCGCAACGGCGGCGGCTGGCTGGACCCCTACGGGTGCTACCCGCTGGACACCTATCTGGAGCAGGCCTATCTGACCGTATTCAGCCGCCCCCGGGAGGTTATGCTGTTCTGCTGGCACAGCCTGTATGACACGGTGTTCGTGCCGCCGCTGGGCTTCCAGCTGCACAAGCTGGATGAACTGATGGACCACGCCGGCCAGCCGGTGGGCATTCCGGTCTATCACCCGGCCAATTCCCAGGGCGAGGACCATCTGGAGGACTACCTGGGCATGCTGGGTATCCCCTTTGAGCCTGTGCCCGCCTTCCCCGCGAGCGCGCCGGCAGTGTTCCTGACGGCCAGCGCCGCCTGTGACGCGGACATCGTGGAAAAGCTGGAGGCTTATGTGACAGCCGGCGGCCGGGCCGTCGTCAGTTCCGGCTTTGTGCGGGCCACGCTGGACAAAGGCCTTGCGCGCATGACCAGCATGCGGGACCGCGGCCGCCGCGTGACAGCTGTAGATTATATGGTCGAGCCTGTGGGCGGGTGGATGATGACGATTGAGCACGGCATCCAACCCGTGACGCTGCCGGTGCTGGAATACCGCAACAACACGACGTGGTGCCAAGTCAAGGCCATCGCCGGCGACGAGAACTTCGGCCTGCTGATGCGAGACACCTACGGCCAAGGCTCCATGACCACGCTGGTCGTGCCAGACAACTTCGCCGAGCTCAAGCGCCTGCCCCAGCCGGTGCTCACGCGCATCCGCCAGGCCTTCTACGGCGACCTGGTGCTGGACGCCCCGGCGCAGATCGGCCTTTTCGCCTACGACAACGATGTGTTCGCCCTCTACCCCTTCGTGGCCGACGGCGCACAGCCCCACCGCGTGCACATGCTGGCACGCAATGCCGCAGCGCTGCATCCGCTGGGCAGCACCCGACCGGCGATACAGCCGCTGTACACCCGCGGAGAGACCGCGGTGTTCGAGCTGCTGGTCTTCCCCGGTCAGTTCAGCTTCTACAGAGTAGAGAGGGGCGGAGCGCAGGAAGCTGCGCCGCAGCACGAGGTAAGGTCGGCGCCGCCGGCATAACACGGGTGACAGAGAACTTATAACGAAGCAAGCCTGCTGAGCAATCAGCGGGCTTGCCTTTTAGATTTCTGTCAGCTGATGCTCATAATCTCACGCAGAAGTTGGAAAATGTCAGCCTCGCGTTATGCTTAGTAATACTCATTTCCCAAAGTATGACGCAATTACAATTGCTAACATTCCACACAAAATAACAATGGATGGTAATAAAATCTTGCTAAATATAGTTCTGATACCATCCAAAATGAACTTTTTAGCAACTTCTTCAGGTATAATATCTTCGTCTCTATATTCTAACAGACTGCTATTTGCATACCTCTCAATTATGTCTCGTTTCCTGATATTGAAGACAAATAGCCAAAGCATACCTGCTATGATAAAAACAATCCCTAAGACAACTAAAAGAATAACCAAATGTCTTCACCTTCAAAATAAATATAAAAGGCTTAATCCACACCAGCCAACTGCGCATTATAAGCATTATATGTCTTTCCTTTAAAACAATCAATTCATTCGGTTTTGTGCACAAGATGTACATTTCTTCTGAAGGCAGCCCCTCTCCCCCAGCCTCTCCTTTAAAAGGGGAGAAATGACCTCCCTCAGGTCGTATAGGCGAACAGGATACATCATCCGCCCTGTCTCCCTTAGCATGAAAGGTGGCAGGCAACAGCCTGACGGAGGGTTGTTTTGCAAACCCATTGGCAAATGCAAATATCACTGCTAAAATGCCAAGAGACTGGGCAGAAGCAGCGGCTCCATCGCCTCCAGAATGGTCCGTCTGGGCCTGGTGGAAAGCCGGGAGGACGCCCGCCTGGGGGTAATATATCAGTGGATCAAATAGAGTCGCCTGCGTAAGGGTTGCTGGATTTTGAAGGGAGTCAATAGATGAGTACCCATGTACTGTTTATCGGCAACAGCCACACCTATGTTGAAAACCTACCGTGGTTATTTACCGCTGTATGCAAACAGGCGGGTAGGGACGCCCATGCCACCATGCTTACATATCCGGGCTGTGATTGGAGCTGGCATCTTTCATCGGGTTGCGCGTTGCCGAACATCCGTTACGGCGGCTATGACTATGTCGTCATCCAGCAGAGGTCACATCCTTTTGATGGAACCGAAGCTTTTTATGAACAGGGGTTGGACCTGTTCAAAGCGATCTCAGATGCCAACGCGACTGCCGTCTTCATGAACACTTGGTCGGAGAAAAACAATCCTGACGGTCAGAAGAAAATAGACGATGCTTTTGCGGCGCTCCATGCTTTATGTCCAGGAAGCCGGATAGCCAAATGCGGACCCGCGTGGCACAGCCTTCGCGGCACAGTGGATCTATATGCCGATGACGGTGAGCACCAAAACGCGAGAGGCGCATATCTGAACGCATGTGTTTTGGCTCAGACGATTTTCAATATTGATCCACTTGGCCTACCCTCCACAATCGAAACAGACGCCATCTCCATGAAGCTCACAGAGGAAGAAACTCTACTTTTGCAGAAAACGGCTGCGGCGATTTGTTGCGGCTGAGCCATAAAAACCTAAGCGTCATGCTTTGTTGATCAGTTTCCGATACAACTCCATCAACTCAATGAACTTCCCGGCATCTCCGCCGGCATCGGGATGATGGATCTTCGCCAGTTGGCGAAACCGCCTCTTGATCTCGCTCTCATCGGCGTCAAAGGGCAGATCCAGCTTGTCAAGCTCTGCCGCGTCAAACACCTCGGCATCCTGGATGCCATTCTCTTTATAATACCGATTATAAACAAACGCCCAATATTGATCAACGGCATTCCCAAACGCCTCGTGGTCCATGGCCGCCAACATCGCCAATGGGTATTTTGCCTTGCCCTTGCCTGCTTCCCGCAGATCGAAAAAGTCATCCCAAACCAACGCGGAGCCCTCCGGCCTTTTGCCGCCGAACCGCAGCTTGATCTCCAGGGCTTTCAGCTCCCGGAGTTTGCGCTTGATGTCGTTGAGTTGTTCCTTCTGGTTCAAAGTGAATCCCTCGTCTATGCCTAGCCTACATGGATTTGCGCTATAGTTTATCGAATCTTATCACGCTCCATCTGTAGGGAGCAACAATAAATATGCAAAAGGATTTCGCGACCTTCGTTGCGCCTTGCGCAACTATCGGCTTGCTCTCACATCGGCAGAGCCGACGTTGCCGCAAGCCGGGGCAGTGCCATCGGGCGCGACCAAAGGTCTCCGGTCGCCCTTTGGAAACCTTCGGCACTATCTTTGAAAGTTTATGCCAGTATGTGACCTATGGAGTAGCCTCTTCATTTACAGGCCAAAAACACCATTCTCCTTGGTGAACCTTTACTCATCCTTTCCGCCTCTCAAGCCCTCTCCCGCACCCTCCCCCGGAGGGGGAGGGACTTTTATGTAACTTTACCTCTCCCCCTCTGGGGGAGAGGTTGGGAGAGAGGGCTTGCAATGACGCATACCTTTTGCCGGCCGGTTTAACCGGCCAAGGTAACGAGCAACCAGACAGAACCGCACACTAAATCCCCGCCTCAGCGGTCCCCGTTTTCCTTTCCCGGAGAATGGGCCAAAACAGCAAAAAGCCCGCCTGCCGACGGTTATCGACAGGCGGGAAACCAGACAACATGCAAGTCTTCTGAATCGCCAAGGCGCAACAGCGCCGAAGGCGAAAGCGCAGCGAAAGAGGCTTTAGCCTCTGAGCGAAGCGGGAACGACGAGCTGCCACCCCGGATAAATCGTGTAGGGCGGCCCGATATAGTTGAACCGGGCCAGCAATTCCGCCGTGGTGCCATGGCGGCGGGCGATGGAATAGAGCGTGTCGCCGGCGCGCACGGTGTAGATCATGGATTCCGGCGGTGAAAGCGGGATCAAAATCATCTGCCCCACGCGCAGGGAGTTGGGGTCCACGCCGGGGTTGAAAAGCATGATGAGGCGGACGGTCGTGTTGTAGCGCCGGGCAATGCTATAAAGCGTGTCGCCGGCTACGATGGTGTAGTTGACGACGCCAAAAAACGCGGTAGGAGGCATAGGGATCACTCCTTTGCGAGTATTTTCCCTACATCCTATGCCGCGGCACCTCTTTCTGCGATATCCGCACGGTTATACAGACTTTAGCATGCCACCATCGACAGGGATGGATAACCCGGTCAGATACCCCGCCGGCTCCGAAGCCAGGAAGGCCGCAAGCGCGCCTACATCCGCAGGCTTGCCCAGGCGTCGCAAGGGGATCTCCGCGATCCAGTCGGCAAACACCTGATCCCGGGGGCGGCCCTGGCGGTCGGCCAGCGCCTCCAGCCTGCCGGTGTGTATGCGGCCGGGCAGGATGCTGTTCACGGTGACCCCGTAGGGGCCGGCCTCCTGCGACAGCGTCTTGGAAAGGCCGATGACCGCCGCGCGCAGCGCGTTGGACAGCATGAGCCCGGCGATGGGCTCCCGCACCGATGTGGAGCACAGGTTGAGGATGCGCCCCCACCCCTGGGCCTTCATGTGTGGCAGCGCCGCCCGGGAGAAGCGCACCGCACTCATCAGCAACAGTTGGGCGGCTTCCTCCCATTGCTGGTCGGAGAGCTCCTCGAAGACGCCGGCGGCAGGGCCGCCGGAGTTGTTCACGAGGATATCCAGCCCCCCCAAGTCCGCCACCGCCCGCGCCACGGCATCCTCCGCCGCTTCAGGCGCGGATACGTCGGCGGCGATGGGCACGGCGCGCACGCCGAATTCCGCGGCGATGCCGCCGGCCGCCTGTCGCAGCTTGCCTTCGTCACGGGCGCACAGCGCCACATGCACACCCTCCGCCGCCAATGCCCTGGCGATGCCCAGGCCGATGCCCGAAGACCCGCCGTTGATCAGTGCGTTCTTGCCCGTGATCCCATAATTCATGAGCAGCCTCCCATTTAATAATCAATCCTGCCCTATGTCGTCGCTTGCATCCCGCTGCAGCTCGAACCAGAACGTGGCCCCCGCGCCCTTTTGGCTGCGCACGCCATATTTGGCGTGGTGCTGGTCCAGTATGGATTTCACGATGGACAGCCCCAGGCCGGTGCCGGCCACATCGCGGCGGTGTTCCCTGTCCACCTTGTAGTAGCGGTCCCAGATGCGCTCCAGATCCTCCTGAGCGATGCCCTCGCCGTTGTCGGTCACGCTGAGCAGCACGCTGTCGCGGTATCCCGCGGCCTTGAGCGCAACCTGCTTGTCCGCACCGGCGTGGTTCACGGCGTTGTTGATCAGGTTATAAAGCACCTGCTCGATGCGGGCCCGGTCGGCGCGCACCCACAGCTGGTCCGGGTGCTCGAAGAGGAAGCGATAACCCTGCTGCTGTACCAGCGCGTCATAGCGGGTCAGGATGCTCTCCACGAGCTCAACCAAGTCGAAAGCCTCCGCGTGGAAGGGCAGGGCTCCGCTTTGCAGGCGGGAAAGGTCCAGCAGGTTCTGCACCAGCGCCGTCAGCCGGTCGCTCTCCTCTATGATGACGGCCACGTTCTGCTCGCGCTTGGTGCGATTGTCGCCGTTGAGGTCGCGGATCATTTCGGCATAGAGCTTGATCATCGTGAGCGGCGTGCGCAGGTCGTGGCTCACATTAGCGATGAGCTCTCGGCGCAGACTCTCCACCTGGCCCAGCTCCGCCGTAACGTAGTTGAGCGTGTCGGCCAGCTGGTCCACCTCGGTATAGCCGCCGCGGTCAAAGGCCATGTCATAGCGGCCGCGGGCCAGCAGCACCGCCTTGCCGGTGATGCGGGTGAGCGGCCGGCTGACCCGCAGAGCGATGACCACCGACACGACCAGCGCCAGTGCCAGCACCGCCAGCGTCACATAGACCAGTTGCGCGCGCAGGATGCGCACGGTGTCGTCCAGCGGCTGCAGCGGAGAGCTGATGACCAGCAGCGCCTGGTTGCCCGCGCTGTCGGCAATCAGGTTGCCGTACAGCAGCATGGCGCTGCCCCGGCGGTCCTCAAAGCTGTGCGTGACCTCGGCACTGCCCGCGGCGCGCACCACCGATGCAAACTGCTCAAAGATGCTGCCGCGCAGGTTCTGCGGCCCCGGCAAGCCCGGCGGCCGGTCCAGCCTCTCCAGCGGCGTTCGATAGTCCCGGTTCTCGGGGTTCTTGGCATACAGAACAGACCTGCCCTCGCGATCCATGATGATGACGAACAGATCCCGTTGGTTGGCGATGGCGTCCAACCCTACTTCGAACGCCTGCCCCTGCACCTGGGTGTAAAGCGTGGCGATCTTGCCGGCGGCAGTCTTGATGCCTTGGGTCTTCATGCTCTGGTAGAACCCGTTAATGAAGACGACCTGCATGAGCCACAGCATGGCCAAAACAGCCAGCGAAAAGAGCATCATATAGATCCACACACGGAACCCTATGCTTTTGACGTCCGGTTTAAGCTTCAAATTTATACCCCATGGCGCGCAGCGTGACGATGAACTTGCGGTAGGGCCCCAGGCTTGCCCGCACCATCTTGATATGGGCGTCCACGGTGCGGTCTTCACCGAAATACTCATAGCCCCACACGGAGCTCAAGAGCTGCTCGCGCGAGAATGCGATGTTGCGGTTGCGCACCAGGAAGAAAAGCAGGTCGTATTCCTTGGGCGTCATGGGCACGGGCTGGCCGTCCACCAGCACCCGGCGGCCCTGGAAGTCCACCTCCAGCCCCTCAAAGCGCAGTGTTTCCAACCGGGTCTCGCTCTGGGCCTCTCTGGCTTGGCTGCGGGCCACGATGGCCCGCAGGCGCGCCATGAGCTCCTTGCCGCTGAAGGGCTTTACGACGTAATCGTCGATCCCCAGCTCGAAGCCGAAGAGCTTGTCGTATTCCTCGCCGCGGGCGGAGAGCATCAGCACCGGCATATCGCTCTTCTTTCGGATTTCCTTGCACGCGGAAAAGCCGTCCAGCCGGGGCATCATGATGTCCAGCACCGCCACGTCGAAGCGCTGCTGGCGGGCCAGCTCCACGGCCTGCATGCCGTCGCTGGCCTCGGTCACCTGCCAGCCCTCGAACTCGGCGTATTCGCGGATGGCTTCGCGGATGCGGGCCTCGTCGTCGGCCACAAGGATGTGCATGGTTTCACCTCTATGACAGATTCATTATACCGCAAGGCTCAGCAATTTAGCGATGCACATTGCATGGATGCCGCGCCATTTACATGATGGGGCCGAAGGTTTTCAAAGGGCGACCGGAAAGCCCTTTGGTCGCGCCCGCTGGCGCGAAACCCAGCCATGGAGATGAGGGGTCCGAACCCCTCATCTCCGCGCCGGTCTATCCTATCCATCATCCATCGTATCTCAATGCATCGATCGGCCTCAGCTTGGAGGCCTTGTTGGCCGGGTACATGCCGAACACCACGCCGATGAGCAGCGAGAACCCAATGGCCAGCTCGGCCACCCCCGAGCCCATGGCCAGCGTCATGCCCAGCGCCTGGCTCAGCACGCCCATGAGCCCCAGGGCGATCAGCAGGCCCAGCAGGCCACCCAGCCCGCTCACGACCAGCGCCTCTATGAGGAACTGCATCAGGATGTTGCCGCGAGCGGCGCCGATGGCCTTGCGAATGCCGATCTCCCGGGTACGCTCGGACACGCTCACCAGCATGATGTTCATGATGCCGATGCCGCCCACCAGCAAGGAAATACCCGCGATGCCGCCCAACATCAGCGTGAGCGTCTGCGTCGTGTCGCTGATGGTGCTCAGGGCCTCGCTCTGATTGTAGACGGAGTAAGAGCTGTTGGTGACGCCGGAGGTGCCCACGGTGACCGTCGTCGGGAAGATGCCGTTCAGATAGTCCTCCAGCACGGCCTGGGCGGCGTCCACCTGGGCACTGGAGGCCGCCGAAGCGTAGAACGTGCGGATGCCCGGGGAGAACAGGATGCGCTCGGCCAGCGTGAAGGGGATGATGATGCGGCTGTCGCTGGAGCCGCTGGATGTGGTGCCCTTCTCCTGCAGCACGCCGACGATCGTAAACTCATAGCCCTGCATGTTGAAGGTTTCTCCCAGCACGTTGCGGGTGCCGTAGAGCTCATCGGCCACGTCCACGCCCACCACGGCCACAAAGCTGCGGTTGTTCAGGTCCGGCTGGGTCAGAAAACGGCCGTTGTCCACCGGCAGGTTGCGTATCGTGTCATAACCGGGCACGGTGCCCTCCACGGTGGCCTCGTCATAGGTCACAGTGCCGGCCTTGGCGCTGGCCGACTGGGAGATCACCGGCGCGATGCCGCCGATGGTCGGGTCCTCCGCCAGCTTCTGCAGGTCGGGCATCGTCACCGTGGCGTTGGAACTGCGGAACACGCGGATGTTCACGGTCAGCAGGTTGGTCCCCAGCGATTCGATGGAACTGGTGACGCTGGACGTGGTGCCCTGGGCGATGGCAATCAGCACAACCACGGCGATGACGCCGATGACCACGCCCAGCACCGTCAGGAAGGAGCGCATCTTGTTTCCGGCGATGGCCTTGAAGGCCATGCGAATGGATTGCAGAATCATGCGGTCATCCCTCCTATGATGCGGCCATCCTCTATGCGAATCTGCCGGGCGGCCTGGGAGGCCACGTTGCTGTCGTGGGTGATCAGCAGTATCGTGTTGCCCTGCTGGTTGAGCTTGCAGAAGAGCTCGATGATCTCACGGCCGGTGCGGGAATCCAGATTGCCGGTGGGCTCGTCGGCCAGGATCAGCGAAGGGCTGCCGCACAGCGCCCGGGCCACGGCCACGCGCTGCTGCTGGCCGCCGGAAAGTTCGCTGGGGCGGTGGCGCAGCCGGTCCTGCAGGCCCACCTGCTCCAGCGCCTGCAGCGCCCGGCGTCGGCGCTCGGCGTGGGCCACATTCTGGTACACCAGCGGCAGCTCCACGTTCTCCAGCGCGTTCAGCTTGGGCAGCAGGTTGAAGCCCTGGAACACGAAGCCGATCTTCTCGCTGCGCACGCGGGCCAGCGCCCGCTCGTTGTAGCGGCCGATGGGCTTGCCGTCCAGCTCGTATTCACCGGCGTCGGCCACATCCAGGCAGCCGATGATGTTCATCAGCGTGGATTTGCCGCTGCCGCTGGGGCCGATGATGGCCACAAACTCGCCGGCGTCCACCCGCAGGCTCACACCGTCCAAAGCGGAGACGACCTCGTTGCCCATCTTATAGCGTTTGATGACGTCGTTCATGATGATCATAGCTATCCCCTTCTTAGTTGCGGCCGCCGCCGAACCCGCCGCCGCCCATGCCGCCCGGAGGCATCTGGCCGCCGTCACCCATACCGCCGGTGAATCCGCCGCCCATACCCGGGAACTCCATGTTGCCCCGGCGGGCGTTGGTCGTGGAGTTAGCGGACCGGGTGCGCACCACGACGACCTGGTCATCGGCGGTCAAACCCTCGGTGATCTCCACGTAGTTGGCGTTGGACATGCCGGTCTTTACTTCGGTACGCACGCCGGGGTCCTGGCTGGTGTCGGTGGGCAGCGTGCCGGTGTACAGCCACACGTAGCTGGCGCCGCGGGATGTGTTGAGCGCCGTCATGGGCAGCAGCAGCGCGCCCTCGTGCTTCTCGATGACGATGGTGGCCGTGGCGTTCATGCCGATCTTCAGCTTGTCACTGGCGTCCATCCGAATGGTGACCTTATAGGTCGTGACGCCGCTGGTCGTGGCGCCGATGTCGGAGATGCTTTCCACAGTGCCGGTGAACGCCTCGCCGGTGAAAGCGTCCACGGCCACCTTGGCGCTCTGGCCCACGGACACGGAGTTGATGTCCAACTCGTCCACGGTTACGACCAGTTTGGCCGCGCCGCCGGTCATCAGCGCCGCCAGAGGATCGCCAGCCTTCACAGCCTGGCCGTTGGCAACGTTTACGGCGCTCACGACGCCATCCTGTGTGGCGGTAATCTTGCCGCTTTCCAGCAGCGCCTTGGCTGTGTTGAGCGCATCCAACGTGTCGGCGCGGGTGGCCAACAGGTCGTCATAGCTGCTGCCCAGCGGCACACCCACGATGTAAAACAGCTTGGTACGCTGGCTCACCTTGTCGCCCTCGTCCACATACACCTTGCTGACCGAACCGCCGCTGGCCGTCACCAGATAGGGCCGGTTGATGGCCAGTTTGCCCGCGCCCAGCTCGTCGCCGTCGCCGGTATAGGCAATGGCCTCGGCATCCAGCGCCGGGCCGTTGTCGCTCAGCGTCACGGTGCAGGTCTTGGCGGCGGCATCCAGCGTCTCCACGAGGCCGGTATACTTCTTGGAGCCGATCTTGACCTTCACGCTGTCGCCGATGGCCACGAGGCTTGCGTCGGAGATCGCGAAGTCCAGCTTCATCTTGCCGTCGGTGGACAGCAGCAGCACGCCGCCGTTCTTGGCCACCACGGCGTCCACGGAATCGCCCACGGCGGCGTATACGGCCTTCACGCGGCCGCCCACCGACGCCGTCAGCGTGGAAACGCTGGCCTGCGACGCCGTCATCTGGGCCAACTGGGTGTCGATGCCGTCAATCTGCGTCTGCAGCGTGGAGATCAGCGTGGTCACGCTGTCGGCGTCCACGGTGGCCAGCGTGTCGCCGGCCTTCACGCTCTGGCCCACGGCCACGGAAACCTTGTCCAGCGTCACATCCAGCGGCGCGGTCTCGTTGACGGTACCGCCGGAGGTCAGCGCGCCTGTGCCGGTCACGGATTTCTCCAGGTTGCCGGTGGTCAGCCGAACCACGGAATAGGTGGTTGCGGCGCTGGCCTCGCTGCTGCCAAACAAGCCTTGGCTGTAGGCCACGCCAGCGCCGGCCACGCCCAGCGCCAGCACGCCCACGACGATCCATGTAATGATCTTTTTGCGTTTCATATGTTGTAGCCTCCTATATCTTTACACTTTGGTCGATGTTGTGTCTGGCGTGGCGCCGCTGCGGGCGTCGGGACCCTGGTCGCCGGGTGAGCCATCCGGTGGGCCACCCTCACCGAAGCCGCCCATCACGGAGATGGTGTCGGCAGTGCCGGCGCTGCCGCTGCGCTCGGTGATGCGCACGCTGTCGCCGGCCTTCAAGTCCGCGGTTGTCAGCGCCTGGGCGCCGGCAGAGTTGTCCTTGCCGTTGCCGCGGGTCATCCGGGTGATTTTTGTCTTGTTATCTATGGCAAATGTCTTCTGCTCCCAGCCGGATGTATCCACCTGGCCGCCCGGCGCAAAGCCCTCGCCCTGCCCGTTGGGCCTTGCCGAAGGGTCGGGCCGGCCGGAGCCGCGGGCGCGGTCCGGCCGGGCAGAACCCCGGAGCCCGCCCAAGCCGCCCTGGCCCGCGGGCATCACGGCGACAGCAATGGATGTATCGCTGACGGCGGTCACGATGCCCATGGTGCCCTCCATGGCCGCCGGCTGTCCCTGGCTCCCTTGAGCCGGGCTGTCGGTCTTGCTCTGGCACCCGGTGAGCCCCAGCGCCGTGATCAGCACTGCGGCCAGCGCACTGCGCTGCCATGCCTTCATATGCGTTGCCTCCCTTGCGGATCGTCTATGTATCGATGACGCAATCATAAAGTTAGATTAGGGAGAACAGATGTATGTATTGTGAAAAATACGTGAAAGTGCCATTTCACCTTATTTGGAGATATACCGTATGATATATTGCAAGAGCGAAAGGAGGTGATACCATGCAATATCAGAAAGATGGGCGCTGGGTAAACGGTGCCAGGTTCGACACGGAATCCGGCCGCTCGGCCTTCCAAAACGCCAACGGCCTGGGCAGAAGATGCGAAGAGGTTGAATCGGTGGACTGCGAAGAGTTCTGCCCCAGGTTCTGCCGCAAGTTCTGCTGCGAGTTCTGCGAAGTGTTCGAGGAGAATCGCCGTTGCGGTTGCTTTAGGAGAATCCGTTCTGACCGCGAGCGGGAATGCCGGGAAGGGTGCCGGGACATTTGCAGCAGGGTCTGCCAGGAGGCCTGTGGCGAGCACAGGAATGACGAAGACTTCTGTGAAGGGTTCTGCCGGGACTTCTGCAGACAATTCTGTCAGGAATTTTGCGTAGAGCTCCTGGAGACGATCAGCCTGGGAGAGGAAGAACGCGAAGAAGAATGCCGCGAAGAATGCCGGGAACGGTGCTGCAAAATCTGCCGCAGGGTTTGCGGGGAAGTCCTTGAAGAGCTAAACGAAAAAGACTGCCGTGAATAAGCTGCCCTTTTCATGAAGTGATTACGAATGAGTGCGGGCAGAATGCCCGCCAATACATACACCTGATAACCAAGACACTTACCGAATGAACTAGTGTTTTTCACATATAAATAAACATGAGAATTCCATGGATCAAAGCAGACAAGGCCGGTGCCAAGGCCTTCGCACGCTCCACGCTGTTCACGGCGGCGCTGGCGGCGCTCATCGTGCTGGGCGTGTTCCTACTGCCCGGCAAGCTGCAGGGCATCAGCCTTGCCAATGTGCTGCGGCCCAAGCCGCCGGCGTGGCAGGGCGTGCTGCACGTGTGGCAGGTGAACACATGGCGCGTGGGCCGGGGCAGCCGCACCGCCGTGGTGCAGGCCGCCGCCCGCCGCTTTGAGACGCGCAACGTCGGCGTATATGTGGAGTTGGACAGCGTGACCGAAGAGATGCTTCGCCAGCGGCTGACCGAGGGCCGGCTGCCCGACGTGCTGCTGTTCCCGGACAACTGGTCGGGCATGGACGCGGAGCTTTTTCTCACGCTGGACGCAGGCGCGCTGCCGGCGCTGGCACAGCCCTTCGCAGGGGCATTCCAGCGGGAGCCCCGGGCCGTGCCGTGGATGGCCGGCAGCCAGTTGGTGCTGGTGAACAACGCGTTGTGCCGCTCGGTGGGCGTGGAGCCGCCTATGGCGGACAAATCCTGGAACCTGCAGGCGCTGCTGGACTTCAGCCGTCAGGCTTCCACCAGCCGGCGCAAGAAGAACGTGCTGGCCCTGTCCGGCGCGCAGGCCAACTGGCTGCCGCTGGCCATGCAGGCCGCCAACGTCAAGGAACTTCAGGAGCAATCGCTGTTGCCCGACAAGGTATTCTCCCAGAGCATCGACGGCGCGCGGGAGCCCTTTGCCGCCGGCCGCTGCGCCGTGCTGCTGGGCACCCAGTGGGAAGCCGCGCTGATGGAGCGCCTGGCCGCCAAGGGCAAGGCCTTTGAGTACTCCGTGCTGCCGCTGCCGGGCGATGTCCGGCCCACGCTGAACATACAGTACGCCGCCGTGTGCGCCTCCGGCGACGAATCCCGCGACGCTTCGGCCACGGCCTTTATCGCCGCGCTCTTAAGCCAGCCGGTGCAGAAATCCATCGCGGAGAACTCCGCGTGCCTGGCGGTGATCCCCAACGCCACCGAGCGCCTGCCGGACAGCGACGTGGAGAAATACCTGTGGAGCCAGATGCCCCGCGCCCGCGTGCCGCTGCCCTGGCAAACGCTGGAGCCCACCCGGCTGGAGCAGGCGCTGGGCGGAGACAAGGGGGCGGCGCTGGTGTTGGGGGAGATGTTTGCGAACTAAGTCTTCTTTCTCAGAGTTGAATAAGCTCTTAACAGAAAAGCGAAGTGCTACAGATGGTTCTTTGTGTCTTTACGAACCTTTCGGCTTCGCTCAGCATTAACTCCGCGAGCAATCTCCTTATTAAGCAATGTCAGCATTCACAATGGGAGATTCTTCGGCCGCCACGCGGCCTCTGAATGACAAGGCCGGGTGTCGCATCGCACTTCGTGCTGTCATTCAGAGCGCAGCGAAGAATCCCCCTGTCTATCGATTGGCGTTGCTGGATGCGGCCCCAGGCCGCAAGAACCCTCTCCCCAGACCCCTCTCCCCTCATGGGGCGAGGGGTATTTAGGTCAGCTTGCCGCATCGTTCCAATGCGGCAAAAATATGGCAATGGCCTCATTGCCTAGCCTGCGTCAAGCCACTCTCATAGCCCCCTTAACAAGGGGGCTATGTCCACAGGCCGGTGGGGGTTCGTTTTCGCCGGGTCGGAGGCAAAACCCTCCGTCAGGCCTGCGGACTCTAATCAATTTTCCCCCGACCGGGGCAAGGGGGTCTGAGGAGAGGGTCCTAGCGGAAGCCGCGTCCCAGCGGCCAGCACCGCAGTAAGTTATATGATATAATCACCAAAACACACAAGCGGAGGGCTTCGCACCATGAGAACCGCCTACTTCTTCAGCGGCTTCGACCCTGTTGCTGGCTTTCCCTCCGAAGTTTCCGACAACCTCCATAAGGATATCGTGAACCGCGATATGCTGTTGTTTATTTCCTCCTCGCCCTTCGGGCACGAAAAGTCGGATAAGCACATGGCGGGGACCATAAGGTGGTTTGAGCAAGCCGGTATCTGTTTTGCTGTACACCGCTTGCTGGACGACCGCGCTGACGCGGCCCAGGCCTTAGACTGGGTTCACCGAGCGTCGTGCATCTTTCTGATGGGGGGCGATACGCTGGCGCAGATCACCTACATCAAGGACAACGGATTCCTGAGCGCAATCCGGAACTCGCGGGCCGTCGTGATGGGCATCAGTGCCGGCGCCATCAACATGGCGAAAACATCCCTTTGCACGAAAGACAAGTACACCCCAAAAACCGTTATGTATGAAGGCATCGGCGTTGCCGACGTAACGATAGAGCCCCATTTTACGCTAGACAACTGGGAACTGATTGCCGAGTTGGATCTCATCTCGCAGCAGCACCCAATTTATGCGATGTGCGACGGCAGCGCAATCATCGTCAGAGGGGAATCGATTGTTTATATCGGCGATATCCATAGGATAGACAAATCACAAATGAAGCGGATCGGTGCATAGCCGCAACAAAAAGAGCGGCCCGCAGGCCGCCCAAAAAAATTTAATTATCAAACTACCACCCAAACGACCCGCACCCGGTCTCCTGCACGCTCTTGCGGAACTTCTTGGTCTTCTTCTTGACCTTCTTCCTGCTCAGATACTTGTTGCGCGCCATACACGTTAAATACTTACTATATACGTCCTTCACGACGATGACCTTGAGCATGTCCGTTTCAAAGCCCGTCGGCTGCGTGCTGGCCACCGAACCCTTGGAAAGCCACCCGAAGCTTTGGTTCACGACAACGCTGCCCAGCGCTTTGACCTCGCCGCGCCCTTCGCCCAGCAGCAGCGAAAGGCGGAAACTGCGATAACCGGCCAGGCGCTTTAGCTTGTCCAGCTCGTCGTCGATGGTCTGGAAGAAATCTGAGGGGAAGATGCTCTGCGGGACATCCTTGCCATGGGTGAACCACAGCTCGATGCACCAGGCCAGCACCACCGAACGTATGCGGGGCTCCTCCAAATAGGCCGAGCGCACAGTGATCAGCGGAAAACCCAGTTTGCGGCACAGACGGCGCTTGGCGCGAGCCCGCAGCTTGGCCTTGTCACCCTTGGGCTTGGCGCCGATGTCCACGGCAAACAGCGGCTGCCCGCCCTGGTCGCACACCAAAGCGTCAAAGCGCGCGCGGGCTGCGTGCTTGTCCATGTCCTCATCACCCAGCACGTCGGGCACAGCCAAGTTGCGCAGCGCCACGGCATGGTATAGCGCGCAGGCTTTGGCGACCAGAAAATCGGCCTGCATGGTAACGTCCGCTGTCAAAACATTCTTAACCATTTGCTCTCGCTTGCGCTTCGCTTTCGGCGCTGATGCGCCTTGTTGTTCGGTGCTCTCTACATGCCACCGATCTTTTATAAATAATCACAATTTATCCACAAAAGTGCAAACCGCGCTTCTGGGCGCGACCCATATTGCACAGCCTTTATTGTACCAGAAAACCACATTTTATGCGAAACCAAGTGGGACAGCGCGTCTGGGCGAAAATCGTCCCGCGGGATCGCAAATATGTAACGTCCCTCGCAAAAAAGGAACTTGACAAACGCCCATGGAAGATCTGGAAAATTTGTATATCCCCGTCCGAACTTGTTGAAATCGCAACACAACCATACTATAATACACAGGCTATAAATGAAGCAAAGGGAAAGGTCTCCCGGAAACCAGGTGATGTTCTTGGTGCAAATACTGTTTCTCATCTTCTTTCCCCTATTGGTGGGGCTGGCGCTGCTGCTGACAAAGCATGACGGCGTGCGCAAGGTTCTGGTGCGCGGCGCTGCGGCGCTCATCGCTGCGGCCAGCGTGTCTCTGGCGGTGGAGTTTCTAAGCTCCGACGCCACATTCTTCGCGGTGGAAAGCCCGCTGCCCGGCTACGCCATGCTGACCGTGGAGGCGGCTTTGGCGCTGTTCATCGTCTATATGGGCGCACGCCGGCGCAACTGGATGTCCATCGTGCTCACGCTGGTGCAGGCGCCGGCGCTCATCTGGTACGAGCTGACCCACGAAACCACCTTCGAGGTGCAAAACGCCCTCTTTGTAGACCGCCTAAGCATACTGATGGCACTGGTCATCGGCATCATCGGCAGCCTTATCTGCGTTTACGCTCTGGGCTATATGAAACACTATCACGAGCACGGCCATACTGTCAGGGACAGAAGGCCGTTCTTCTTTTTTCTGCTGTTCGTCTTTCTGTCGGCAATGTTCGGCATTATATTCTCCAATAGTTTGCTGTGGCTGTACTTCTTCTGGGAGATCACGACGCTGTGTTCCTTCCTGCTCATCGGCTACACAAAGGAGCCCGTGGCCATCAAGAACTCCTTCCGCGCGCTGAACCTGAACCTGTTGGGCGGCGTGGCCTTCACCGGCGCGCTGATCTATTTGGCCGACCGGTTCCAGACGGTAGATCTGGCCAACCTGCTGGCCATGGGCTTAAGCCAGCAGGCCATGCTGCTGCCGGTGCTGCTGCTGTGCCTGGCAGGCATGGTCAAGGCCGCGCAGATGCCCTTCTCCTCGTGGCTGCTGGGCGCCATGGTGGCCCCAACGCCCACCAGCGCCCTGCTGCACTCCTCCACGATGGTCAAGGCCGGCGTCTATCTGATCATCCGTCTGGCCCCCGGTTTGGGCGACACGATTCCCGGCATCCTGGCCACATACATCGGGGGATTGACGTTCCTGCTCGCGTCTTTGGCGGCCATCAGCCAGAGCGATGGCAAGAAGATACTGGCCTACTCCACGATCGCCAACCTGGGCCTGATCGTGACCTGCGCGGGCCTGGGCAACTATGAGGCCGTTTGGGTGGCCATCCTGCTGATTCTGTTCCACGCCGTGGCCAAGTCTCTGATGTTCCTGTCGGTGGGCACCGTGGAGCACACCATGGGCAGCCGCGATATCGAGGACATGAAGGGCCTGATCGTGCACATGCCCCGCGTCAGCATTCTGATGGTCGTGGGCATCGCGGGCATGTTCCTGGCCCCCTTCGGCATGCTGATCTCCAAGTGGGCGGCCATGAAGGCCTTTGTGGATTCCAACCAGGTGATGCTGCTGATCATGCTGGTGTTCGGCAGCTCCGCGACGCTGTTCTATTGGACCAAGTGGCTGGGCAGCATCATGACCGTGCCCGCCGTGAAGAAAAAGCACAAGTACCCCAGCCCCGACGAGTGGTTCGCCATCGGCCTGCACGCGGTGCTGACGATCGCCGTGTGCACGTTGTTTCCTCTGGTCTCCTCCCATATTCTGGCGCCCTATCTGCAGACGATCTTCCACGAGAGCTTCGAGATTCTGCGCCGCAACGACGTGTTGACGATGCTGCTGATGCTGGGCATGATTCTGGTGCTGCCGCTGTCCTTCATCCTGACCGGCGGCGACCGCTCCCGGCGCGTGGATGTGTACATGGCCGGCGAAAACACCGGCGATAACATGTCCTACCACGCCTCGCTGGGGCGCGACCGGGAGGTGCAGCTCTCCAACTGGTACATGGGCAATTATCTGGGCGAGCAGCGGCTAAACCTTGCCGGCACCGTGGCCACGGCAGCCTTCATCGTCGTGATGTTCGCAATCCTGATGACGAAGGTGATATGATGGGTACTGGCATTTGGTCGATGATCGGTTATATTGTGCTGGCGCCGGCGCTGGGCGGCCTGCTCAGCGGCGTGGACCGCATCGTTTCCGCCCGCATGCAGGGCCGCGTGGGGCCGCCGCTGCTGCAGCCTTTCTACGATGTGTTCAAGCTGCTGCAGAAGCAGTCTATGACGGTCAACCGGCTGCAGAACCTCTATGTATATTGTTTCCTGGTGTTTGCTATCATGGCCGGCGCTCTGTTCTTCAGCGGCGGCGACCTGCTGCTGGTGATCTTCGCGCTGACACTGGCCAACATCTTCTTCATCGTGGGCGGCTATTCCACAAACTCGCCCTACAGCCAGATCGGCGCACAGCGCGAAATTCTGCAGATGATGGCCTATGAGCCCATGGTGCTTTTCTCTGCCATCGGCTTCTACGCCATGAGCAAGACGTTCTTCGTGAGCGAAATACTGGACGGCAGCCTGCCGCCGGTCGTCTATCTGCCGCTGCTGTTCGTGGGCTACCTCTATGTGCTCACGATCAAGCTGCGCAAATCGCCCTTCGATCTTTCCACGAGCCACCACGGCCACCAGGAGATCGTCAAGGGCATCACGACCGAATATTCCGGCCGGGGCCTGGCCGTCATCGAGATCGCCCACTGGTATGAAAACATCTTCCTGCTGGGGTTTGTATATCTGTTCTTTTCGTGGGACAATATCTGGAGCCCCCTGGTCGGCGTGCTGGCTTGCGTCGTCGCCTATTTCCTGGAAATTCTCATCGACAACAGCTATGCGCGCTTCCGCTGGCAGCTGACGCTGGCATCGTCGTGGATCGTGGCGCTGGCTGCGGGGTTCCTCAACTTGTTCATCCTACTTTACTGACAGACGGAGAAGAAAAATGTCCTTTACCACGAAATCCCCGTGGCTCATCCATTACGACGGCGCCAGCTGCAACGGCTGCGACATCGAAGTTTTGGCCTGCCTGACGCCGCTCTACGATGTGGAGCGCCTGGGCATCATAAACACCGGCAACCCCAAGCACGCCGACATCCTGCTGCTGACCGGCTGCATCAACGAGCAGTGCAAGGACGTCGTCAAGCAAATCTATGACCAGATGGCCGAGCCCAAGGTCGTCGTGGCCGTGGGCATCTGCGCCAACAGCGGCGGCGTGTTCGCCGAATGCTACAACGTGAAAGGCGGCGCATCCTCGGTGGTGCCGGTGGACGTGTATGTGCCCGGCTGCGCGGCGCGGCCCACCGCCATCATCGACGGCGTGGTCAAGTCGCTGGGCATCCTGGAGGAAAAGCGCAAGGCGCTGAAGCTCGGAGGCTCCAAGCAATGAAATACGAAACACACAAGCTGATCGCCGTGGACCTGACAAACCGCATCCGCACCGTGTACGACATGGAGCGCGACAGCTACCGGCTGGTCGCCATCACGTGCACCAAGACCGCGGTTGGGTTCGAGATCTCCTATTCCTTTGACCGCGAATACGATTTCGTGACGTTGCGCCTGGAGATTCCGCCGGATGTCGAGATCACCAGCATCTCCGGCGTCTATCCGTGCGCGTTCATCTATGAGAACGAGCTTAAGGACCTCTTCGGTGTGAAGATCAAGCACATTTCGCTGGACTACGAGGGCAACTTCTACAAGCTGCCGGTCAAGACGCCCTTCGCTCCGCAGGCAACGCGTGAAAGCGGCGAAGCCGCTGTAGGCTCCCCGCTGGAAGTGAAGACCGTCGAGAGCGTGGCGCAGAAGGAGGAACCCCGATGAGCGGCAAGCGCACGATCATTCCCTTCGGGCCGCAGCACCCGGTGCTGCCCGAGCCCATCCATCTGGATCTGGTGCTGGAAGATGAGCGCGTCGTGGAGGCCATCCCTTCCATCGGCTTTGTGCACCGCGGGCTGGAAAAGCTCGTGGAGAAGCGCGACTTCGTGGATTATGTGTATGTGGCCGAGCGCATCTGCGGCATCTGCAGCTTCATGCACGGGCTGGGCTATTGCCAGGCCGTCGAAGGCATTATGGACATCGCGGTGCCTGACCGGGCGCTGTTCCTGCGCACGGTGTGGTGCGAGCTTTCCCGCATGCACAGCCACACGCTGTGGATGGGTCTGCTGGCCGACGCCTTCGGTTTTGAAAGCCTGTTCATGCACAGCTGGCGCATCCGCGAAAAAATTCTGGACATCTTCGAAGAGACCACCGGCGGCCGCGTGATCTTCTCGGTTTGCAAAATCGGCGGTGTGCGCCGCGACATCACCGACGACATGCTTCACCGCATCGACGCCATGCTGATGGACATCGAGAAGGAATACCGCGAGATCACCAAGGTCTTTCTGGAGGACCGCTCGGTGCGCCACCGCCTGACCGGCCTGGGCGTGCTTACGAAGGAACAGGCCTACAAGCTGGGCGCTGTAGGCCCCATGCTGCGGGCCAGCGGCGTGGCGCAGGACATGCGCAAGCTGGGGTACGCCGCTTATTCCAAGCTGGATCTAGAGCCCGTCACCCGCACCGATGGCGATTGCTACGCCCGCTGCGCCGTGCGCATCGGCGAGCTGTTCCAAAGCATCCATCTGATCCGGCAGGCCATCGCGATGATGCCCGGCGGCGAGATCGAAACCAAGTTCAAGGGCAACCCCAACGGCGAATACTTCGCCCGCCTGGAACAACCCCGGGGCGAGGTGATCTACTACGTGAAGGCCAACGGCACCAAGTTCCTGGACCGCATGCGCGTGCGCACGCCCACCTTCGCCAACCTGCCGGCGCTGATACAGACGCTGCAGGGCTGCGAGCTGGCCGATGTACCGGTGCTCATCCTGACAATCGACCCGTGCATTAGCTGTACTGAGAGATAAGGTTAAAGAAGCAATGTTCAAGATCGGAAAAACACTGTTCAAAAGCCTGCTGGGCAAGCCCGCCACCGTGCGCTACCCCGCCGAGAAACCCAAGGTGTACGAGCGCACTCGCGGCCACATCGAGATCGACATCGACGCGTGCATCCATTGCGGCATCTGCCAGAGGCGCTGCCCGGCCAACGCCATCGAGGTGCAAAAGGCCGACCTTATGTGGTCCATCCAGCGCATGCGCTGCGTGCAGTGCAACGCCTGTGTGGAGGTATGCCCCAAGAAGTGCCTGGCCATGCGACCCGACTACACGACTCCCTCCAGCGAGCCGGTAAAGGATGTGTTCACCCGTGCACGAGTACCCGCTGGTGAAAGCGATCATAAAGACAGCTGAGGAGCACGCCCGGGCCAACGGCGCCGCCAGGGTGCGACGCATCACGCTGGTCGTGGGCGATCAGAGTGGCTACGTGCCGGACTCGATACAGATGTATTTCGACCTGATCGCCGGCGACACGCTGTGCGCCGGCGCTCGTCTGGACATCCGCCGTGTGAAGCCCAAGCTGCGCTGCCCCAGTTGCGGGCAGCTCTTCGAGCGGCGGCTCTTCCGCTTCGACTGCCCCGCCTGCGGCGTGGACGGCGAACCCACCGACGTGGGCCGCGAACTGCTGATCGAATCGATAGAAGTGGAGAAAGAAACATAGCCATTGCCTTCCGCTCAAGAGGGCTGGTCGGATGCTGTACATCCTACTCGCCCCTGCAACCTGGAAGATGGCGCATCACACCGGATGAGAAAAAGCCACCTCATCAGTCACCTTCGGTGACAGCTTCCCCTCGAGGGGAAGCCAACTTAAAAGTAGATTTGTAAATGATCTGGACAGGAGCCAGAAACCCATGAAAGAAGTCATCAAGGTTCCCGTGATGGAACAAATCGCCACCGAGAATGACCGCGTGTCCGACCGCCTTCGCGCCGACTTCGACCGCCGCGACATCTTCGCCGTAAACGTGCTGGGCGCGCCGGGCGTGGGCAAGACCACCAGCCTGCTGAACCTGATCGAGCAGTTGGGCAGCCGTAATGTCTCGGTCATCGAGGGCGACATCGAGAGCGACATCGACACCCGGAAGCTGGACGAACACGGCGTGTCCGCCCAGCAGATCAACACCCAGGGGGCCTGCCATCTGGACGCCTGGGTCATAGAGCAGGCCGCCGATTCGCTGAAGCTGGCCGACGGCAGCTGGCTTTTTGTGGAAAACGTGGGCAACCTCGTATGCCCCGCTGAGTTTAACATCGGCGAACACCTGAAGCTGCTGATCGTGACCGTGACCGAGGGCAGCGATAAACCATACAAATATCCGCTGGCCTTCGAGAAGGCCGACCTGATCCTGCTCAACAAGTGCGACCTGATCCCCTATGTGGATTTCGACCTGGACTTCTTCACCAAAGGCCTGCGGGCGGTGAACCCCCAGGCGCCGCTGTTCCCGGTCAGCGGCAAGACCAAGGAAGGCTATGACGCAGTTGTCCGCTGGCTGCTGGCCCGCCGGGGAGCAAAATGACTTTCCGGGTTTCCATCGAAGGCGTTGTACAGGGTGTGGGCATGCGCCCGCTGCTGGCACGCCTGGCGGCGCGCTTCGCGCTTGGCGGCACGGTGCGCAACGTGGGCAGCAACGTGGAACTGCTGCTCAACGCCGACCAAGCCGCCTTGAACGCCTTTTTGGCCGCACTGCGCGCCGAGGCTCCGGCCCAGGCCCGCATCACCCACATCGCCACGCAAGTCATCCCCGATGAGGATTTATCTTCCTTTACGATCCAAACCAGTGCCGGCGGCGCGGTGGACCTGCTGTCCGCCGACCTGCCCATGTGCCCGGATTGCGAGAGGGAGCTCTTCGACCCCCACAACCGGCGCTTCCGGCACCCCTTCATCAGCTGCGCCGTGTGCGGCCCGCGCTACAGCATACTGACCGGCGCGCCCTATGACCGGGCGACCACGTCCATGGCGAGCTTTCCCATGTGCCCCGAATGCCAGCGTGAATACGACGATCCAACCGACCGGCGCTTCCACGCGCAGACCATCGCGTGCCCCGTGTGCGGGCCGGTGCTGGGCTACACGGATCAGCAAGGGCTCACCTGGAAGCGGGAGGACGCGCTGCAGCGGGCCATCGCCGCGCTGCAGGCCGGCGGCATCGTCGCGGTCAAGGGCATCGGCGGCTATCACCTGGCGTGCAGTCCCTTCGACGACAGGGCCATACGCCGCCTGCGGGAGCTCAAGCACAGAGAACAGAAGCCCTTCGCCGTGATGTTCCGAGACATGGACACTCTGAGGAAATATTGCGAGGCTTCCGACGGCGAGGAAGCGCTGCTGCGCTCCCCCGCCCGGCCGATCGCATTATTGGAGACCGTGGGTGCGCCCTTCGCTCCGACGCTAGGGGATACACCTTTGACAGGGGCATTCCTGCCCTACGCGCCGGTGCAGGCGCTGCTTCTGGAACCCCTCGGCGCGCTCGTGATGACCAGCGCCAACCGCAGCGGCCAACCGGAGATCCACCGGGACGACGAGATGCTGGCATGGCTGACGACGGACGGTCCATTGGACGGAGTGCTGCATCACGACCGGCCCATCGTAACCCGGCTGGACGATTCGGTGGCCCGCGTGACCGCCCTGGGCCCGCAGCCCAGCCGCCGCGCCCGGGGTTACGCGCCGCTGCCGGTCGAGCTTCAGCAGGCATCCCCCACACCCATTGTGGGGTTCGGCAGCGACTTGAAGTCGGCCTTCTGCCTGCTGCGGGGCCGCTCGGCCTATCTGAGCTCCTACTTTGGCGACTTCGAGGTGGAGGCCGTGGCCGATGCCTACGCCGCCAATTATGAGCACATGCAGCGGCTGTTCGGCATCCGTCCGGAGTTGGGCGCGTGCGATCTGCATCCGGGCTATCTCTCCAGCGCCTTTGCCCGGCGCACCGGCCTTCCCCTTGTGCAGGTGCAGCACCACCATGCCCATGTGGCCTCGGTGATGGCCGAGCACCACCTGCACGGGCCGGTGCTGGGCCTGGCCTTCGACGGCACCGGCTACGGCGACGACGGCTCCATATGGGGTGGGGAATTCCTGCTGTGTGAAGGCGCGGCATACCGCCGCGTGGGCAGCGCGCTGCCGGTGGAGCTGGCCGGCGGCGACAGCGCCGCGCGGGACGCCAGAAAAGCTGCTCTTGCCTATTTACATGCCGCAGGAAGGGGCGAAGCCCCCGACAAGCTGAGCTTCGAGGGGGCCGATCTGCTGCGGGCAGCCATCGCCAACCGTGTGAACACCGCCCGCTACAGCGGCCTGGGCCGCCTGTTTGACGCGTCGGCTATGCTGCTGGGCTTATGCGATACCAACGGCTACGAGGGCCAGTGCGCCGTGGCGCTGGAAACCGCCGCGGCAGAGGCATTGTCGCTGGGGATACCGGAAACCCCAATGGAATTTGATATACTGGAGCAGGACGGCCTGCTGTTGCTGGATCACCGGCCAGTCATCGCGGAACTGCTGAACGATCCACAACCCCAACAGAAACGGCCAAAGGGGGCGAAGCCCCTCGGGTTTCACCGGGCGCTGGCGCGGGCCGCAGCCCGGGTGTGCCGCCGCGTGCGGGAGCAGACGGGCGTAAACACCGTCGCGCTGACCGGCGGTGTGTTCCAGAACGCGCTGCTGCTGCGCACCCTTCGGGTGCTTTTGGTTCAGGACGGTTTCAGCGTGTACACCAACAACGCCGTGCCGTGCAACGACGGCGGCTTGGCCCTGGGCCAGGCCTTCGTCGCAGCGGAACGAAGGAAAGAAGGTTTATAGATGTGCGTCGCAACACCCGGACAGATTGTCAGCATAGAGAACGACACCGCCGTCGTGGATATAAACGGCAACCGCATCCGTGCCAACATCGGTTTGCTGGACACAAAAGTGGGCGACTGGGTGCTGACCCACGCGGGTCTGGCCATCGAGGTGCTGCACCCCGAGCGGGCGCGGGAGCTGGCCGAGCTGCTGCGTGACATCGAGGAGGCCCTGCATGACGGCCCTTGAACGCTCACTGGCGGAACTAAAAGCCTACGACGGCCGGCCGCTGACCTTCATGGAAGTATGCGGCACCCACACGGCGGCCATCTTCCGCAGCGGCCTGCGAGATGTGCTGCCCCCGGCCATCCGCCTGGTGTCCGGCCCCGGCTGCCCGGTGTGCGTAACGTCCGAGGGCGTCATCGACCGGCTGCTGGATTACGCCCTCTCCCCCGACACCTGCGTGCTGAGCTTCGGCGACATGCTCAAGGTGCCGGGGCGGCGCGGGTCGCTGATGAGCCGCCGGGGCGACGGCGCGGCCTTCCGCATGATCTATTCGCCCTTCCAGGCCGTGGAGCTGGCCAAGGACCAGCCGGACACGCGCTTCGTGGCGGCGGCGGTGGGCTTTGAAACCACGGCGCCGGCGTGGGCGCTGGCCGCGCAGCAGGCGCTCAAATTAAACCTGAGGAACCTGACCTTCCTGACGTCGCTGAAAGCCATTTTGCCGGCCATGGACGCGCTGTGCCACAGTGAAAACGCCATCGACGGCTTCCTCTGCCCCGGCCACGTCAGCACAATCCTCGGTGCAGACGCTTATGGCCCGTTGTGCGAGAGCCGCCGCAAACCCATGGCCGTGGCGGGCTTTGAGCCCGAACACCTGGTGATGGCGGTGCTGGCGCTGGTGCGCCAGTGCCAACGCGGCGAGGCCCGGGTGCAGAACCTGTACCCCGAGGCCGTGAGCGCCGCCGGCAACCCCCGCGCCCAGGCGCTGCTGGCCCAGGCATTGCAGCCGGGGGACGCCCACTGGCGGGGCTTGGGCGTGATCCCGCAGTCGGGGCTTTATCTGCGCGGCAAATTCGCGGCCCTGGACGCCGGTTCCCGCGACATCGCCGAGGCCGAGAGCGCCACTCCGTGCCGCTGCGCCGACGTGCTGCGCGGGCGCATCCACCCCGACGCGTGCCCGATGTTCGGCCATTGCACGCCCAGCAATCCGCTGGGCGCGTGCATGGTGTCCGAGGAGGGGGCGTGTGGAATATGGTATTCCAACCGGGAGGCCTCGCAGGCAATGCGGTAACGTCGGCTTTGCCGATGTGATAGCATTGCCGGTCGGCGCTGAAGACGCCGAGCATCGCCGCCAGTTGGCGGCGATTGGATGTATTACAGAAGTTCGCAAGGAGGACCATCTATGCGGATCAACATGTCCCACGGTGGCGGCGGCTCGGTGATGGCCGATCTCATCGATACGGTGTTCAAGCGCCGCCTGGACAACCCTCTGCTGCGCCAGGGCGGCGACGCCGCGATACTGAACCTCTCGGGCTCAACGGCCTTCACGACCGACAGTTTCGTCGTGCAGCCGCTGTTCTTCCCCGGCGGCGACATCGGCGAACTGGCCGTGTGCGGCACCGTCAACGATCTGCTGACCGCCGGGGCCACCCCGCAATACCTGAGCGCCGCCTTCGTGCTGGAAGAGGGCCTGGAGATTGAGACGCTGGAGCGCGTCGTGGATTCCATGGCCCGGGCCGCCGCCGAAGCCGGCGTCAGCGTCGTGACCGGCGACACCAAGGTTGTGGAAGGCCGCGGCGGCCTGATCATCAACACCGCCGGCATCAGCGCGGTGCACCCCGGCCACCGCCCGCTGCCGCCGCAAGACGGCGACGCCATACTGCTCTCGGGCACATTGGGCGAGCACCACGCGGCCATCCTTTCCGCCCGTATGGGCGTGGAAAATGACATCCGCAGCGACTGCGCACCGCTCAACTCTATGGTGCGCTCGCTGCTGGACGCGGGCGTGGCCATACGCGCCATGCGCGACGCCACCCGCGGCGGCCTGGGCACTGTGCTGCACGAGCTATCGCATCAGTACAACGTAGCGCTGGAGCTGGACGCCAGCTTGCCGGTGAGCCCGGCGGTGCGGGGCTTCTGCTCGATCCTTGGTCTGGACCCGTTGTATATGGGCAACGAGGGGAAGATGGTATTCCTGGTGGCGCGGGAGGACGCGCAGAAGGCGCTGGGCCTGCTGCGGGCCTCTCCCTATGGCGAGAACGCCGCGATCATCGGGCGCGTGGCCCAGGGGTGCGGCGCGTCCATCGCCACGGCCTTGGGGGGGAGACGAACCATAAGGCCGCTGGCCGGAGAAGGGCTGCCTAGAATCTGCTAGGGCCGTCACTGCGGCTCAATGATTTGCTGGATCTTTTCTTTGTTGTTCGCTATATACAGGAGCATTCCACGACTGGTTTTGGCAAGCTGCCTGTATTCTTCCTGGCTATCAAAATAAGCGACGCAGATCATCTCAATGGAGCAAATCACATAAAACACAGCCTGCTTCTCTTCCTGTGTCAGCCTGCTCTCGCTATCATACCCATGCAGAATCCCGCCAAGAATATCAAACCAACGCTCATATGCCTCTTCACCGGCTTCGGAAAGTATTCCGGTTGCGCAGTAGCAAGCATCCCACAAACGGACGTTGACCTCGCTTAGATCGAAATCCACGAATCCGCTCACCTCATCATCACAAAATAAGATGTTGCCAGGGTTGGGGTCCCGGTGAATGAGCTGCTTTGGCAGTTTATCAAACAGTTCCCCAAAGGTGTCGGTATAGTCCTTAAAGAATCCCTCATCCAGGCCCATGCTCCATTGCACGTTCTGCCGGCGTACATTCGGAAGCGCCCACTCCGATATGGTTTGGTACAGATTGACCTCATCCGGCAAGACTTCACTTCCCACTTCTCTCAGCGCCTTATGAAGCCGGGCAATGCTTTTCCCGTATTCGATGCCGAAGCCAACCCTGTTGCTCCCGAACATATCGGACCTGGGGAGCGGGCTGCCTTTGATACCATGGGCCAAGACAAAAAGCTGCTCGCCATCCAGATATTCGGCTCCCGTTTTCAACGGTACAGGCAGGGCAGCGGCAAAGCCCTGCTTTGCGAGAGCTTTCGCAACTTTCAGATTTTTCATGAGCTTTTCGCGGCTGCCGGTTTTCAGGATGTAGTCGCTGCCAACCATCCATACGCTGCCGGATACTTTCGCCCCTCCCATCACAGGGATGCCGCCAATCGGTATACCGCTTTCAATGTCCCAATTTTCAAGGATTTTGCGCAATTCTTTCTCCGTATACATGTCTGCCACCTCCGGTTTTTTGGGTCTGTGATGCCTATAGATCGAAAGATACTTTTTCGGAGAGCAACCATACATTTTGGTGAAAGCCTTATAGAACCCCGCATATGTTTCAAACCCGTATTCCGACACCACATCAATGGCCTTTTTCCCATCGGCAATTTCGCTGAGGGCGTGATCAAGACGACGCTTGAGTATATAGCCCGAAACAGACGAGTCCATCACCGATGAAAACAGGCGGCAAAAATGGAATGTCGAGTAATTCGACATCTTCGCCAGTTCCTCAGCCGTTATGTCGGTTTTGAGATTGTGCTCGATGTAGTCCAGACTGGATTTGATCATTTGGAGTATCTGCATGGCCCCTCTCCTGCGCGCGTTGGCTTCAGTATACCGTAAGAAGACTGCAAAACATTTCCTGTATTGCTGTAAGCAGTCAATAATTACAAGCTTAACAAAAGACCTCTTTACATCAAAAGGAGGTTTGCGAAACGATGGAGGACGCCTATGACCGGTTTAGGAAGACGCAAACCAGACGCAGCCGCTATAAGCGCAAAGGGGGAAGGCCGTCAATGCCTCCCCCTTCGCCATGATTACCAGACTCCTATCCACAGTTATGTTCTGGTCTTCTGGTTATGATCCCCCAAGCCCATCACCCGGAATGAATCCCGGTCGTCGTCCTTCTTGGGCGGGCAATCCATCTCCAGCTTTTCCATGCTGTAACGGATGTTGGGCTTTTTATCCTCCTCCGAGGCAGGCACCCCCTGCAGTTGGGTCAGCGAGCTCTGTATGCTGTTGAGCTCCTGTATCATATCAAAGAGCGCAGAGCTGCCGCCGTCCAGGTTGAGCGGTTCCATGCTCAGGCGGCGGGCGCCGGCGGTCGGCGGGGGCATGCCCGTGCTGCGGGGTATGGGCCCGCCATAACCCAGCGCCCGGTCCACGTCGGCCACGCGCTCGCTGAGCAGCTGGTTGGCCATGCGCACGCGGGCTATCACATCCACCAGGCGCTCGTGGATGGCCTGGTATTGCGCGGCGCGCTCCCGCTCGGTGCGCAGCTGGCCGCCAAGCAGCTCGTTCTCGCGGATCAGCGCCTCGGCCTTGAGCAGCAGGCTGCTCAGCGTCTCCTTGAGGCGGAGGTTGAGCTCATGAGCCTCTTCATACTTCTGAATCTGCCCTTGCGCCACAGCGCGGGCAGTCTCGGCGTCGGCTTGGGCATCGTCGCGATCACGGCCGGCGCGCTGGGCCTCCAGCGACAGCTCATAGACCTGCTGCTCCAGCTGCGCGGCGCGGGCACGGGCATTGTGCAGCGCGGTCTCCACCTCTTGCAGGCGGCGCTCCAGCGCAGCGCGCAGCTGGGCGGTCTCGGCATTGGCGTTGGCAATCAGTGTGGCTTCCCGCTGTTCGGCGCGGCGCTGGATCTCTTCCCGCGCCTCGCACAGCGCCCGCTCATGGGCCTGCGCCTGCTGGCGCAGGGCGGCTTCCTTGTGTTCGGCCTCCCGTGCCAGCTCCTCTATGCGCGCCGACGCGTCGGACAGCTCGTAGAGCTGATCGTTCAAGCGGCTGTTGAGCTCGGCGATGGTGGCTTCATATTGGGCGGACTGCTGCTGGTAGCGGGCATGGGCTTCGCGGCCCTGCTCCTGCTCCCGCTGTTCTGCCAGCTCCCGCAGGTGCTGCTGCTGCTCCTGATCCTGCTGCAGCAGGCGTTCCAGCTCCTCCTGAAGTTGGGCGTTTTGGCTGTGGGCGGCCTCGGCCTGTGCCTGGGCCTGCTGCAGCGCGGCCTCGGCGGCGCGAGCCTGTTCGCACAGCTCCAGCACTTGCGGGTGGTTCAGCGGGTCGGCGGCCGCGCGGCTTTGCTCCAGTTGCAGCAGCTGCTCGTTGGCCCGGCTCTCCAGCGCGTCACGCTCCAGGCGCAGCGCCTCCTTCTCCCGGGCCAGGTCGGCAATGTATGCCTTGTAGGTCTGCTCGGCGCTGCTCCACTGGCCCTTGAGCTTGTCCACATAGGCCAGCACATCGGCGCGGCTGACACCGCCCAGCAGCGAGCGCTTGAGCTCGCCGGCCAGCTCGTCCTTGCCGGACTTGTCGCGCAGGCGCTTCAGTTCGCCGGTGGATTCCTCGCGGGGCTGCAGGTTTTCTTCCATTTGCACTACCTTCTTTCCATCAGTGGGGGGTCCGCCGGGGCGTGGCAGGGGATGCTTTGCGCCGCGCTGCGGGGTTTGATGAGCCTGCCGCTGCCCGCCATGGGCATGCGCACGGCCAGCCTCACACCGGGGGCGATGCCCTCCAGCGCCGCCTGGCCCGCCGGCAGCTCCAATACATGGCGGCAGCCGCGCACCAGGCGGCCTACACGCCAGGGCTTCAGGTTTGGCTCCACAGCCAACACGGTGTAGTCGGCGCCAAGATACACGATATCCAGGCTCATGCGCATGAAGGCCATGTGCACGCTGTTGCACGGTGTCAAAAGCATCCCGCCGCCCACGGGCAGGTGTTTGCGCAGCATGAGCCCTTTAAATCGCGCCCGGAAGGTGTTGGCCACCTCCACTGACGCCGCCACCGGCACCCCGTTCACCGAGATCATAGCCATGGTCAGCCCCCCGTAAATGTAGTGATGATGTTGACGACCGCCGGCCCCATCAGCAGTATGAAGAGCACCGGAAAGATGAACAGCGCCATGGGAATCATGATCTTGACCGGCGCCTTCATGGCCCGTTCCTCCACCCGCTGGCGCTTGAGCAGGCGCATCTGCGTGGCCTGGCTGCGCAGCACGTTGCGCAGCGAGATGCCCAACTGCTCAGCCTGTATGATGGCGCTTACAAAGGTCTTGACCTCGTCCAGACCGGTGCGGGCTTCCAGCGCCCGCAGCGCTTCGGATCGGGGTCTGCCCAGCGTGATCTCGCGGTAGGCGGTCTTGAGCTCCTCGATGAGCGGCCCGCGGGCTCGTTCGGTCACCCGCAGCAGTGCCGCGTCAAAGCCCAGGCCGGCCTCCACGCTGACGCTCAGCAGGTCCAGCACCTCGGGCAGCTGGCGCTGAATGCTGGTCTTTCGCGTGCGCGTGAGCACCTGCAGGCGATAAGTCATCAGGATCATGCCCACCAACCCGCCCAGCAGCGCCAGAGCCAGCGTCAGGCCCACTGCCACCAGCGGGTCATAGGCAATGCCCAGCGCGTTGGTGATCGAATAGATGTTGGCAAAGGCCAGAGCGCCCATGACGATGGACAGCCCCATCATGACAACCAGCTGCAGCGCGCGGTATTCGCTGGGCCGCGAGGAGATGCCGGCGCTCTTGAGGGCGGCCTCCAGCTTGGCGTTCTTGCCCTTGGTCAGAGAGCGGCTTAAGGCTCGCACCAGCGCGTCCAGCGCCGGGCGGAAGAAGCGTTCGCCGATGGGCCGGGCAAGCTCCGCCTCCATGGCGGCAGCCTTGCCGATGTCGGCCACACGGCCCACGCGGCGCACCATGTGGTCGGCGCGCCGGCCCAGCGGGGCCAGCGCCATCACGACCACGCAGAACGTCAGTATGAACGTGCACAGGACAGCTAGTTCCATGAGGACCTCAATACTTGATGTTGACGATCTTGGTGACGATCAGAAAACCGATGGTCTCCATGACGGCAGCGACGCACAGCATGACGATGCCGATGGTCGTGTTGAAGAACGTCATGACATAGGCCGGGTTCATGACCATCAGAATGGCCGAAATAAACACCGGCAGCAGGCCGATGACGGTACCGCTCATGCGCCCGGAAGCCGTGAGCACCCGTACATCGCCCTTGATCTTGAGCCGGTCCTTGATCGTGACGGCGATGCTGTCGATGACCTCGGCCAGGTTGCCGCCCACCTGGCGCTGAATGAGCACGGCGGTCACCAGCATCTCCAGGTCCGGGTTGTTCATGCGGCGCACCATGTTGTCCAGCGCCGTCTCCACGGGCACGCCCAGGCGCATCTCCCGCAGGGCCTTGGCGAATTCCTTGCCGATGGGGTCGGGCATCTCCGAGGCGATGCTGTCCATGGCCTGCTGGAATGTGAACCCCGCCCGCAGCGAGTTGCCGATGATGCCCAGCGCGTCGCCCAGTTGTTTGTCAAAGAGCATCAGCCGCTTGCGCCGGGCCATGGACACCAGGATGGGCGGCAGCACAGCGCCGGCAGCCGCCACGGCGAAGGCCGTTACCGGATTTGCCTTGAAAAACAGCAGCAGGCCCGCCGGCGCCACCGTGACGCACACCCAGATCAATACGAATTCGTCGGCCCGCAGCAGAATGCCGGCGCTCTCCAGCTGGCCGGCCAGCTGGCCGCCCACGCGGGAGGAGCGCTCCCGGCCGGGCCGGGCCTTGCGCTCCCGGGCAGCCTGGGCCGGCGCTGCCATGGCTTCCAAACGGGCGCGAATGCGCAGCTTGTCCCTCTGCATAAAGGCCAAAACCAACACGATCAGGCAGAAGGCCAGCACCGCGGCGATCAAAGAAATGAGGCCAACCACGCTACATCCCTCCGTTCTGGAACCACTCGTCGCGCACCAGAATGCCGTTGTTGCGCAGCTTCTCGGTGAAATGGGGCCGAAGGCCCGTGGAGTGGAACTGCCCGCGCACCCGGCCGGTGGCATCGGAACCCTCGGCCTCGAACACGAAGAGGTCCTGCATGGAGATCACGTCGCCTTCCATACCCACAACCTCGGCGATTGTCATGATTTTGCGGCTGCCGTCCCGCAGGCGGCTTTGCTGCACGATGATGTCGATGGCGCTGGCGATCTGCTCGCGAATGGCCCTGAGGGGCAGCTCCATGCCGGCCATGAGCACCATGGTTTCCAAGCGGCTCAAAAGGTCCCGGGGGGTGTTGGCGTGGGCGGTCGTGATGGAACCGTCGTGGCCGGTGTTCATGGCCTGCAGCATGTCCAGCGTCTCGCCGGAGCGCACTTCGCCGATGACGATGCGGTCCGGGCGCATACGCAGCGAGTTGCGCACCAGGTCGCGGATGCTGATCTGCCCCTTGCCCTCCAGGTTGGCCGGGCGGCTCTCCAGCGTGACAACGTGCTGTTGGCGCAGCTGAATTTCGGCGGCGTCCTCTATCGTCACAATGCGCTCGTCGTCGGGGATGAATCCCGAGAGCACGTTGAGAAGCGTGGTCTTGCCGGAGCCCGTGCCGCCGGACACGATCATGTTGAGCCTGCCCTTAACGCAGGCCTCCAGGAATGCCAGCATCCGCGGGGAGACCGAACCGAAGCGGATCAGGTCTGCCGTGGTAAAGGGCTTGCGGGAGAATTTACGGATTGTGATGACCGGCCCCACCAGAGAAAGCGGCGGAATCACGCAGTTCACGCGGGAGCCGTCGAGCAGGCGGGCGTCTACCATGGGGCTGGATTCGTCGATGCGCCGGCCGATGGAGCTTACGATGCGGTCGATGATGTTCATGACATGCTGGTTGTCGCGGAAATGCACCTGGGAGAGCTCGATGCGCCCCTTCTTTTCCACGAAGACCTGATAGGGGCCGTTGACCATGATTTCGGTGACGTCATCGTCCTCCAGCAGCGCCTCCAGCGGGCCCAGGCCGGCCACCTCGTCGCAGATCTCGCGGCTTAAGCGCGTGCGCTCCGCCCGGGGGATCAGCGCGCCTTCGCGCTCCACAATGCTCTCGATAAGCTCCAGAATCTCCGCGCGGTGCGCCTGGCTCTGCACGCCCGGCGCGCTCTGGCGCTTGTTCATGATGTCGATGACCTCGTTGTGCACGCGGCTCCTAAGCTCCGCGTGCTCATCGCTGGTCACAGGCGCGCGCTTGGCCTCCTGCGCGGCTTCGGCCTTCTGTGTGGTCTGGCGCTGCCTTTCCAAACGCTCCAACAGTCCCATGGGCTACCCCTTGCGCCCGGCGGCGCGGCCCTTTTTGCGGGCCGGCGCCTCGCCCTGCACCATGCTTTGGGCAAAGGCGGCGATGGCGCGGCTGAGCGCGGAATTGGGGGCGCTCTGCACCAAGGGCATACCGCGGTTGAGGGCGCCCACGGCCAGCCGCCAATCGGTGGGGAAGCGCGCCACAATGGGCCGGTCCATGATGCGCTGCACGTCGTGGATCGTGACAGAGCCCTCCACCTCGCGGTTGACGACCAGCATGACCTTGTCGCGCTGCTGCAGGCTTTCCAGCAGCCCCAGACAGATGCGGGCGTTGCGCAGGATGGAGATGTCCAGCCCCAGCACGAACAGCACCTGGGAGCTGCCCTCTATGGCCGTCAGCGTGCATTCGCCCAGCATGGCAGGAGTGTCGATGATGATGTAGTCATAATAGCCGCGAACAGCCCCCAACAGCTTTTCGATGTGGCGGCTGGTGATCGTGTCTGCCAGTTCGGGGCTGTTGGGAGCGCACAGCACATGCACGCCGGAGGCGTGCAGCAGCATGTAGCTGCGGATGGAGTCGATGTCCATATCCGGCTTGTCGCGCACCAGCTCCGAAAGCGTGTCCTTGGCTTCCAGGTCCAGGAATACGCTGACGTCACCGAACTGCAGGTCCAGATCCAGAAGGGCGACCTTTTGGCCCATCTGCGAGAGCTTTACCGCCAGGTTCACGGCGATGGTGGTCTTGCCGATGCCGCCCTTGGTACCGAACACCGTGATGACCTTGCTGCTCTTGCCCAGCTTGTCCGGGTCGCCCAGCGCGCCCAGATGGGTGTTCTTGCGGCTGTGGGCGGCCCGCAACGCCGCGGTGAACTCCGCCGGGCTGCCCGGCCAGCCGATCAGGCTGGTGGCTCCCGCCTCCAGCGCCCGGTGTACCGAGTCCACATCCACCGTATCGGCCACCAGCACGATCGTACACTTGGGCTTACCCAGATAGATGCGCTCACAAACGGTGAAGGTGTCCGGATCGGCGCCGGAAAGTACCAGCACCACGATGTCCGGAGACATGCTGTCCACCTTCTCCAGTGCCGACAGACCGCCCTTCACGCCGGCCACGACGCCGAACTCTTCGGCCTCCATGAGGGTGTGCAGCGCCTGGCGCTTTTCCTCACTGCGACTTATCAGTAAAACGCTGGTTTTCAAAGCGATTCCTGCCTTACTTGTAAAATACAGTCTCGTCCATGGGCGGCAAATCCTGGGTCTCGGTGTCCAGCTGCGAACGCAGCGTCAGACGGATCGTGCCGGCCATGGAGGCCGCCAGGTTGATCTTCTGCGCCTGTTCCGGCGTCACCTGCAGCGTGATGGTGCCCGCCCCCGCCACAGCGTCCCGCCCGGCATCGCTGCCCGTATCCATGCTCTGGCCAACGGCCAGCACCAGTATGTTCTGCATGGCGACGATGGAGTAGCGCTTGGTGGGTGGCAGCGCCGGCTCACCGTCGGCGCTGCCGCCCACGACGGCTTCGGGGTCCATCGTGGGGCGCGGTGCGGCGGTCTTGTCCACACCCAGAGCCAGGTCCAGCGAAACCAGCAAATCCACACGGTTGCGGGGCTTGATCATGCCAGCCACGCCGTTGATGGCGTCGGTGGGGATGGTTACAGCCCGCATGCCGCTCTGCACGACGTAGCTCAAACCGCCGTTGGATTCGCCGGGCTGCAGAAAGCGCGACACCAGCAGCTGTTCGCCGGCCTCGGTGTTGCGGTCGCTGATGCGCCCGACGACCTCATCGGTCGTGCGGGCAGCGCCGGTCAGCACCGACTCGCTGGGCAGGCTGATGATCGAAACCATGTCCTCACCGATGACGTCGCCGGCGTGAATGGCCACCTTGGCCACAACCACCGGCGAACGCGGCGCTTCCACCGGCGGCTTTTTCAGGCTGTCCAGATACACATAGACGCTGATGGCAAGTACGACCGCGGCTATTGCGGCGATGATCCTAATCTTCTTCACAGAAAAACTCCCCTGTTACGCCGGATGTTAGCGGACCAGCCGCACGTAGGTGATCGGAATGCTCCTGAGGTCCTCTTCGCTGCTGATGACGCGGATGGCGCTGCCGTTGAGGTTCACGGTATTGCCGATGACACGGCCATTGACCTGCTGGCTGGAGCCGTTCATGTTGACGCTGCCGTTGGGTGCGTAGAGGATGCCATCGATCGTGGCGGCGGAGCCGTTGACGGTGATACTGCCGGTCTTGCTGTAGATGCAGATGGCGTCGCCGGTGCTCACTTTCTGGGAGCTGCCGTTGAAGGTGATGGAGCCCGTGGCGAAGATGCAACCCACACCGTGGAATTTGCTGCCGTTGATGGTGACGTTGCCGTTGACATAGATTGGCGCGGACACATCGATGGAGCTGCCGTTGTAGGTCTTGTTGCCGTTGAAGAGCTGGCCGGCAGCCTCAGCCTGCCGGCGGATCTCCTCGGAAAAGTCCGGCATCTCGATAAACGGCGCATTGGGGATGCGGGTGGGCACGTCGATCTTGGAGCCGTTGATGGTGACCGTCTTGACCGCTTCGCAGGCGCCGGTGATGGTCAGGCGAGAGCCGTTTCCGACAAACTTGTAGTTGGTATGGGTGCTGCCCTTTACGTAATATTCGCTGCCGTTGAGGGACAGCGTGGACGAAGTGCTGCCGGAGAAGATCGCATAACCGAAGGCCCCTCCCGCGCGGCCCAAACCCGCGGCGCCCTCGGGCGTAATCGTGGTGCCCGAGAGCCCCAGCACGCGGCCGAAGGTGTAATCCACCCGCTTGCTGCCGTTGATGCGGATCACGGTATCGTCGTCGGTAAAGGCGATGTTGACATCGCTCGCCTGATAACCGTTCTTTTCGATGTATTCCACGGCGGTGGCCGCGGCCTTGGCCGTATCGGGCAGGTCGCGGGCGGCGGCCAGCGAAGCCGCGTCGATGGCGTTCTGCATGCGCTGCTTCTCCAGCGCCACGGTGCCGATATCCACGACAACGGCGGTGAAGCCCAGCGCCGCGACCATGACGACGGTCGCCAGTATCATCGTGGCGCCGCGGGTGTTTTTCCACAGGTCGATCAGAAGTTTGGCCGGCATGGGTATGCTTCCTTTCTTATTCCGCCTTCATCTGGCAGGTGCTCACCGTCGTATAGGTCGTCCTGCCGAAGATGATCTGGGCAAAGGGCGTCAGCAGCGGGAACGTATAGCGCACCGTTACCTTGACGTCTCCCTCCTCGGGCTGCGCGGCATTGGTGAATGCCGTCGCAACCTGGATGCCGCTGTGGGCGAAGGCCGGTGTCACGGCCATGACGCGGTCGGTGACCTGGTCAGCGGCGTCGGCCTGGTCGGCCACGATGGTGCCCATGCGGGCGCCCTCGCGGCTGGAGTAGCTGGTGATCATGTTGTTGCTGAACACCCAGCCAAAATCCACAATTCCGCACACGACCAGCAGCAGGATGGGCATCACGAGAGCCAGCTCCACCATCGACTGCCCTTTTCTGTTTTTCAGATCGCGTGCAAATCGAGACATTGTTCTACCTTTCAGATTCTAAAAACTCTGCTCCCGCGCGGCCCGCCCTGAACGAACCGCGCGGGAGGCAGCAAACCCGCTAATCTGCGTCAGGTCGGGTTGGCGTCCAGCTTGCCGGCGATGTTGGTGAACATTTCCTTGATCTTCGGGCCCAACAGCGCCAGACCCACGATGGCCACCACGGCCACCAGCGCGATGATCAGGCCATATTCCACCATGCCTTGTCCTTCTTCGCTCTTGAACAGCTTGACGATGTTTTTCATAACAGTCTCTCCTTCGCTTATTCGGTGTTCTGGGCTTACGTCGGGTTGGCGTTCAGTTTGCCGGCGATGTTCGTGAACATATCCTTGATCTTCGGGCCCAGCAGCGCCAGACCCACGATGGCCACCACGGCCACCAGCGCGATGATCAGGCCGTATTCCACCATGCCCTGGCCTTCTTCGCTCTTGAACAGCTTAACGATGTTTTTCATGACAATCTCCTTCTTTTTCTGCGGTTTCCGCGTCAGGTCGGGTTGGCGTTCAGTTTGCCGGCGATGTTCGTGAACATTTCCTTGATCTTGGGGCCCAGCAGCGCCAGACCCACGATGGCCACCACGGCCACCAGCGCGATGATCAGGCCGTACTCCACCATGCCTTGTCCTTCTTCGCTCTTGAACAGCTTGACGACGTTTTTCATGACTGCACTCCTTCTGTTTTCTTTTCGGTTCGTGTTTGTGCCATGATATGTATGGGTTTATTCCGACCGCGCTTTATGGGCTCATCGCCCCTTCCCCCTCTCCACCTCACGAGCCCAGCAGGGGGGCCAGCAGGCGCGCCTTATCCAAAACCAGCGCGGCCAGCAGGCCGATCATCAAGAAGCCCGCAAAGGGCAGTTGGGTCTTCAGGCGCAGGCTCCAGGGCTGGCTGTCCCACAGGCGGGAAGCCAGCGCCGCCAAGCCCATGGCCGCCACGGCTACCAGTATGTTGGGCCAGCCCGCGGCGAAGCCGATGGCCATGGCCAGCTTGATGTCGCCGCCGCCAATTTTGCTGACACCCAGCAGGGCCGTGCCCAGGAAGAGCACCAGCGCCGCGGCCATGCCCAGCAAGCGCAGCGGCAGCGCTGCGATGCCATGCTCCATCAATGCGAAGGCTGTGCTCAAGAGCAGCAGCGCCATCACCAGCTCATTGGGGATCACGCGGATGCGCAGGTCGATGGCGGTGAGCGCCAGCGTCGCGGTCAGCAGCAGCGCCAGCTCCACGGCTTCCAGCGGCGTGGGGGCCAGCGCCCAGCACAGCGCCCAGCCGATGCCGCCGACCAGAGGCGCGGCCGCGAGCAGCGCGCTTGGGGCCTCTCGGCGGATGGCCAGAGAGCCGCCTGACCGCAAGGTGACGATCCACGACGTGTAGGGCAGCAGTGCCCAGCCGGAAGCCGCGCCCAACAACAGCATCATCGTCATCATCCACTGGTCCATGAAGCCCTCCTGTTTTCCGATCAAAAAAGCCGCAGCCCGGTCGTTGCCGGCTGCGGCTGAAGGTTCCTTTCACAACGAATGGGGAATAGACCCCACCCATGGGAGTGGAACGATGCGCGGCTTTCGGCAACTGGCTGCCATAGGCTTTCGCCCGTAGGCCCTGTAGCTTTGTGTCGCTGCCTTTCGGCAGGTTTACTATTATCGGTGCCCTTTCGCCTCGGCGCTGCGGCGCCTCGGCGATTTGGACGTCTTGTGACGGTCTTTTCGTTTTTGCCTGGCGATAACTGTCGCCAGGCTGCGGCTCACTTTACGTCTCGTAACCGTTTTTCAGGATACGAGGGACCGCCTGCGGGCGGGTTCTGCAAAGCGGGGACCACTCCGGTGTTGGTTTCCTCCCGGGGGGTGAACCCCCGGTCGGTTCCTGGGGAAAGACGAAGGTAAAGATTTGAGGGAAACGACAAAAAACCCGTTTTCCGTTGCCGGAAAACGGGTGCCACGCTCCTTGATGCGACAAGCCAAGCGGCTCGCCCGCACATGGGACGCCCCTATCTTTCGGCAACTGGCTGCCATAGGCTTTCGCCCGTAGGCCCTGTAGCTTTGTGTCGCTGCCTTTCAGCAGGTTTACCTTTGTCGATGATCAAGGCTTTGAGCCGTTCTCATCTTTGCATATAAAGTAGCACCAATAAGTGCGATTTGCAAGTTCTTTTTTGCGTATTACAATATTCGCCAACTTTGGCGATGGGTGGCACCTGTTGTGTCTTTCACGGCAAAAAGTTGCATTATCCACAAGAAGAGGCGCAAAATGCCAGGCAATTGCTCGAACGCCTGGCACTTTGGGAAAAAAATCTTGCAGAAATTCTATATAAATTCCGGGCAGAAGGACGAGTGCCCTGTTATTTATCCTGCAATGCCTGGTCCTTTAGCGATTCTTTCTCGCCCATCCATAGCGAAGCCGCCAGGCCCAGCACAAAGATGCCCGCGCTCAACACCGCGGTCAGGAAATCCCCGGGCAATATGACCAGCGTGGAACCCACGACGATGCCCAGTATCGCATGGTACATCCAACCGTGGAAACGGTCAAACAGCCAGTTCATAAGCCTGGCAAGCGCCAGAGCGCATACGACAAAGCCCGCCGCCGCGCCAAGCACGACCAATGGATCCAACGACTTGATGCCGGCCATCAGCGGCGTCAGCAATCCCAGGAAAAGCAGGAAGTTGGAGGGGCTCAGGCCCGGCAGCACCGTGCCCAGGCCCATCAAAGCCCCGGCAAACAGCCATGTCCACAGGCTGTTCACGGGCATTACCGGCGCGATGGCGGCAGCTGCTTCCTCAACGCCGGGGTTCAGCAGGTGCAGCCCCCAGGCGGTGACGATGACGAATACCCCCGCCAGCACCCACTGGCCCGGTGTGCGGCCCCGCTGCCCGGCAGTGCGGTACAGCGAAGGGAATGTGCCGACGATACCGCCGATGAAAAACCACATCACGAAGGCGGCGTAGCGATCCAGCAGAGCAGAGAGCAGCCACGCGAACAGGATCATGCCCGCGCCCGCGCCCAGCACGACCGGCAGAAAGAACCGAAGGGTATCGCGTTGAAACAGGGTTTTCGGGTTGCCCAATATGCGCATCAGCGGCTCGTAGATGCCCAGCACCACGGCCAGCACGCCGCCGCTGATGCCCGGCAGCAGGAACCCGGCGATGATGATGGCGCCCTTGATGAAGCGCAGCAACCAGCTGCCGGGGGTCTCCCGGACCTCGGTGTTGGTGTGCCCGTTCTTGCTCATACCCACGTCCTTCTATGTTGTTGCAGATGGCGTTACAAGGATATCAGGCGCCCACGCGGCCGTCATAGGTGGTGATCTGCTTCCACTTGCTCAAGGGCCACACGATGGTGTATGCGCGGCCCTCGATGTTGGAAAGCGGCAGCGGGCCAACGATGCGCGAATCCTCGCTGTTGTTGCGGTTGTCGCCCATGACGAACACGCTGCCCTCGGGCACGGTCAGCTCCTCAAAATCCATATCCATGCTGGAATCCATCAGATAGGGTTCCTGCACCTGCTGGCCGTTGAGATAGAGCACGCCTTCGGTCACAGCGATGCGGTCGCCGCCCACGCCGATCACGCGCTTGATGTAATGCTCGCTGCTGTTGGGGAAGCGGGTGAGCACGATGTCTCCCAGGCGGGGCTGGCGGAAATAATACTCCACCCGGCCCACCAGCACGCGCTCGTTGGACCACAGCCCCGGATTCATGGAGGGCCCCTCCACGGTGACCAGCTGACCCACCCACGTATGCACCGCCAGCGCCAGGCCCACGGCCACCGCCAGCGAGATCACCCACTCCAGCACCTCGCGGCCAGCGGAGTTCTTTCTGGTTTCCTTAGCTTTGGGCATCCTGTGCGTCCTCCGATTTTCTGTCAACAACTTTTTTCAGCCTCTTTTCAAAGGTGGCGCGATCCAGCATCACGATGCGGCCGCAGCCCTCGCATTTGATCTTGATGTCGGCGCCGATGCGGATGACCTGCCAAGTACCGCTGCCGCAGGGGTGCTCCTTCTTCATCATCACGCGGTCGCCCAAGCCAAATCTATGGTCCATACATCTCCTTTTCGCCTTCGGCGCTGTGGCGCCTTGGCGATTTAGCCTCCCTGTTCCGGCATCTCTGGTCGCCCGCCGCTGCATCGTCCTGTGGGCCGACCGGCAATCCGCAATCGAATTCCCTTGCGGACATGTCGCCAAGCGCCTGCGAGCGGGTTTTTACTTTTTCGTTCTGCTTATTCCCATTTCCTCCCGCCGAATCAATCGGCGGTCGGCCTCTTACTCTTCTTCGCAGAAACAGTTCTAAGAGCTTAACTTTAGTGAATCATCTGGCGCAGCTGCTGCAGGTTGTCGCAGGTGACGTCCGGCAGGCAGCGCCCGCCCAGCGTGCGGCCGTTGCGGTTCACCCACGCGGTGTACATCCCCGTCTTCTGCGCCGGCTGCATGTCATAATAGATGGAATCGCCCACGAAGAGCGCCTCGGCGGGCTTGATGCCCATGACCTTGAGCGCATGCAGGAAGATGGCCTCGCCGGGCTTGTAAGCACGGGCATCCTCGCTGGTCACCATGGCCGTCACGGGGATCTGTGCGTAGTTGACCGCCGCCGCCATGGGCTCGCGGTCGCCGTTGGCCACGATGCACACCGGCAGCGGTATGCGGCTGAACAGCGACCGGGCGTCGGAGAAAGCCTCGGGCTTCTGCCAGGATGTCACGATCTCCGAAAGCGCGTCGGAGATGCTCAGATGCGAATCAAAACGCGCGGCCACCTCTTGCAACGCCCGCTCCTCCAGCTCCAGCTGGGGCAGGAAATCGTCGCCCTGATGGTCGCGGAACAGCCCGTTCATCGTCTCCCACCAGTAGTGGGCCACGTCGCCGGGCGCCACGACCTGGGGCGTGGTTTCGCACACCCGACGGCAGATGTCGCGGATCAAGCCGTCGTTCTCCCGCACCAGCGTACCATAAAAATCCATGAACAATGCCTTGATGGCCAAATGGAATCCCCCAATCAGAAAGCCGTACGGAACACGATGTGCGTGAACAGGGCGTCACAGATCACAAGCAAGCCCAACACCGTCGTGTACACGCCGAACACCCACAGTTTGCCGTTGCGCACAGTGTCATATACGAGTTTGAGCGCCACATAGCCGGTGATGGCGGCCACGAGCATACCCAGCACCACCGCCACTGGGCTTGCGCCCATCAGCGAAGACTGCAGACCCATGCCCACCACGTCCTTAGCCTGGAACACGACGCTGCCCAGGATCGCCGGTATGCTCATCAGGAAGGAGAACCGCGCCACATCCTCGCGTTTGACGCCGGCGGCCAGACCGGTGAAGATCGTAGAACCCGAGCGGGAGATGGCCGGGAAGATGGCAATCGCCTGGGCAACGCCGATCAGAAAGGGGCGCAGCACGCCCATCTTCTCCATGGGCAGCTTGCCCGGCTTAAAGCGCGGCGTTATGAACATCAACACCGAGGTGAGCAAAAAGCCCAGGCCCAGCGGCACGCCGGCATTGCTGGAAAAACTGGCCTCGATGATGTCGTCGAAGAACAGCGCGGCGATGACCGCCGGGATCGTCGCGATGATCAGATAGCCGACCAGCGCGCTGAAGGGTTTCTTGCAGATTTCGATGATATCCTTCCACAGCACCGCAAAGACCGCCACCAGCGTGCCCACGTGCAGCAGCGTGTCGAAGAGCAGCATGTTGCCGCTGAGGCCAAAAACGTTCTGCAGCAGCGTCAAGTGCCCGGAGCTGCTCACCGGCAAAAATTCCGTAAAGCCCTGCACGGCGCCCAATATCAGCGCCTGCCAAATGTTCAAACGCGATCACCTCTGAGTTATTATACACCACAATATCATTTTTATGGAAAGAAAATAGAGCCGCAACGCGGCACCGCCGGCCCTACCGTCTGCCCTTCTTGGGGGCCGCGCCGGGCTTGGCCTTGGCAAGTTGGGCCTTGCCCGGCTTGCCTGCCTTGGGTGCGGCTTTCCCCTTGCCGGGTTTGGGCAAGGCTGCGCCTTTCGGCGGTTTACCCTTACCGGGTTTTGAGGGTTTGGGCGCAGCCGACTTGCCCGGGGCGCGCGGGACATCCTTCGCTGCTTCGCAGCGACGCTCGCCGCTTTTTGCGGCGGCCGGCATTGCGGCATAGCCGACATTGCGCAAGCCGGGGGCAGTGCCATCCCGCAATGCCTGCGGGCGTACCAGGCACTTGGGGCCAAAGCCGATCAGGTCCTCGCGGCCGGCGGTCTGCAATGCCTTGCGCACCATGGCATGGTTCTGCGGGCGGCCATATTGCAGCAGAGCCCGCTGCATGCGCCGCTCCTCCCCCCGGGGCACGTGCACGGCCTTGAGCGTGCGTGGGTCGATGCCCGTGAAATACATGCATGTGCTGACCGTGGCCGGCGTGGGGTAGAAATCCTGCACCTGTTCGGGGTGGATGCCCAGGTCCCGCATGGCCTCGGCCATCTCGATGGCGTCTTGCAGCGTGCTGCCGGGGTGCGAGGAGATGAAGTACGGCACCAGGTATTGCTCCCGACCCAGGCGGCGGTTGTGCTCCCGGTAGCGCTCCTGGAAGCGCCGGTACACGTCAAACCCCGGCTTGCCCATGGCCCGCAGCACCCGGTCTGCGACATGCTCCGGGGCTACTTTGAGCTGCCCGCTGATGTGGTGCTCGCACAGCTCCCGCAAAAAGGCGTCGCCGTGGGGGTCGTGCAGCAGATAATCATACCGCAGCCCCGAGCGCACGAACACCTTCTTGACGCCGGGCAGCGCCCGAAGCTGCCGCAGCAGGGCCAGATAGTCGCTGTGGTCGGCCTGCAGGCGCTCGCAGGGCTTGGGGAACAGGCACTGGCGGTGGGCGCAGGCGCCGTGCTCCTTCTGGTGCTCGCATGCTGTCGAGCGGAAGTTGGCCGTGGGCCCGCCCACATCGTGGATGTAGCCCTTGAAGCCCGGCTGGGCGATCAGGATGCGCGCCTCCCGCAGCAGGCTTTCGTGGCTGCGGGCCTGCACCACGCGGCCCTGGTGATAGGTCAGCGCGCAGAAGGAGCAGCCGCCGTAGCACCCCCGGGAGGACGTCAGCGAGAACTCCACCTCCGCCAGGGCCGGCACGCCGCCTGCCGCGGCATACATCGGGTGCGCCGCGCGCATGTAGGGCAACTCATAGACGTCATCCAGCTCCTTCTGGCTCAAAGGGGCCGCGGGTGGGTTTTGCACGACAAAGGCGCGGTCCTGCTGCTGGATGAGCCGCTTGCCCCGCACGGCGTCCTGCTGCTCGATGATCGTTTTGAATGTCCTGGCGTAGTCCATGCCGCCGTGGCGCACGGTGTCCCACGCGGGCAGCACGATGCCCTCGACCTCTTCGGGGCTTTCCACCACACAGCACGTGCCGGGTATGGTTTGCAGGCTGGTCACAGGCACGCCGCGGTCCATAAGCTTTGCGATCTGTACGATGGAGCGCTCACCCATGCCGAAGCTCAAAAGGTTGGCCCCGGAATCGGTCAATATCGAGCGGCGCACGGCGTCGTCCCAATAGTCATAGTGGGCAAAGCGGCGCAAGCTGGCCTCCAGGCCGCCGATGATGATGGGGATGTTGCGGTAGGCCTCGCGGATGCGGTTGCAATACACGATGGTGGCTCGGTCCGGCCGGACGCCGGCCTTACCGCCCGGAGAATAAAAGTCTTGACTGCGCGGTTTCTTGGCCGCGGTGTAGTGGTTGACCATGGAATCGATGTTCCCGGCGCTGACCAGAAAGCCCAACCTGGGCCGGCCGAAGCGCAGGAAGTCGGCTTTGCTCTTATAATCCGGCTGGGGCAGCATGGCCACGCGGAAGCCCGCCTTCTCCAGCACGCGGCTGATGATGGCGTGGCCGAAGCTCGGGTGGTCCACATAGGCGTCGCCGGACACGTACACGAAATCCGGCCGGTCCCAGCCCAGGGCGGTCATTTCTTCTTTTGTTACGGGGAGAAAGGGCAAGTGGATGCCTCCGGCGTTTTGGGATGCTAGGAGTATACCCGAAAACAGGGGGAAGTGCAAAATGATGCCAACTTGTTTACAATTCGATTAAGCCATTCGGTTTATGGTATGATTTCTGCTCTATCACCTGTATGTATACCAAATGCGTTCCCATCGTCCAGATCAACATGCAACTCAAGCTTGTAGTCGCCTGTACGAATGTGGACATTGTGAATGATACCGCCGCGAATGCCATCTGCGAGAACAGATACCTTTCGGTCTTCTTTCCATCCTCTTCTTTTTGCTTCAGCAAATGAAATATGGATATGTCTTTGCGGAATGATAACCGCTTTTGCCAGCTGGATTGTTCTGGCGCCCACCGTCACATCAAGGGTCTCGGCATTGCTGAAATCACCGGATTTGTTGATGGGTGCGTTCAATCCCAATAAGTAAGCATCCGAACTGGATATCTCAATTTGATTTACAGTTTTGAAAGGCCCAAGCACTCTCACATTCTGAAACGAATATGCGGCATTGCCAATCTGTACGGTCTCCACACACGAATAAGCCCCAGGCTGCCGCAGGTCTTTGAGCTTGTGCAGGGTCGCCTCTTCTCCAAACAAACTCATAAAAGTTTCTTGGTTGAGGTGGATATGCCTGGCCGATACGCCTACAACAAGGTCCTTCACTTGAATAACCCCTTCTATGAGAGATTGCTCGCCACGGGTTTCCCCGACTTATACAACCACGCTTTGACCAGCGGCAGCGAGACAACAAAGGCTGCAACCCCCAAGGCCCCACCAAACGTATTCAGAAAAAGATCATCGATGTCGGCGAACCTGTATGCATAGCCATAAGCGAATGACAACAGAAGCTGAACAGCTTCCACGAACGCTGAAGATACCGCACATAAGGCAATCGTCTTGAGCGCGTTTATCTTGTTGTTCCGCTGAAACAGCTTCCACGTGATCAGAAAGCCTAAGGGAATAAACAGCACAATGTTGCCGCCGAGCTGTATGAACGCCCACCTTGCGGATACGCTCCCGGCCAACTGAGAGGCGATCGTATGGAAGGGGACGAGATTATAACCAGGCAAATTGGCCGACCCCAACCTCATGTTTTCAATTTCCGAGGCGGACAAGGGGAGCGGAAAAAATACTTTGTCCATAATGACAACGACAGTAAGGATCAGCAGCACATTGTTCAGGAAAACAGCCTTCGAAATCCGGGCTCTTCTGAAAAGGAACCAAAGAAGCGAGACAACCATCACCGCCGGCACCAGGAAAAGACAGGAGCTTATACCATCCACGATGCTTATATCCTCCAACCATCATACGACTTTGTTCCCTATGCCAGTATGACACTTATGCCGGCAGCAATCCCTCTACAGCTGTATCCAATACCTCTGTATCACTTCATTCCCTTCCCCGACCTCATTCTCCAGCACGCCGCCGTTCTTCTGTATCGTGCGGGCGGAGCCCAGGTTGTGCTTGTCACAGGTGACCAGCGCGCGGTCGATCCCCAGCTTGCGGCATTCCTGCAGCGCCAACGCCAATTGGGCTGTGGCCACGCCCTGCCGGCGCTGGCTGGGGCGCACGCTGTAGCCGATGTGGCCGCCGCGCTCCAGCAGAAAAGGGCTTAAGGAATGGCGGATGTCTACAATGCCAACGATGCGCCCGTCGCTGCGGCGGCACGTGAACAGCGTCGTGGAACCGATGCGCCCCTCGGGCACCCGGCTGGCCTCGCTGTCGGCCAGCCATTTGAGCCAGCGGTCATAGTCCTCATATTCCAGCCACAGGCAGCTCCCCTGTATGAACTCCCCGCAGCTCAGGAACTCCCGCTTGAAGGCCCGGGCGTCCTCGCGGTCGGCGGCGTCGGGCCGGGTCAGGAAATAAGCGCTCGTATCCATGTTGAAATTCTCCTGTAAGCATAGGATCCTATCGATTCAAGGGGCTTCCTCCTGCGCTCGCAGGAAGGCCTGTTTGGCTTCGTCCAGGCTTTGCCCGGTCAACAGCCATGGGTTGCCTCGCCGGTCCTTGACGCGTTCCCCTTCCACCGCCACGATGCCCTGGGTCGTAGAGTTGACCATGTAATAGCCCAGGCTCTTCACGATCGGCCTGGCCAGGAACAGCATATAGTCACGATCCGGCTGAAAGTCCTTTATCGTGTTGTCCGTATAATACACGTTGTCCCATGTGCCCCCGCTCAGATACATCTGGATGCGTTCACCCTTGGCGAAGCCGCCCTTCCAACAGTCCATCACCTGAACGTCGTACACGGTAATCGGGGAATTCCTGTCGTCGGAGATGCCATGCTCTTTCTTTTCTTCGGGCGACATCAACGCGAAGGCATCCATCGATTGGCCAGGCCCGACCACGCGGCCCACCACAACGATGTCCGAGCTGTCGATCAGCCGGTTGAATTCGGAATATTCCACCGGCTCGGCAAGGGCCTCCACCGTTTGCATAGGCTTTGCGGGCGGCTCGCAGGATGCCAGCATAGCGGCGACCAGCAGCAAAGCCGCCACGATTCCCATGCGCTTGCGCCTGTCCATGGTCACACCTCCGTGGTCCATGTGAACGGCTTTCAGCCGCCATATGAGCCTATTCCCCTATGATCTTGACCAGCACCCGCTTGGGGCGCTTGCCGTCATATTCTCCATAGAAGATCTGCTCCCAGGTGCCAAAATCCAGCTTGCCCGCCGTCACGGCGGCCACAACCTCGCGGCCCATGATCTGGCGCTTGAGGTGGGCGTCGGCGTTGTCCTCAAAGCCGTTGTGGCGGTATTGGCTGTGGGGTTTCTCTGGGGCCAGCGTCTCCAGCCAGCGTTCGAAATCCTGGTGCAGGCCGGACTCGTCGTCATTCACGAACACGCTGGCGGTGATGTTCATGGCGTTGACCAACACCAGCCCCTCGCGGATGCCGGATTCATCGATGCAGCGCTGCACCTGCCCGGTGATGTTCACGTAAGCACGCCGTTGGGGGATGCTGAAGGTTAATTCTTTGCGGAAGGATTTCACTTGACTCTCCTTTGCGGATGGCGCTGCTCGCCGCTTTCAGCGGCGACAGGCTGGTCGGGGACTGTGCCCCCTGCTCGCCCATGCAACCTGGGCAGCGCGCAAGCGCGTTGCCTGCACTAGTCGTGGGTGGCCACGCCGCTGCCGCTGATGGGGATCACGTCGCCCAGATATTTGGGGTTCGGCCGGGTGATGCGGGCGGTCACGAAGTCCTTGGCGCGGGCGGCGATCTCGCGAATGTCGTAATACCACTGACGGGCCGATTGGTAGCGGTCGCAGGGCACGCCCTGGGCCCGGATACCCATGTTGCCAGCCAGGAACAGCGCGCGGTACAGATGGTATCTTTGCGTCACGACAACGGCGCTCTCCACCTGAAAAACCGCCTTGGCGCGGGCCATCGTGGAATAGGTGTCAAACCCCGCATGGTCCATAAAGATGTCCTCGGTGGGCACGCCATGATCCTCCAGATAGCGGCGCATGGTGTTCACTTCGTCATAGTCCTCCTGCCCGTGGTCGCCGCTGACCAATATCTTGGGGGCCACGCCGGCGTCATAGAGCTCCCGCGCCACGTCCAGCCGGTCCTGCAGCATGAAGCTGGGCGTCTCCCCCCACACCATGGCGCCGGGCACGATGATGCACTGGGCCTGCTTCGCGTCGGCCTGGGCCACGATGCCGCGGCCGCCCCCGGCCACCACAACCAGATCCAGCGCCAGCACAGCCAAACCGGCGGCCACCGCCGCGCCCAGCAGCCAGAAAAACGCTGTCAGCACCGGTCTTCTCCTCTTCCCCGTTTCGGCGGGTTTGCTCTTGGTCGCCATCGGTTCTCACCTCCCGGGGTTGTTTTGCAACAATATAGCAAAAGAGTGGACAAATGTCCAACCGGACGGCGATTACAGGGGGACGAACAGAAAGAAAGCAAAACGATCTTCTGTTATAATGCAGATAAAGCGATGGTCTCATGGCCCGCCGCACAGCCCCACGGAAGAAGGAAACACCATGACCGAAGAAGAAAAATTGACCGCTGTTGCACACAACGACAGCGCCTATGACGGCCGGTTCTACTATGCGGTGAAATCCACCGGCGTGTTCTGCCGCCCCTCCTGCCCGTCGCGGACACCCAACCGCTGCGGCGTCGCCTATTTTGATACCCCCCAACAGGCGCAGGACGCGGGATACCGCCCGTGCAAGCGCTGCCGGCCGGACTTGGCCGACCACCGGCCCGACCGGGAGCTGGCCGAGAGGATGAAGGCCGCGTTGGAAGCGGGCTTCGCCGACAAGGCCAAGGCGCTGCGGTCCCTGCGGGCGCTGGGTATCTCGGCCAACCGCGCCATCGAGCTGTCTAGGGCGGCGTATAGCATGACGCCCGGCCAATATGTAGACAGCCTGCGGGCGAAACACGCCGCCGACGCGCTGGCCCAGGGCGCGACGGTGCTGGATGTGGCCCAGGAGCTGGGCTTTGGCAGCCTGTCGGCGTTCTACGCCTTCCACGCCAAGCACGCCGGCGGCACGCCGGGCCGCGCCCGGCGCGGTGGCGCACCCGCGGCAGCGGATTCCTGTTTTTCTTATGACACGGCCATCGGCCCTGTCACGCTGTGCGCCGACGGAGGCGCCCTGACCCGGTTGGACTTCGGCCCGCCCCCATCCGGCGCGACACTGCGGCGCAGCGCCATCACCGATGAGGCGGCACAGCAGCTGTGGGAATACTTGGTCGGGCAGCGCACGGCCTTCACCGTGCCGCTGCGGCCGGCGGGCACCGGGTTTCAACGAAAGGTGTGGGATGCCCTGCTGACCATCCCCTACGGGCAAACGCGCACCTACGGGCAGATCGCCGCGCACATCGGCCAGCCCACCGCCAGTCGCGCCGTGGGCATGGCCAACAACCGCAACCCCCTCGCGATCTTCATACCATGCCACCGGGTTGTGGGGGCCAGCGGGGACTTGGTGGGCTATGCCGGCGGGCTGGAAGTCAAACGGCGACTATTGGCGCTGGAGGGCCGGGTCACGTATCAGGAAATTCAGGGAGAATTCTAAATATGAGTTATGTTTTTGCGCCGGGTTGCGCGCTGGTGCTCTACAAACCCGAACTGGCCGATCGAATCTGGCAGGCTCTGAACGCGGCGCTGGGCCCCATGCCGCTGCACAGCACCTGCTGCCATCATGAGGACGGCCTGCCCGAGGGCACCACGATCATCAACACGTGCTCCGGGTGCGACCGGCGATACCGCAGCCGCCGGGAGGGCTTAGCCACCGTTTCGCTGTGGGAGGTCGCGGCCGGCCTGCCGGCATTCCCGCTGCCCGATTACGGCGGCCTTGCCGTGTCGGTGCACGACGCCTGCCCCACCCGCACGCGGCCAGATCTGCACACCGCCGTGCGGGCGCTGCTCCAGAGAATGCGTATCACCATCATTGAGGCCGAGCGCACGGGCGCCAATCAGGCGTGCTGCGGAGACAGCTACTACCCCGCCTGGCCCGTGGATGCGATCCACGAGAAGATGCGCCAGCGCGCCTCCCAGATGCCCGCCGACGACGTGTGCGTCTACTGCGTGTCCTGCGTGAAGGCCATGGCCCTGGGCGGCAAGCGGCCCCGCTATCTGGCGGACCTGATGTACGGGGAGGAAACGGAGCCTGGAGATTGCGACACGGTAAGGTGGCATGAGCGGATAGCCGAATTCATTGAGAAGCACTGAGTGGAAACCCATCACATTTACTAACCAGGACAGGTGACGAGGATTGTTTATGAAATCAATGAAACCCGTCATGGAAACGCTGATACGCGAGATGGACATCCGCAATGCTCTTTGGTGTTCCCACGCGCGGCTTGTCTACGTCAGGGGCAACGGGGCTTTGCATACAGAAGCAGTGGAAGTCCCTGATGATACCTACGGTAGCCGTACTCTCATGCAAGTCTTGCTGGGCGATGTTCCGCTTGTCCAGATCAACTCTCCAGCTTGCCCGACTTGCGAAAGCTTGCTGACAACGGGATATGGTATCGACAAGGCAGATTGCCCGCAGCTGCGCCAAATCGGCGATGCCATCAACGCAGATTTTATCGATTTGGACACGTCCATAGCCATACTGTCTCCTCTTCTTGGTCTGTTGCAAAGCGGCCTTTATGTCATAGCCGATGCGATCTGCTATCCTACCGATGGAAATGGCAATTTTTTCTGGAGTGTACCAAATCAGCCTACAATAAATCCCGCGACCGCAGTTTTTCTTGGTGCCGATGACTATCAATATATTGATGGGCAACCGGTATTTATTTACCCAACCCAAAGCACCAAGTGCTACTCGGAGGAACGAGTACAGTTACAAATCGTTTTCAAAAAACAGACAGAAGGCCCCGGGCCATACTTTACAGTTGTATGGAGTTTATTAGCCTGCTGCTGGACGGTCATCACAAGGCGTGCGCATCAGCTTTATTGGGTGAGTCGGTTCCATGTATCACGATCATCCCATTCAGTGGTTATCAACATACGTTTGCAGAAGGCAAACCCCAGAGTGAAATGCTCACCTTTTCGTCTCTTCAGGCACCTATACGAGATATACCCAAACGCTATCTACCAGACACAGAGAGCACGTCAAAAAGGCGGTCTCGGCGTGAAGTTCTCTTTGAAGAGAGCAGCTTGATTGACAGAGAATGGGAGCAAAAATTCATTGCTTCCGCTGGCTTATATCCCACAGTAGAGGAATACGCACAGATGGCGGCGGCCAAAGTTGATCAAGTAACGGATGAGCTGATGCATACTTGTCTTGACGATCTATCTGGCGATCATATACGGCAAATGAAGGGTATGTTGATGCTTTTGGCTCGCGCCAAGGACTCACGAACAAAACCTGCTGCCTTGCGATGTGCAAGGCAGCAGGCGGATTATAAGCTCAAGCTGCTGGCTTTTAAGGTGCTGAACGCCATAAAGGAAGATGCGGAAATCGAGCAGTTCTTTGTGGATTATCTGCTGGAGAACCGCGATGCGCACAGTTTATTGGTTCAGATTGCGAACAGATATTGGGATTAAGTTGTGGCATATTACCCCAGCAGTAATACAACCGCTATTGTACCACCATCTCCATACACCGCTTCCTCCACAGCCGCTCGTACTCCCTGTGGGGCACGATACGGCATGCCAGATCGATGGGATTGCGGACACCATCCTCATCACACCAGCACACATCCATGGCATAGGCGGCCATATCCAGCTCGTCCTCGTCCCAATAGACCGGGACGGTCTGCCAGCCGGCCAGGAGGGCGGCCACCGCCCGCGTGTGCCCGTCGGTCATCAGCGTGCGGCCGTCCAGCCGCTTTATCGGAATGGGATCAAAGATGTCGCGATCACCGGAATCGAACCACTCCCGCACCAGACGAAGCTTGCCTTCGCTGATATAAAGCTGGCTGGGCTGCAGGGATGACAGTGGCAACTGGAACTGTTCAGATTTGGGCACGGTTACGCGGTGTCGCTGGATGTACTCCTGCCGCGTCAGGCGGTAATGGTATTGCAGCTTTCCTTTCTGCGGCTGCGGCAGCTCCTCACTCAGAACCAATGTGAAGCCGTGCTTCTCCCACATACGGCGGCTGCGATGGTTGTAATCCTCGCAGAAGCAGTGCAGCACGTCCACATGCTGGCCGCAGAAGGCGAAATCCACCAGCATGCCGATGAACTGCGTACCGATTCCCCGTCCCCAGTAGTCTTTTTCGCCGATGGACATGTCGATGCGGCGGACGTCCAGCCCTTGAGGATACAGGGCCTTGACGTACGATAGGTTCATCTTCTGCAGCCAGCACTCGCCGATGGGCACACCGTCGGCCTCCACCAGAAAGCAAAAGGCGTTTTGTGACACGCCGCCGTAGATGTCGTGGACGGTGTCCGGTCCATAGGACAGGTTCGTATCCGCCGTACCGCCCTCGGTCCAATACAGCACCTCCGGGTCGGCGCACCATTTGTACAGGTATTGCAGATGCTCGTCGCACAGCGGCCGCAGCACGATTCCGCTGCCGCCGTACAGCGTGATGTCGTGGGTCTGGATGATGCTCATGTTTTGCTACCACCTTTCCGGGCGGAGAAGCCGATCCACTGCGGCAGCGCCGCCCAGGGGTTGCGCTTCCAATCGAACTTTCCGTACCCGTCTGCCTCGGCTTGCGCTGGCGTTTGATACCACCAGCAATCGAAAGTGCCGAGCTGTGAATGGAACTCCTCCATGTGCCGGATGATGAATCCCGCTTCCATCATCGCATTTGCCATATCCATAATACGCCATGCATAGGTCGGCACCTCCCCAAACGGGCCGGTGCTTTCATAGAGCTTATGGACGACAAACTCCCCTTTGTCGGCAGCGGCGCCATCAAAAGGGCGGATGAACGGATGGGTCTCGAACATGATGTAGCTGCCACCCGGCTTGAGCACGCGCTGGAAGTTGTGATACATCGCCGCAAGGTCGTTGATCCACACGTGCACGCCGTTGGATGTGTAGACCAGATCGTATTCGTTTTCTCCTATGTTCTCCAACCTCATGCTGTCGTCCTGAACGAACTCGATGTTCCAGCCCTGCGCGTCGGCAATCATTCTTGCGTTGCAGAGCTGCCGCTCCGCAATATCCGCTGAGGTGACTTTGGCGCCCAGCAGGTGAAAAGCGAACACCGCGCCGTTGTCGCCGCTGGAAGGCACAAGCACCCGTTTGCCCCGGAAATCGGGAAACGCGCGGAGCAGCATTTCTCTGACCTCCAGCGGAAATGCCCACATGGGATCGGCAGCAAACCGATGAATGGCATTCCCGGAATAGATCCTGCCATAGTAGCTGTCTGAACACTTGTTCCAGTCGTCCGCAATGATTTCAGTATGTTTCATATCGTCTCTCCTTTCATACCCTCTCAACACCCTTTGTAAATCATATCGAGCTGCGCACCGTCGGCCTTGGCCGCAAAGCCAATGCTGCGATACAGGCCGATGGCGTTGGCGTTGAGGCTGTCCGCCATCAAAAATGCCCGTTTGGCTCCCTTGGAAATGCCATAGCTCAGTGCCTGGTTGATCAGCTTTCGTCCAATCCCCCGGCCCTGAAACTCCGGGCGGACAGCCACCAGGCGTATCCAAACGACCTTGCCTTTAGGGCTGCCGTGCCCATAGACGGCGACGCACAGGATGCCGACGGGATGAGCATTCTCGCGGTGGACGATAATATTACAGTCCGTTGCGCCGCAATCGACGGCTTCGGGATTGGCTCCGTTCATCCAGGCCTCCACCCACTGAGGGCTTTCTCCGTGGAACTCCCGGCTTTGCCCACGGACTGCCGTGGTAACCTTCGATACGGCGAAATGCTCCCCGGCATCCATAAAGCAGATGTTCGCTGGATTAGCCTCATGAACCACCAGGTCGTCCATCCAGTAATCGTTCATCTCGCCGTACACCTCAAAGCCGTGATCCAGGAAGCGCTGCTTTTGCTCCGGTGGTATAAAGGTCACCAGTGTGGAGCCGGGCTGGGCCTTGACGGCGTCCAGAACCAGCCCCATGTCGCCCACGGCGAAGTGCAGCTCCCGCATGTCGGCCTCCCGGTTATGCCCCTGCAGCAGAATGGCCATGTCATCGTTGCGGAGAACCTCATAGTGAGCCACCGCATCAAAAACCACCGGCCCCAGCGATATGTATCGGTAGTTGGGGATTCTCTCCCTGATTGCCTGGAAGTCCTCACGCTTCATCGGGCTCACCTTCCGTCATCATAGTTGTATATTTTCAAGAGATACGAGTGACCGTTCTGCACCATCCCGTATTTTTGAAAAAACGACTGCCCCTTGACATTCCAGTTCACGGCATATAGATACGCAAAATCCGCATCGGTATTTTTGAAAACCATGTCGATTGCGCGTGTAAGTATGATCGAACCATATCCTTTGCGCTGGTGTTCCATGCCCACTGCCAGGATATCGATTTCCGCGTTTTTTCGCCAGTACAGCCCGACGAGTCTATCTCTTTTCCAAAAGGCTTCAAAAGAGTTGTCGTTCGCGCGTTCGGCAAAACATTGTAACCAATGCCCTTTGCCGCCCAGGAAATTTGGCGGCGGATCGACAAAGGTCATAGAGCCATCCAACAGAATCAGATAATCATCAATATGGTCTTCTTCGTATGACCGGATTTTCAGAACAGATTGGTCTGCCGTCCGGTCAAACCTTTCGCGGCGCATGATATACTCAATGGAGGCATAGTCATGTGCACCTTCTGGAGCAATACGGAACCTTTCCTTCAAAAATCTAATGATTTTTTTGTCTTCGTTGAATATCCAAATCGAACAGGACGCCATATCCGCCTTCTTCAGTGCGGACTGTACACAAATAGCCAAATCCTCATTGAATTCGCCAGTGTCCGTTTCAAAAGAGATGTGCATCCTCAACCCGCCAAATATGACGCAACTGTAAAAGACTCCTGCCATACCCCCATTGTGAAAGATTTTTGCTTCAATTTGGTTCTCAGTATTTACCGTGTCAAGAAAAACACCTTTTTCGCCGCTGTCGATATAGCCGATTTGTGATGCGGCAAATTCGATTTGATCCTGGTAAAATTTCATTTTGGTATCCTCCTTGCCTCAAAGATATGAAATCCCTCGCCACCGCTTTGCCACGATTCCACCTCACGGTTCCGGTATTCGCCCACGATGCCAAAGCCACACTCCTCCAGCGCCGCGAGCCACTGCTCGCGGGAATAGCTTTGCAGATAAAAGGCATGGTCGAAGCTCTCGGTGTGTCCGCTTTCGTCCTTGGCATAGAACTTCTGCGAGATGTAGTGCCGTCCTGTTTCCGCGTCAAAACGGCCTTCGCCCGTCTTCCACACCTTCAGGCCGGGATAAACCTGATGCGACGGCATAAAGGTCTGCAGCGGATAGCTGTGCGACTCCGTCGGCGGCAGCGTCGTCTCTATCACAAGCCCGCCGCCATCCCGCAGGTGGTAGTTGATGCGCGCCAGCGCCTTTTTTACATCCTCGATGGTCAGAATGTGCCCGAAATCCACGCTGTAGCAGAAGTCAGCCGGAGGGATGTCGAAACGGAAATCGGTCACGTCGCCCTCAAAAAGCCGCAGGCCCGGCACATCGCCAAACCGTTTTCGCCCCTCCGCTATCATCTCCGGCGTAATGTCGAAGGCGGTCACGTTCATTCCCCGGCGCGCCATATAGGCGCCCGCTTCGCCCCACGCGCACATCGGGATCAGTACGTTGTTCCCGTACCGCATCGCGTATTGGTACCAATATTCGTCGTCCGGCGTCCGGTCGTGGTCCTGCTTGCTCCAATCCCAATAGGCAGCATGCTTGGCGTAATTTCCAATGTTGTCTTTCATATCAAAAGCCCTCCGTTTCGATTGTCTTGCCGTATACCATCTGCGTGTAGCAGCCCGGCAGGGTACACTCACAGTTCCGTTGAAACTCCCGGTCGGCGGCGGGCAGTTCGAGGAATACCTGATTCACCGTACCTTCGTACACGTTCGTATGGATCACCGGGTACTTCGTGTTCAGCGCCAGCAGCTCGTCAATGCTGTACCGCTCCGATTGCAGGAGCAGCGAGCCTGTATATCCGAGCTTTTCATAGAACCCTTCGGCGCTCTCCATAGCGCCCAGACCAAGATGGCGGATGCCGTGTCCGAGCGCGCGCGTTTCCAGCAGCAGCATCATCTCGCGGGCAATGCCCTGTTTGTGGAAGCGTTCGTCCACCGCCACCGGCCCCACTGTGATGCTGCCGTTGCCCTCCACCCTGCCGAATACGATTCCGACGGTTTCGCCGCCGGATTCCGCGTAGAGCATAAGGTCCCCAAAGGATGGCGTGCGCTCCAGCCACTTCTCTCGGGAATAGGCCGAGCTGCACCGTTCGCTCGGCATCCCGAACACCTTCCGGTCAAGGGCAAGCGCGTCGTCAAGCTCATGCTCTGTTGTTACATGCTTTATCATGTACTTCATAGGTTGATCCTTCCTAAAATATAAAAAGGCGGAAGACATTTGCCTTCCGCCTGGTTGAACCGCACCGATTATCGGCGCGATCTCATCAAACAAAAAGGCCGCGGGCGAAACGCCCGCAGCCTTTGCTTTCCTCCATCACTCGTCGGCAAAGGACACTAACCAAAGCACGGTAAACGCGCTGGCAGTCCCATTGCCGACGACCCTCGCAAGGCACTGCCCTGCGGATTCAGCTCCGCTAAACGTCTCGCCGTTTATCCACTTTAACGGAGCAAGCCATCCTAATGTATTTCAAGACATAGATCATACCGTTTCCTCCGGACAAACCCAGTATAGCATATCAATGGCCCGCTGCCTATTACGGTCTTGCGGAAACCACCGAGCTGAAGCTCCCGTACACCTTGGCGGAACCCACCACCCGATAGGCCCGCACCTTGTAATAGTAGGTCTTGCCGGTGGTCAGCTTTGTGTTGGTGTAAGCGGTGGAAGCCGTTTCCGTCAGCTTCGTGTACGTACCGGTACTGGTTGTGGCGCGGTATACCTCATATTTGGTCGCGCCCGACACCGCGCTCCACGTCAGCTTCACGCTGCTGGAGGTCGCCCGGGCGGCCTTGGCGCCGGTCACCGTGGCGGGCACCGGCTTGGCCGACAACGCCGCCGTATAGGGGCCGTAGTGCCGCACGCCGCTCACGGTGCGATAGGCACGAATCTTGTAATAGTATGTGGTGCCGGTGGAAAGACCGGTGCTTGTGCTGCTGGTACCGGCCACAGTGGCCACCAGCTTGTAACCGCCGGACGCCGTCGTGCTGCGCCACACCTGGTAGCCCCCCGCACCGGTCACGGCGCTCCAGGTCACCTTGACGCTGTTGTAACCCGTGGATGCCGCTTTGGGGGCGGCCGGCACAGCCGGCAGAGGCTTGGCCGATACCGCCGCCGTGTAGGAGCCGTATTGGCGCACGCCGCTCACCGTGCGATAGGCGCGAATCTTGTAATAGTACGTGGCGCCGGTGGCCAAGCCGGTGCTGGTGTGGCTCGTTGCGGTAGTCGTCGCCGCCAGCGTGTAGCCGCCGGAAGGCGTCTTGCTGCGCCACACCTGGTAGCCGGCAGCACCGGCCACGGCGTTCCAGGACACCTTGACGCTGTTATAACCCGTGGATGCCGCTTTGGGCGCTCCGGGGGTGCCCAGCGCCCACTTGGCGTACAGCGTGGTGCTGAACATCACTCTGTCGGTTTTGAAGTTCCACGGCTTGGTGCAGGCGACATCCTTGTACCAGCCGGCGAAGGTGCTGCCCGTGCGCGTGGGCGTGGCGGGGGCGGTCAGCAGGGTGTTATAGGCCACGGTGACGCCGGCAATCTTGCTGCCTCCGTCGGTGTCATAGGCCACGGTACACGTGTAATAGGTCGGCCGGAAATTGCCCCTGCGCAGCTGCGGGGCGCTGGAACCCATGGTCCAGATCCGGTTGAAATCAAAGCCCACAAAGCTGGCCTTGCTCTTGAACTGCGTAGCGGACAGCGCAAGCACGTTCTCCAGCCTGCCGGAGTTCATCTTGCCGGCGGCGGGATAGGCGCTGTTGCTGTAATAGCAATCCTTGACCAGCGTTACGATGTTTCCGCCCCTGCCCGTGGTGCCACCAAGAACGCCGCCCAGCCTGACATTGGTCAGATTGCTTTTTAAGCTGCCCGTGCTGTAGCACGACAACAGCTGCATCCGGGAACCCGCCTCCTGATTGGACCAGATGACGCCGACTAAGCCGCCCATCAGCGTCTCGCCGGTGGTGCAGGTCTGCTGAACGGAACCCGTGCTATAGCAGTCGGATGCCTGATTGTCGTTGGAAAATCTACCGGCTATTCCACCCGCCACGTACACAAAGCTTTTGCTCGTGTTGGTGGACTGCACGCTGACGTTCCCCTTGTTGGCGCAATACCGCATTTCGGCCGCGCCCATGTCGCCAACAATCCCTCCAATGTAGAAGCTTCCGTAGCTGGCTCCGCTGTTGGAATCGTATATGCCTTTGACAGCGCCTTCGTTGGCGCAGGAAAGAATGTCTGACCCCAAGCCGGAAGTGCCGGCGATGCCGCCGATCGCATAAGCGTTCTTGCCGGTGATCGTTCCCGTGTTCTTGGCAAACCAGATAGGCGTATAGAAGCTGCGCCCCGCAATGCCGCCAACCTGGTATGTGCCGGTCACGCTGGCGCTGTTCTGGCACAACGCCACCACCGATCCTTCGACATTGCCTGCGATACCGCCGGCATTGTTACCAGACACGGATCCTCCCGTGGTCTTACAGTTATAGATCAGATTCCGTTGCTCCGTGTAGACGTTATCCACGAGTCCGGCGATGGCGCCCGTATCATCGGTTCCACGGATGCTGCAGTTCTTCATCTCCAGGTTGCTGACCGTGGCGTCCACGAGGTTGGCAAACAGGCCGGCTTTGCCTGTGGTGTTGGTTTGCAAATTCTGGATGGAGAAATGGTTGCCGTTGAGAACACCTTTGAAGTCAGGAATCGGTACCCAACCGGCCCCACCGTTGTAAAAAGCGCCGCCGGGCGCAAAATCCGCCTTCTGGAAAACGATGTTCCGGGTCAAATAGTATTTACCTGTGAGGTTTTTACGGATTGCGTTCAGTTGTTGCGGCGTGGAGATGGCCGTGTAGCCGGTGAAATCACCCACGGTGACCGTGTAGGAATCGGAAAGCCCGTCGGCCGTGGCAGCCTTGATCACGGCCTTGCCCTTGCCCACGGCGTGGATCGCGCCATTCTCCCCGACCACGGCCACCGCCGGGTTGGAAGATGTGAAGTTCAGGCGCGACAGGTCAAAGCTCCAACGGGTGCCGGAGCCTGTGCTGACTCGCATCTGAAAAGGCCCGAAGAAGGTGTCCCCGATGCTCAGGCTGGAATTGATTTTCGCCGCTAAAGGGCCGGTAAACTTGACTTCTGTGACCACATCGGCTTTGCCGGGCTCCAGCACGGTGATGACATGGTTGTAGATATCGATTCTTGTTTCCGGTTTCGTACCCCAATAACCGCCCACGGGGGTGGGGATCCAGGCCGTCACCCAGACCGTGTAACGCACGCTGACCGCAACGGTGCAGGTACCCAGGCCCACGGCCCGCACGCCGCAGCTGTTGCCCGCGGGATTCAGAAGCTGGACGATGGAGCTATTGCTGGTCGTCCACATCTTGTAGCCGTCGTCGCTGTGCACGCTGTTGTACAGCACGGTGGACGTCCCCTTCTCCATGGTCAGGGATGTGGACCCCGCAGCCAGCGCTGCCAGCGGGAGCAGCAGCAACAGCATGAGCGTCACAACAACGATGGATACAGGCTTTTTCACAGTCGTGTTCCTCCTGAATTGGAAAAAATTAGCAAAAACATTGAGCAAATATTAACATATAGACAAGATCGATTTCAAACAATATTGCAGATTTCAGCGTATTTTACAAAACAAAAAGGAAATATTATATGCTTTGAATTCACTTGTCGAATCAGGCTTACCCACGCTCCTTGACAGCGCCGGACTATTCTGATAGTCTGTCCGTGAAAACTACTTGAATAGTCTGGAGAAGTCCCATGCATAGAATCACGCTGTTTGAAGGCGAGCGCAAGCTCATGGAGCTGCTGTGGGAACGCGAAGGCGCCAGCGCCAAGGAGCTCTCGGTGCTGGCGGCACACAGGATCGGCTGGAACAAAAACACGACCTATACCGTTATCAAAAAGCTTGTGGACAAAGGGGCCATCCTGCGCACGGAACCCGGTTTCGTATGCCACAGTCTGGTAAAGCGCGAGGAGGTCGGCTTGGAAGAAGCCAAAGAGGTGCTGCATTCCTTCTTTGGCGGGTCGGTCAAAGCGCTGTTTTCGTCCTTTCTGGCCGACGGCACGCTGAACGCCGAGGAGGCCGACGATCTGCGCCGGTTGATCGAGGAGCACGACCGGAAGGAGTGAGACCCGTGCTGAGCGGCATCTTCTACTTTGTGTTGAACATGAGCCTGGCGGCCGGTCTTGTGATCGCCGCGCTGCTGCTCCTGCGGTTGATCCGCCCTTTGCCCCGGCGCATCGTCTACCCTTTATGGGTGTTGGCGTTTGTCCGTCTGTCGATTCCGCTGGCCCCGTCCAGCGAATGGAGCCTGTTCAACTTCACCGGCGGGCTGGTCCGGCGGCTTGTCCCCATGGAGGCCATGCTGCCAGGCGCGTCGGCGCTTCCCGGAGCGCAGCGGCTGATGACGATGAACATGATCGGCGCGGCCCAGGGCTACGCGCCTCTGGCATACAAGACCGAGGCATTGCGGCAGCTTTTCGCGGTCGGGTCCGTTGTGTGGGCCATCGTGGCGCTGGCGGCGCTGCTGGCAGCATGCGCCCTGTACGCGCTGACACTGGCGGAATTGCGCAAAGCTGCCCTTATCAAAGAGAACTTCTACCGCTGCGACATGCTGCTCTCGCCGGTGCTGATCGGCGTGCTGCAGCCAAAAATTCTGCTGCCGCCGGGGCTGGACCCGGACAGCCCCGAAGGCCGGATGGTGCTGGCTCACGAAAACACCCACCGCCGGCGGCTGGACAACCTATGGCGGGTAATCGCCATCGCCGTGGCCTGCGTGCATTGGTTCAACCCCCTGGTGTGGGTCATGCTCAAGTCATTCTTCACCGACATGGAGCTCTCATGCGACGAGGCGGTGCTGCGCAAGGGTGCGTATGGCCCGCAGCAGCGCAAGGCCTACGCGTCCGCCCTTTTGCGCTTCGCCGAGGACAAGCGCTTTCTGATCTCCACTTCCTTCGGGCGCGCCGGCGTCAAGGTGCGCATCGTCAACGTGCTGAACTACAAAAGGATGACGTGGATCGGCTTCGCCGCGTCGGCCGCGTTTGTGCTGGCCGCGGCGCTGGTGCTGCTGACCAATCCAACGCTTCGGGGGTGATGGTATGCAGAGCAAAGAATATCGGCGGTTTTATCTGCTTTCTCTGGCGGTATTGCTGGCGCTGTCGGCTTATCCTTTGATAAACGGCGTACGCATGGCATATTGGAGCGTCACCAACGGATCCATAGCGCCGGAGCAATACGCAAAATATGTGGTGCCCTACGCGGCGTTGTGCTTTGCGATACTGCTGTTCGCCGCATTCCAGCCGCTGCTGTTCCGGGCCGGGCGCCTGGCCTTCCCCGCGGGGCTGGCCGGTGCGGTCGGCGTCTTCTTCGCCTTGGAGCAATTCTTTGAACGCATGCAGATACGCACCGCCGGCATGGCGCTGGTGGACCCGGCCACGCTGGGCGTAGACCAGGGACCCATCCCCACGGCCACGGTGGACGCGTGGCAGACCAGCCTGTGCATCGCCTCGCCGCTGACGCGGGCTCAGTCGGCCGCCTACACCCTCGCGGACCGCACCCTATACATCATGGGCGACAGCGGCTACAAAATACATTACCATGTGATCGCACTGCTCCTGATCGCCATGGTCTGCGCCATGGTTTACGGCATCGGGCGCATGGTGCGCACCGGCGAACGCTCCCAGGCCAAGCCGCTGCTGCTGCAGGGCATGGCCACAGCGGCGCTGCTGGCGCTGTGCGTGTTCGCCAACACGACCGCTTTCTTCCGCCAGACCGACGCGATACAGACGCCGCTGGCCTCGGTGCTGACCTGCCTGTTCTTCGTGGGCCTGGGCGCGTCCGTAGGCACGTATGCCGGCAGCTTCCTGCTGAGGCGGCGCGACTGGTTGGGCATCGGCGTGCCGGTGCTGCTGGCTCTGGCCGCCGTGGCGCTGATGTACGCGGGCGAGGCGGCCATGATGGCCGGAGGTTTGTACCGCTTCGGCACGGGTTGGTTCTACGAGAGGTTGGGGGCGCTCCCGCTGGCGCCGGTGGATATGCTGGTCGTGCTGCTGGCCGGCGCGGCCACATGGGTGATCATGGCCGCGGCGCGAAGGCGGCAAAGCTGGCCGGGCATGGGCACGGCTATCGCTGTCTTGCTGGTTTGCGGGCTGATCGCCGCCGGCGGCATCGGCTTCTCCGCAGCCGCGCCGGAACCCGCGCAGGATGCCTCCGCCACCTCTACGGCTGCACCGGGCACCATCGGAGACATCGCCGGCTGCTATGTGTTCGACGAGTGCCTGTATATGAACCCGCTGAGCTCCACACTGGCCGCCAAGGGGGCCATGCCGTATGTGTATGGCGTGGGCGAGTACGCGCTGATCATCGCCAGCACCCAGACCGGCGACGTGGAATCGCTGCCGGCGCAATACGGCCGGACACCGGTAGCAGCAGATGAGTTCACCTCCAAGGGCGATTTGCTCCTGGAATCCTTCGCGCCCCCCAACCTGTCCCGGTTCCAGGAGCGCTGGCTGCGGGCGGTCTTCAGCCATGGGGGCCGGCAACTGAACCTGTACCGCATGGACGGCGAGACATGGCTGGTTACGCTGCACGGCGACAGGCTGTGGAGCATCTACCGGCTGACACCGACGGACGAAACCACTCTCGCCGACCTGCGGCGCGCGCTGGCGGCAGCGCAGAGCGCCCCCGAAGGACAACGCCAGATGACCTTGCAGGATGTCTATGACCTGGCTCGCCGGGGGGACGACCTGACGCTTACGGACCTGGAGCCCTTTCAGCGCAAGGCCGCGGGCTCCGGCTTTTGGATACAGCGCTTCGACATCCAGGGAGGCAACGTGCTGCTGGTGCACAGCGACGCGCCGGATTCGCCGATCAACTACGCTCGCCTGTCCAAGCAGGGTTACGATCCCTACGACCCGGCGCTGTGTGTGGACATCCGCCAGGGGGTACAGGCGGTGGCAGCTTATCTGGACCCCTTGCACTCGCTGGCAGACCTGAAGATTGAGGACAGCCACGACGGTTCACAAGGCCGGGAGCTCCTCTATGAAGGCTTCGGCTATCGTTACTATCTGAACTCGATCCACGCGGACCGGATATTCATCACCTTTGAAAACGGAGAACGGCTGCCCATCAAGCAGGCCTTGGAGGAGCGCCGGCTGCTGGTGGAGGATGCCGTGGCCGCCGGTCTGTACAACGTGATCATGGAGCCCATAGAGAACCCGCTGAATGGAACCTTCCCCCTCCTGCATCATCCCCACAAGTTCACCATCGACGGCATGGCGTTCTTTCCGTCCCCGTCCTTTTACTTCATGCGAAACGAGGGCCTTACCGCCTACTTCGACCTCGATGAGCTGGCGGACACGCTGGACCATCTGGGCAAAGGCCAGCTGGCCGGCCGGCTGCGCGAGTTGCAGGGCGCGCCCAACCTCACGGTCATAGCGGGCAAGAGCTACATCACCGGCACCGGCCTGGCCCAGGCGGGGTTCCATGTGGAGATCGGCTGGGCGCTCAGCTCCCACACGCCGGTACACTTTCAGACGGAGGGGAATTAACAGGCCGCAAGCCCGTTGCCGCTTCCTCGTTCCCGCTTTGTTCCGGTCACGATGAAGTTGAATCCCCCATGCCATTCATAGCTTTGATCGGTGTCAAAATGTTCCTTGAGATAGGCCAGCTTCCTTTCCAGCAAGAGCACCAGTTGGTCAAAGTCCCAGCAAAAGAACCCATGGCTCTCGTAGATGCTCTCCTTGCCGGCATATCGCGTCTGGAGCCAGTTGATTTCCTCCTGTGTCTCGGTGACGGCCAGCTGCCTGCGGTAGTCCAGCGGATAAGCGGCGTCGCCATAGCACATCAGATGGGCGAAGGGGTAGACGCGGATATCGCCAAGGCCGCAGGTTTCCAAAAGCTTGGGGTAGCGGCAGGCATTCCACGCCTTCGATTGCTTCCAATCCGCGCCACCGAAGGCAAAGCCGGTGAAGATCATGCTTTCCAGCGAGGCCAACCTCTGCAGCTCGTCCGCGCCGTCAAAGGGATAATCCCCCTGCCAGCCGATGTTCGGGATGGAATTGGACGCGACAACGCAGGACACGACGCCGCCCGGCCTGCACACCCGGATGAGCTCCTTGAGCCCTGCCTCGGGGTCGGACAACACGCCGACATAGGTATAGTTGGTCACCGCGTCGAAGGCACAGTCCTCGTAAGGCAGGGCAAAGCCGTCGGCCAGTTCCAGCTTCATCCTGCCGTCCAATCCCAGCTCCTGTGCCTTTGCCGTGCCGTATGCTATGAAGCCGGGGTTGATGTCGAACCCGGTGATGTGCCCGCTGGTCAAGCCTTGCGCCAGATAGCGGGTGAACACGCCGGAGCCGCAGCCACCGTCCAACACCGTGCTTTCGCGAGAAATGCCCAGCCATTGGTAGAAAACAGGTCGCATCTCCTCGCGGAAGCGGTGTGAGCGGGATTCAAAGGTATCCGGCCTTTGCGCGGCGCTCCAGATGGCGTTGCTGGATGTGTCAGTCATGGTCCTTCTCCATAAAATCGATCATTTCTTTCAGGCTGCGAATCACCCATTTTCCACCGGATACGCCCTCCCGGTTAATGAAAAACGAAGTAAAGCCCTGCTCGCGGGCGCCATCGGCCAAAACATCGTAATCATCCACATATAGGCTCTCGGCTGCTGTTACGCCTTGCGCCCTCAGCGCTGCGTTGAAGATGATCGGACTGGGTTTGCTCGCCCCAGCCAGCGAGCTTGCGGTAAAGGACGTAAAGTACTTCGCGATGCCGGCTTTTTGCAGCGTCAGCTCCAGCGAAGGCGACGTGTTGCTAATAACGCCCATCCGATACCCACGGGAGCGAAAACATTCCAGGACTTCCACCGTTTCAGGGTAAGGGATCGGCGGGTTGTTTTCGCACCACAACTCATTGAAAAGCATAATGGAACGGGTACCCAGGCTTTCCGATATCCCCTCGCCCTTGAGCAGGCAACAATAATATCTCTTCCAGAACGCTTTCTCCGTCTCTACATCCTTTACAGAGCCATAACCCGCCGCATGAAACAAAGCGGTCATCTTCTCGTAGGGCAACTCATAGGCTCTGCCGCTCCATTGTGAAATCGTATCCTGCATCCATACCCGCTTTTGCTCGTTTCCGTGCGTCAACGTATCGTCTCTGTCGAAAAAAACAGCAGTGTACTTCAAGTTGGCCTCCTTCATTTCTTCACCGCTCAGATGGCTTTGTTGGACGGGCCAGTCATACGGGGATTTCCGCTTTTGCCAACTTCGCCTCCAGCACATCGGCGAAACGCTGGATATGCGGCCCGAGAGACGCCAGCCAAGCCAACGTCCCGGCATCCTCCAGAACCCGTTGGGGCTCCTTGCGGACTTCCACTGCCCGCCTCAGAATCTCCGGTTCCGGCGCCAAATTGCGCTCCAGCGCCCACTCCCCGGCCTTGGTCTTTGCGATGACATCGTCGGTCTCCATCGTGTACAGGCACCGTGCGATGTCCAGCAGCCATCCGCAGGAGGTCACTTGGGCAGAGGTGACCGTGGCGAATTTCCTGATTGCCGTGTAATGATGCCCAACTGCCTTCACCAGATCGCTGCGGGAGGGATAGGTGAACCGGTCCCTGTGATCCTCACTGCACAGCAGCTTGCCGTACTTGATGATTACAATCGCAGAGAAAGGATCCAGTTGATAGGCATCCGTGATCCGCTGCCCGCTGGTTCCCCAGTAGACAACAGGTTCCCTCCGGCCGGTACGCAGCGCATCCCAACTGAGCATTCCGCCTTCGAACAGACGGAAATAGGGAATGCCGGGATGCTCGGCCAGCAGCGCCTGCCGCAAGTTGACGAGCACCTCCGCCTCCGCAGGGGAAATCGGCTGTTCCACCAGGCACAGGATATCGATGTCGCTCCATCCCAGCCGGAAATCGCCCAGCACCACGGAGCCGTACAGATAGATCGTTGGCATCTTGGCGGACAGCACCGCCGCAACTCGATCCCGCATGATTGCAATGCTATTTACGATGGGTTCTCTCATTTCTTCACCGCCCGCCAGATCTGCTTGCTCTCCCGGATGCCGATGCGGCCATCGATAAAGCTGCCCCGCAGGATACGCTCAAAGGCTTCCCGGTTTTCCGGCAGCGTGTAGTCCGGCGACAGGTGCATGGAGGACAGGTATTCGGCGAAGTCGGCCTCGTTTGCAAAGTAGGTTGCGGCGGTTTGGAAAACCCGCCTTGCGATGTCCGTATAAGCCCCGGTGGCCTGGATGCGATCGGTGATCTCGCCGTCCGTGATCGGATAGGTGTGGATTCCTGTGACGACACCGCCGGGCTTCAGCAATCGGCTCTGCTCCACGATGGAGCCGGGGCCCCGGCGGCTGTAGATCACGTCAAAGGTGCCGTCGGCAAAGGGGAGCTGCTGGCCCCACACGGTTTCCAGGAATGTCACATTGTCCGCTGACTGCTCGTTCTTCAACCGGTTGGCGATCTTGATCATCTCCCCGGCGAAGTCATACCCCACGATGCTGTGAGCATACTTCGCCATCTTCAACGTGAACTCTCCGTGCCCGCACCCGGCGTCCAGCACGGCTTTGCCGGCGATCAGGTCCTTAAGCTCCCACTCGAAAACATCCTCGGCGGATTCGCCCACGACCTCGATGGGCACGTTGACCTTGTAGCCGCCGTTGCGCAGGGCTATGTAGTTATACCAGTTCATGGGCGACCCTCCCATCCATTTGGCTTACAATAACCGGACACCCTGGCGGGGTGCAAATGGGCAAATGGAAGGTGGGAAAGGTCTGCTTGACAAGCGGGGCATTTTGCTGCCGCAGGCCCGCTTTCTCACGGTTTATCTTGACAGGTTGATATTTTCGGGCTATGATATTTTTATGATTGATGCGGTAAATCGTGTCGGCTTATTAAGGTCACCCAGGAGGGTGACTTTTTAGTTGTGAAAAAAAGTGAGCGCCAAGATTGGGCGCTCTCAATTTTTGCTATTTTACTATCTGCTTTTGGAATCATCGGACAGAGATGACAGTTCATGGCGTCCACTCATTCTCATCTTCACAACCAAAAACCTTGTGCGTATCCAAGTCGATACGGAAATCCACCTTGATATAATCATCATATGGCATTATGTCAAAGCCATATCGTGCACAAAAAAACGGAACGAAGTCTTTTTCGCCTACTTGCAGCAAAACACTCAGCATCTGATGCCTCAACTGCTCAATCGAGGATACCTTCCCCGTAATCAACGTGTCGCCCAAATAACTCTCGACCTCAATAATCATATAGCTATCGCTCATCCCCATTCGGAGTTGTGAAACCGACCGCTGGTTCATCCGGCGGGAGGAAACCAATTGCAAGCTCATGGCCGTTCAGGCACCCGCCCGCAGGCGTCCCCCGTCCCCTATTGTACAGCATGAGACGATAAATAAAAGGCCCGCCGGCGACGGTTATCGGCGGCGGGCAAACGGAATAAAAGTACAAGTCGTTCCTAATCGCCAAGGCACCAAAGTGCCGCAGGCGAAAGCGGAGCGTAGCACAGCGGCCTGCTACTGAGCCGCTTCTGCCGTCCCAAACCCCAGCGTCTCCGCCAGATCGGCCAGCTGTTCGTTTCGAACCGTTATCTTGTCAAAAAGAAACTTCGACAGCGTGGGGTTGGACGCGAACAGATACCCGGTATTCCCGCGGCCCGATGCGTTAAACGGCACATACTGCGCGGGCTGCATGTCCATGATCGTATCCTTGAACTCGGACGTCGGCATCGGCGACTTCAGTATGTAATACGTACAATCGACACGCCGGCCGGCGTCTTCCTCGGCTTGCTCTTGCCCGGCCTCGCCCGGCAGCTTCGCCGAATAGCTGGCGCCGGACGCTACGCTGAGCGCTACAATATTTTGGTTGACGATGTGGAAAATCACATCTCCCGCATGCACTTCCCCCATCAGCTTCCAATGCCAGATGTCCCTTCCGTTGGCATTGGGTTTGGGCGCCCACAAATAGCCCCCCTGATGCTCGACATTGAAGGTTTTGTTCTGGAACACAAAAAAGTACTGCTGCCCGGTGGGTGATTTCACCAAAATTTCAGAAGGCTGCGGCTGCGGCCGTTTGGCGCTTGAAGCTCTGGGCTTTTTCTTTTTCACATCGCGCGATTCGGTGTGTATCACGGGTATCAGTTCCATGCGCTGCTTTTCCGCGGCATCGATCACCTCTTGGGCAAGGGCAAGATCGTTTTGAACTTTCTCGTTGATCGTCGGGTCTTCGATCACAAGGAATGTCCTGAATGCGTCGGGGTATACGAATTCCTTCCGGGTGTGCCCGAAATCCACGACCAGATATCTGCCCTCGCGTTGGGCCACCACGCCGCATCCGAAAGTCTTATGCTTGACCTTTGCGCCATTGAGTTCCATACTTCTTTCCTTTCAATCGTCCTTGACGGCTTTCCCATAATGCCATGAGCAGTTCCATCACCGTGAAGCACCTCCGTGTAGGCGCGGTCGCTAACCCTGTTCAACCAAATGTATTCCAGTGATATTCATTCCCGGATATCCTCCGGCATAGCCGCATGATACCATAATTTGTGTGCGGCTCCTTTATACATGCCTGACTGGAACGATATGATTGTTCTATTATAGCATATATTGATGGGAATATGGACTCTCCGCAGCAGCTTATTCCCTCCATGGCCCTGACTGGGAAATCAAAAACGCAATATCGCCTGACAGCAGTTATCATCAGGCGATATTGCGATGACCCGTGTCAGCCGGCTGCGCTTACTCCCACTCGATCGTTCCCGGCGGCTTGGAAGTGATATCGTACACGATCCGGTTGATGTGGGGTACCTCATTGATGATTCGGTTGCTGATCTTGCCCAGCAGCTCGTAGGGCAAGTGGGCCCAGTCGGCGGTCATGGCGTCCACCGAGGTGACAGCCCGCAGCGCCAGAAGGTAGTCGTAGGTGCGGGCATCGCCCATGACGCCTACGGTGCGCTGGTCGGTCAGCACCGCGAAGTATTGCCACACCTCGCGGTCCAAGCCCGCCTTGGCGATCTCCTCACGGTAGATAGCGTCGGCGTCGCGCAGGATGGCCAGCTTCTCGGCGGTCACCTCGCCCATCACGCGGATGGCCAGGCCCGGTCCGGGGAAAGGCTGGCGCCACACGAGAGCCGAGGGGATGCCCAACTCCTCGCCCACGGCGCGCACTTCGTCCTTGAAGAGGTCCCGCAGGGGTTCCAGGATCTCCTCGAAATCCACATGGTCCGGCAGGCCGCCCACGTTGTGGTGGGACTTTATGACAGCCGCGTGGCCCGCGCCGCTCTCCACGACGTCGGGGTAGATCGTGCCCTGGGCCAGATAGTGCACATGGCCGATCTTCTTGGCCTCTTCCTCGAAGACGCGGATGAACTCCTCGCCGATGATCTTGCGCTTGCGCTCGGGGTCCTTTACGCCGGCCAGCTTCTCCAGGAAGCGCTGCTGCACGTTGACGCGGATCATGTTCAGGCCGAACTTGCCCTTGAAGGTCTGCTCCACCTGGTCGCCCTCGTCCTTGCGCAGCAGGCCGTGGTCCACGAAGATGCACGTGAGGTTCTGCCCCACGGCGCGGTTCAAGAGCACCGCGGCCACAGAGGAATCCACGCCGCCGGACAGGGCCAGCAGCACCTTGTGGTCGCCCACCTTGTCCTTGATCGCCTGCACGCTCTCGCGGGCGAAGGAGTGCATGGTCCACAGGCCCTGGCAGCCGCAGATGCGGTACAGGAAGTTCTCCAGCAGCTTCTGGCCCTTGGGCGTGTGCACGACCTCGGGGTGGAACTGCACGCCGTACAGCTTGCGCTGCGCGTCTTCCATGGCCGCCAGCGGGCAGGAGGCCGTGGCCGCCGTCACGCGGAAGCCCTGGGGCAGGCCGCACACCTGGTCGGTGTGGCTCATCCAGCACACGAGCTCGCGCTCGATGCCATCGAACAGCGGCGACGTGGCGTCGTGGGCGATGGACACGCGGCCGTACTCCCGGTGGCCCGCCGGAGCCACCTTGCCGCCCAACAGCTGGGCGAACACCTGGTTGCCGTAGCAGATGCCCAGTATGGGCACGCCCAGAGCGAACACCGCCGGGTCCACCAGCGGCGCGCCGGGCTCGTAGACGCTGTTGGGGCCGCCGGTGAAGATGATGCCCTTGGGGTTCAGAGCGCGAATGCGCTCGATGGGGGCGTTGTAGGGCAGTATCTCGCTGTAAACGTTGGCTTGGCGCACCCTGCGCGCGATGAGCTGGTTGTATTGGCCGCCGAAGTCCAGCACCAATACCGTTTCCTGATGCATCTGTTTCTCCTGCCTTTAAATTTTAGACAACGCAACTGCTTGAGCAGTAGCGTATATTTTCACGAAAGGAATGCCCTGCTCCCGGGCCAGCTTAGCGCAATCCTCGTATTCGGGGGCCGCCCGCAGCCCATCGGGCCCATGAGCAATCTTTACGCGCACGGGGCCCCATGGCGTGTCTACGGTTTGCCAGTCGCGGGGCAGCGTGGTCCGCTCAAAGGAGCAGGCCCGCACGCCCAGCGTCGTCGTCTCGCTCAGGAGGATGCGCTCCACGTCGGTGCGGCGCTCCGGAGCGCACAGCGCCGTAAGCTCCCACGCCGGGCGGTTCTTCTTCATGTAGATGGGCGTGTACCAGGCATCCAGCGCGCCGCCGGACAGCAGCCGCTCCAGCGCATACCCCATGGCCTCGCCGGTCATGTCGTCCAGGTTGCACTTGAGCTCCCACACGGTCTGGGCTTCCGCTGTATCGCTTCCGTCATCTCCAAGTATGGCCCGCAGCGCGTTGGGGAAGTCAAAATCCTTGAAGCCCAGGCCGTAGCCCACACGGCGGATCGTCATGGCCGGCCGGGGGCCGTAACCCGTGGCGAAACACCGGGCGATCAGCGCGCCGGTGGGCGTGGTCATCTCGCTCATGGTGCCGTCGGAATAACTGGGCACGCCGGTCAGCAGCTCCGCCGTGGCCGGCGCCGGCACGGGCATCAGCCCATGCTGGCAGCGCACGCGGCCGCTGCCGGTGTTAACGGGCGAGAAGATCACGCGGTCCGGCGCCAACAGCTCCAGCGCGATGCACGCGCCCACGATATCCACGATGCTGTCCACCGCGCCGACCTCGTGAAAGTGTACTTCCTCGGCGGGCACGCCATGGACCTTGCCCTCGGCCTGGGCCAGCTCGGTAAACAGCGCCACCGCCCGGCGCTTGACGCTCTCGGACAGGCCGGATGCCACAATGAGCTCCACGATGTCCGACAGATGACGGTGGGCGTGGGGATGCTGGCGGCTGTGGCCGAGAGCATCGCCTTCGGCGACGCATTTATGCTCGGCTTCGGCGCCGTGCTCGCCATAGGTCAAATGCACCTTGACCTGGGTGCCCGTGATGCCGCGCTTCTGCGCGCGATCCACATGGAACTCATATTCGCCGTCCACGCCCAGCTTGGAAAGCTCAGTCCGCAGCGCGGTTTCGTCCACGCCCAAGTCCAGCAGCGCCCCCAGCGTCATGTCGCCGGACAGGCCGGCCGGGCAGTCGAAATACAGTATCTTCATGAACCCTCTTGCTGTCTACAGCTTGTTGATGATGGAAGCCAAAAAGCCCGCGCCGAAGCCGTTGTCGATGTTGACGACGCTGACGCCGCTGGCGCAGCTGTTGAGCATGGTTAAAAGAGCCGACAGGCCGCCGAAATTGGCCCCGTAGCCCACGCTGGTGGGCACTGCGATGACCGGCTTATCCACGAGGCCGGCCACAACGCTGGGCAGCGCGCCCTCCATGCCGGCCACGGCGACGAGCACCTGGGCGCTGCGCAGGCGGTCCAACTGGGCAAAAAGCCGGTGAATGCCGGCCACGCCCACATCGTACACGCGCTCCACGCGGTTGCCGAAGACCTCGGCGGTGATGGCGGCCTCCTCGGCCACGGGCATGTCGGAAGTACCCCCGCTTACGACGGCGATAAAGTGATCGTTGGCAGGCGTGACAGCATGCCGGCGCACGAACACACAGCGAGCCATCTCGAAGTTCTCGGTCTGATCGCCGGCAATCTCCCGAACCGCGGCATACACCTCCGGCTCGCAGCGGGTCAGCAGGATGTTGCTGTCGTCGTGGGCCATCATGCGGCCCACGATGCCCTGTATCTGCGAAAGCGTCTTTCCGGCGCAGTAGATAACCTCCGGATAGCCGGTGCGCAGCGCCCGGTGGTGATCGATCTTGGCATAACCCAGATCCTCAAAGGGCAGGCTGGACAGGGTTTTGAGGCCGTCATCCACGCTGGTTCCGCCGTCGCGGATGCTCTCCAAGAGCTTTTTCAAATTGCCAGTTTCCATGTTATTCCCCTTTGAGAGCGGCGTTCAGGCTGCCCATGCGGTAGCCCGCCAGGTCCACCGTGACGAAGGCGAAGCCCAGTGGCGCAAAGGCGGCCAGCAACCGCTCCCGCACGGGCTCCTGAGCCAGGCGCAGAATGTCATCTTCGGGGGCCTCTATGCGGGCAATGTCGCCGTGCAAACGCACCCTGCAGCCCAAAAAGCCCAGGGCGATCAGCGCGTCCTCGGCAGCCTCCACCCGTTGCAGGTTGGCATTGGTGAGCGCCGTGCCATAGGGAATGCGCGAAGCCAGGCATGCCGCCGAAGGCGCGTCCCAGTTGGGCAGGCCCAGCGCGTGGGATTTCTCCCGGATCTCGGCCTTGGTGATGTCGCAGGCGTCAAAGGGGCTGATGGCCCCCAGCTCCTGGGCGGCACGTTTACCGGGCCGGTAGTCGCCGCGGTCCGAGGCGTTGGAGCCATCCAGCAGCCACGGGAAGCCTTGCGCGTGGGCCACCTGCATCAGTTGCCCGAAGATGGCCCGTTTGCAGTGGTAGCAGCGGTCCGCCGGGTTGGCGGCCACCTCCGGCACGGCCAGCGCGTCGATGGGCACCTCCATGAGGCGCACGCCGCACAGCGCGGCAATTCGGCGGGCAGCGTCGGTCTCCCTCCTGGGGTTCAACTGCGACACTGCCGTCAGAGCCAGCACATTGCCCCCGCCCAGGGCATCGGCGGCCAATCGCACCAGCAGCGCGCTGTCCACGCCGCCGGAGAAGGCCACGGCCACGCGGCCGCGGGCCTGCAGCAGGGCATCCAGCCTCTTCCACTTTTCCATCAACGTCCCAGCGCCTCATGGGTTTCCTTAAGGCGCGCGCGAATCTCGATCTTCTGGGGGCACTTCTCCTCGCAAAGGCCGCACTCGATGCAGTCGGAGGCAGGGTGGTTCTCCTTGGTCCACTGTGTTTTGCCCAAGCTGGCATATTGGCCGCGGGCGGCGTCGGTCAGCCCGTACACGCGGTGCAGGTTCATGATCTCGAAGTTGCGGGGGATGTCCACATTTTGCGGGCATGGCATGCAATAGCCGCAGCCGGTGCAATAGAGCTCGGCCAGCTTCCTCTTCTCCTCCAGCGAGGCCACAACGGCAGCCTTCTCGGCATCGGTCAGCGCCGAGGGCCGCGAGGCGATCTCGGCGTTCTCCTCGACCATGGCGATGGAGCCCATACCGCTGAGCGCGCAGCTGACGGCCTGGTTGCTGAGCACGAAGCGCAGCGCCGTCTCAGCGCTGGACTGCGTCTGCACACCCATGCCGCGGATGACGTCGCTGGGCGCGCCCAGGCGGCCGCCGCCCACGGGGCCCATGATCACGACACCCAGGCCCTTGTTGGCCGCGTATTCGATGGCCTGCTCGTTGGAGCGGTCGAGCAGGTTGTACTGGCACAGCACCGACTCAAAGAGTCCGGTGTCGATGAGTTTGAACATGCTCTCGGGCTTGTCATGGAAGCTGAAGCTGACATGACGGATGAGACCTTCGGCCTTGAGCTTGGCGGCGGCCTCCATGAGCTTGCCGCGCAGCGTGTTGTCATAGGTGTCCCAGCCGATGCCCCACATGTGATAGAAATCCACATGGTCGGTGTCCATCTTTGAGAGCGACTTCTCCAGCATGGCCCGCATGGAATCCGGCGTGGAGTCGTCCTCCACGGGGAACTTGGTGCTGACCTTGACGCGTTCACGCCAGCCCTTGAGGGCGCGGCCAACGATGATCTCGCTCTCGCCGTCGCAATAAAAAGGAGCGGAATCGATATAGTTGACGCCCAGCTCAAAGGCGCGGTGAATGACCCGCACGCCCTCGTCGTAATCCATGACTTTCTTGCCGTCGGCTTCCTTCTGGGGAAGGCGCATGGCGCCAAAACCCAGGGCGGAAATCTCAAAGCCCGTGTTGCCAAACTTTCTGAAGTTCATTTTTCCTCCGTATATATGCGAATTTCTACTTTTCCATGTAAAGAACACCGATGGTGTTGGGGCCGCAATGGCTGCCGATGACACATCCGGCCTGGGTCACGAGCACTTCCTGAAAGATACCGGATTGCTTCACCAACCTCTTGACCTCCTCCACAATCCGCGGGTCTGAAGGGCTGTGGGTGATGAACACCCGGGTGGTGTCGGCGTTGGCGGCGCCGGCCAATATATCGGCGGCATAGCGCTCGGTGCTGCGCAAGATGCTGCCGCGGTATTTGCGGTTGGGCCGCATGGCCCCATCCGCCACGACGATCTCGATCTTCAGGTTGAGCGCACTGGCCGCAAAAGCCTGCACCGCCGAACAGCGCCCGCCGCGGTAAAGGTAGGTCAGCGTGTCAATGATGAAGCTGGAACGAACCTTGGGCGCGGCCTCCCGCAGCCGCTGGGCTACCTGAGCGGCTCCCAGCCCCTGGTCTATGAGCTCGCCGGCCAGCAGGGCCAGCAGGCCCACGCCGGTGGAAAGGTTCATGGAATCCACAATCTCTATGACGCCCCCGACCTCCCGGGCGGCGATCACAGCGTTGGCGTAGGTCGAGGACATCTTGTCCGAGATGGTCAGGCATACGATGTCATAGCCCTGCTGCACCCACGGCGTAAAGAGTTCGATCCAGTCGGCAATGGTCACAGCGGCGGTCTTGGGCGTCGTGTGGGTACGCTCAGAATGGGCGAATACCTCTTCCACGGTGATGTCCACTCCGTCACGGCGGCTGTCCTCACCCAGCGTCACATACAGCGGCATGATCTGGATGTTATGGCGGGCTACAAGGTCTGCCGACAGGTCGCAGGTGCTGTCGACGATCAGTTTTATTTTGCTCACATTACCCCATCCTTCAATCAATCTGATAATGAAAAATATGATTAGGACGACGAGGAACATGCTCCCCAGTATGTATATTATAGTTGGTATGCGCGCGCAGGGCAAGCGTGGGCAGATTTGGGTTTTATGGCCCAAGAAACACAGCGGCCGTCCGAAACCCGGACGGCCGCTCTTACATCTTGCGGAACTGTGTTTACTGCCCCTCGGGCACCGTCAGCGTCCCATCCTTGAGCTGCTTGGCGGCGTCGGCCAGGGCCTGTATCTTCTCCTTCTTGATGGTGAAGTTGGTCTGCCCGGCGGCCTTCACGGCGTAGAAGTTGGTGTCATAGTCATAGAAGGCCAACGCCACGGTCGTGGGCTCGCTGTTGCGGGTGTAGGTCAGCTCCAGCGCCGGAGCGCCGGTGGGCTGCCAGCCTTCGGGCAGCGTGCTGAAGCTTTGCAGGCCGATGGCGATCTGATAGTAGTAACGGGCCAGCTTATCCTCGATCTCACGGCCGTCCACGGTGAACTTCTGATCGAACATCGGATTGCCGTTGCCGTCCTTCTTCTGCTCGCCCTTGTCGTCCAGCGTGGGCACCTGCTCGATCTTGAGCGACGTGTCGGCCCCCAGGCCCTTCACGTCCACACCCAGGGCGCTGGTAATGTTCACCAGCTGTATGGTCTTGTCCACCAGGCGGAAGGGTGTCGTGTCGGCGAAGGCCAGCGTGGACTTGTCGATCTTGTAGACCAAGGGGCTGTCGGCAAAGCGGGCGTAAACCGCGGACTCGGTGATGTCCTTACCCACCTGCAGCTCATAGCCCTTGCCCTTGCCGCTGACGGCGATGACCATGGAGGGATTGTCCAGCCCATACTGAGCCAGGTCCGTGGGGTTGCCTTCCACAACGTCGCCGATATAGATGCCAACCGCACCGTTCAGGAACGTGTTGAAGTAGGGTTCGGCGCCCTGGCTGGGGGCGGATGTCGTGTCCAGATAGCGGTCCCAGGGCTGCAGCATCTTCCACGTGGAGATGGACACTTTTTCCTCGGGTGCATTGGCCACTTCCAGAGCGACCTTGCCATTCTTGGTGATCGTGACCTTCTCAACGTCCTCAACTGCAATGTCGATGGTCTTCTTTTGCAGCAGCTTGTCGGCAAGGGCCGTGTAGGAGTTTCCGACGTTCATCCACACGGTGATGACCCTGGGGTCACCCTGCTTCATGAAATAATAGGTGTCGCCGGTGGGCGTGCGGTTGCCCAGCAGGAAGGTCTGTTTCTTGCCGTCGGCATAGGTTGCGGTGGCCTTTGCGGCGGGCTTGTCCAGGCCATAGGCGGACAGGTCCGTGGCGTTTGCCTCTATGAGGCGCTCGCCCACGACGGTGCCCGCGGTGCCCGCCAGCGAAAGCGCGGCGGTCTGGTCCAGAGCTTCGCTCTCGCGGCCCTTGAGCACATACTTGTCACCCTGCTTGAGCACGGTGTAGGGCGCGCCAACGTTGTTTTCCACGTCCAGCTGCACCACGTCATCGGTGGGGTAGCTGGAAAGCGTGCGCTCCGGGGTGTCGTCGGCGGTGGACGTGGGCTCGGGCGTGGCGGATGGCTGGGGTTTGAGCTTCGGGGCGATGATCATCGCGCCGATGGCCAGCGCCACCAGTACAGCCAGTATAATCAGGTTACGGGTCATTTTCTGCATGACGGTTCCTCCAAAGGATCGCAGCTCTTACAGATGCTTGCGGTGCAGGTAGACGTAGATGCCTGCGCCCAGCAGCAGCAGCGGGATCAGCGCACTGGAGAAAATGGCGACCAGATCCTGTTCGAGCTTGTTGCGGAAGATCAGCGTGGAGCTGGTCAGCGTCTTGGGGCGGATATAGATATCCTTGTCGGCGTTGCGCATCCAAGCCGCGGTGTTCAGGAAGAAATCGAAGTTGGATGTGCTGGCGAAGCTCTCGGAGCTTACGAAGGTGGAATTGTACATCACGACCATGCGAACGGCGTCGTTTGCGTCGCTGCCCACCTTCTTTTCGGCGATGGCGGCCACGTCGAAGGGGCCGGATTCGTCGCCTTCGGCTCTGGTTATGTCATAGTTTTGGTTGGTCAAGTCCAGGTTGGCCTTCAGGTAAGACTTGGCGCTGGTCTTGAGCAGCGGCGTAATCGTCATCGAGCTTTCCGGCGCCACCGAGGGCAGCTGCAGTGCGCCGCCATAGGGGATCAGCACCGGGATGTTGGAGGCGATGATGGCGCTGGTGGAATCGTGAGCTTGAATCTGGGGCACCAGCAGCGCGGCGTTTTGATACATGTAGGCGGGGTCTTCCTCAAACACCATGCCCTGCTTGAGCTTGATATCGAACAGTGCCAGCAGCGCCGAGAAGTTGGGCAGCTTGCTCACGTCGGTTGTGGTCGGGTCGAACAGGAAATAGAAGCGCCCGCCCTTGTCCATGAGCTTTTTGAGCGTGTCGCGTTCGGCGTCCAGCAGGTCAGTCTTGGGGGCGAAGAACATCACGATGTCGCCGGCCTTCACGGTGTCGGGCGTCTTGGCGATGTCCACGGTCTCCACCTTATAGTTGTTGCTCTCCATAACCTGCTTGATCAGCGACAGGTTGGCGCTCGTGGCCTCGCCGTGACCCTGGGCGATGTAGGCCATGGGGATGTAGCCGTTGACGATGTAGTTGATGGCCTGGGTCACCGCGCCCTCGGTCTTGTTCTGGGTGCGGGAGGCGTTGTAGTTCTCGTCATAGGTGTAGGCGTACAGATCGTTGTCCTTGAGCACCTTGAAGAGCTTGGCGTCGGCGTCGCTGACGATGATCGAACCGGGATCGATGGTCTCACCGGTTTTGGTGAACAGCTGCATAAACCGCGGGTCACGGTCGGGGTCATGGTTTTCCACGGTGATGCGGGTGTTGAGCGCCTTGATCTTGTTCAGGATCTCCTGCACGTCCTTGTCCTCGGCGCCGGGGGTGTACAGCGTATAGATGCGGATTTCCTTATCCACAGCTTTAAGGATGTTCTGGGTTTGCTGGGTCAGCGAGAACATCTTGTTCTGCGACAGGTCGGCCTTGAGGTCAAAGGAAGACTCCAGAGAGCTCAAACCCACGTTGAGGATGACGATCAGGGCGATGCCCAGCGCCGTGATGGCCAGCGAATAGCCGCCGTATTTGAATTTCTTGCTCGATGCGGTTTTCTTGAGGTTTTCGATAAACTTGCTCATGTCACACCTCACTCCAGCGCCGGCGTTCCACCGTACGGATGGTCAGGAACACGAAGACGGCGGCGAAACTTAAGTAGTAGAAGACTTCGGTCAGGCTCAACAGCCCCTGGCTGAAGGGCGTGAAGCGCTGATAGACCGAGAACCAGCTCAGCAGCGCGTTGATCCAGGTGACGCTTATGAGCTGCTGGATCAAAGAGGCGGCGCCGATGAACATGGCCAGCAGAACGACCAGCGTCACGATGGCGGAGGTCACCTGATTTTCACACAGGGCGGAGATGAACACGCCCACGGAAATCAGCGCTGCGCCCAGCAGGAAAAAGCCTATATATCCCGTAGCAATCTCTGCGATGGAGGGATTGCCGTAGATGAACAGCGTGGCCGGATAGACGAAGCTGATGACCAGCGTCAGCAGGAACACCGAGCACGCGGCGAAATACTTGCCCAGGATCACCGAAGTCACCGAAGTGGGCGAAGTCAGCAGCAACTGGTCGGTCTTGTTCTTGCGCTCCTCGCTCAGGGACCGCATGGTCAGGATCGGCACCGTCAGCATGAACAGGAACATCAGGTTGCTGAGCATGCCGTTGTAGTTGGCCTGGGCGGGGCCGATGTTGTAGGCGTAGAAGAAAAACCCTGTGATCAGCAGGAAGAAGCCCATGAAGATATAGGCGATGGGCGAATAGAAATAGCCCTTGAGCTCTCTTTGATAGACCGCCAGCATGTCACATTTCCTCCTTGTCCACGGTGGTCAGCTGCATGAAGATGTCCTCAAGCGTGACGTCCATCGGCCGCATGGCCAGAATGGGCTTGCCCGCCTTGGCCAGGGCATAGAAGATGGCGCGGCGGCTGTCGGTCTTGCGCTGGCTCTCCACCATGAAATCCATGGTCTCGGGCTCCTTTGCGCCGATTTCTTCCACGGCGGACACGCCCTCGATGTCGTGCAGCAGGCGCTGGGTGGCGCGGTCGGCGCCGCCCACGCGGATCATCAGGCGGCTCATGTCGCCCACGGAACGCGAGAGGTTGTCCAGCGTATCCTGCGCCACGATGCGGCCACGGTCGATGATGATGACGCGCTGACACACGTCCTCCACTTCCTTGAGGATGTGAGAGCTTAAGATGATCGTGTGCTGCTTGCCCAGATTGGTGATCAGGTTGCGGATCTCGATGATCTGGCGGGGGTCCAAACCTACGGTGGGCTCGTCCAGCACCAGAACCTGGGGGTTGCCGATGAGCGCCTGGGCAAAGCCCACGCGCTGCTTGTAGCCCTTGGACAGGTTCTTGATGAGGCGCTTGCGCATGTCGGTGATCTTCATGGTGTCGCACACATCGGCGATGTGGCCGGAGCGCTGCTCGCGCTTGACGCCCTTGATCTGGCAGCAGAACTGCAGATACTCGTTAACCGTCATGTCCATGTACACCGGGGGCTGCTCGGGCAGATAGCCGATGCGGCGCTTGACTTCCTGCGGCTCGGCCAGGATGTCATGTCCGTCCACCGAGGCGGAACCTTCGCTGGAGGAGATGTAGCCGGTCAGGATGTTCATCGTCGTGGTCTTGCCGGCACCGTTGCGCCCCAGGAAGCCTACGACCTCGCCTTTTTGTATTTCAAAGGAGACGTTCTGAACGGCGTATTTGTTGCCGTAGCGCTTGGAGATGTTATCTACTTTGATCATGAAGCCAGTTCCCTCCTTTATGACTTGTTCATTTTAGCAAAACTGCGCTAAGCGTGTGTAAACAATTTATGAATAACCGCCCAAAA
>JAEZSC010000133.1 GCA_023422005.1 Bacillota bacterium | reverse complement strand
GGTTGTACTGGTTCACCGGAATCGGGTCAAACTCGATGAAGCCGCTCCGGCGCGCCTCAAAGGGGTCCACATGCAGTCTCTTTGTCATGATGCTCTCCTCTTAAAACTCAAATGCGGCTTCGCGCAGTACTTCTGAAACCGTCGGGTGCGGGAACACGATCTTGCGGATGTCGTCCACGCGGGCGCCGCGCTCCAGCAGCGCCGCCGCGCCATAGATGATCTCCGAGGCGTAGTTGCCGCACAGGTGTACGCCCAGGAGCTTACGGCTCTTCTTGTCGGCCACGACAATGCAGATGTCATTGCCGCTGGGGTTCTCGGCGATGTAGCGGCCGCTGTAGCGCAGGGGCAGCTCCACAACCTCAATTTCCATGCCCCGCTGCCTGGCCGCATCGGCGGTCAGGCCCACGGTGGCCACTTCCGGGTGCGTATAGATGACCGCGGGGATGCGGTCATAATCCATGGCATCCTCTATGCCCAGCATCGTGTTGACGGCCAGCTCCGCCTCGCGGTAGGCCGTGTGGGCCAGCATGGATTTGCCGTTGATGTCGCCGGCGGCGAACACGCCGCCCACGTTGGTGCGGCCCTTGGCGTCGGTGAGCACCGCGCCGCGCTCGGTCGCGATGTTTAAACTCTCCAGCCCCAGGCCGGCGGTGTCGGCGCGCCGGCCGATGCTCACCAGCACCCGGTCGGCCTCCAGCGCCGTGGCCGCGCCATCACGCTCAAAGGTGACCTTGCCGCCGTCCAACGCCGTGACCTTGGCGCCCAGATGGAACTTGACGCCGCTCTTCTCCAGTGCCTTCTGCAGGATGGCGCTGAGCTTCTCGTCGATGGGGCCGCCGATGCGCTGGAGCATCTCCACGACCTCTACATGGGCGCCGGCCTCGTGGTAATAGCTGGCCATCTCCAGACCGATGACGCCGCCGCCGATGACGATGAGCCGCTCGGGCACCTGTGTTTGCTCCAGCATGGCACCGCTGGTCACGGCGATGCCGGATTCCAGCGCCTCCTTCAGGCCGGGGATGGGCGGCAGCACCGGCGCGGAACCCGCGGCCAGCAGCACCTGTTTGGCCGCATAGGTCTGCCCGCCGGCCTCCACGAGGAAGCCCTGCTCTCCCCTGCCCGCTAGCTTGGCCTGGGCGCTCACCACGGTGACGCCGCCCTTCTTCATCTTGCTTTCCACGCCGCCCACCAGCGTCTTGACCACGCGGTTCTTGTGGGCCATGGCCGCGCCGTGGTCGAAGCTTAAGCCCTCGGCCTTCACGCCGAAGCGCGCGCCGTCGCGGGCGGCGGTGTAGATCTTGGCGCAGTTGAGCAGTGCCTTGGTCGGTATGCAGCCTTCGTTGAGGCACACGCCGCCCAGCGCGCGCCGCTCGAAGAGCACGGTCTTGAGCTTGCCCACGGCGGCTCTCTCCGCAGCGCGGTATCCGGCGGGCCCTCCGCCGATGATGGCCAGATCGAACAATTCCATCGGTTCCTCCTACTATTTACGCAATTGGATCAAACCCTCCGTCAGGCTGCCGCCTGACACCTCCCTTATCAAGGGAGGCAAGAGAGCGCCCCAAGACCTTGGCCCCCTATGTAAGGGGGCTCAGCCGAAGGCGGTGGGGGTTCAGTTCGCCACAAGATCGTCGAAGTGTTCCAACGCCTGGCAGATGTCCTTGAGGAAGCGCGAAGCCGGCGCGCCGTCCACGGCGCGGTGGTCATAAGTCAGGCTCAGGCCCAGCGCCGGGTAAATCTCCAGATAGCCCGAAGCGCCGCGGCGGGGCCGGTCTATGATGCTGCACACGCCCAGAATGCCGGTCTGCGGCGGGTTGATAACCGGTGTAAAAAGCTCCACACCCAGCACGCCCAGGTTGCTGATCGTAAAGGTGCCGCCGCTTAGCGCGTCGGGGCTCACGGCGCCGTTGCGGCACTTCTCGGCCAGCTCCTTGGCCGCCTTGGCCAGCTGCGGCAGCGTCATCGCGTCGGCGCCGAACAGCGTGGGCACCATGAGGCCGCGGTCGGTGTCCACGGCCATGCCCAGGTTCACGCTTTGGAAGCGGCGCATTTTATCGCCCAGGAAATGGGTGTTCATATCCGGATGCTGCTTTAGGACCCGGGACACCGCAAACAGTATCATGTCGTTGAGGGTGATGTTGATGCCTTCGGCCTTCATGCGTGCGCGGTAGGCCTGTATGGCCGTGGCGTCGGCGGAGCTGTGGTGGGTCAGCTGCGCCATCTCGCTTAAGGAGCGGTGCATGCTCTCGGCGATACGCCGGCGGATCAGTGAAAGCTTTTCTTCGGTATAAGCGCCGGTGTCCGCCGAACCCTGCGGCGCGCGCTTGATTCCGTCGGCCAGCGCGTAGATGTCGCGCTCGATGACGCGGCCATCAGGGCCGGTGCCCACGGCCTCACGGGCGTCCAGCCCCATGCGCTCGGCCAGATGGCGTGCCCGGGGCGAGGCCTTGTATTCGCCGGATACAGCCACGACGGCCGGCGCGGCTTGGGCAGGCTGCGCCGCGGCCTGCGCTTCTTGCACCGGCGCGGCCTCGGTGGGTTTGTCCGCCTGAGGCTGGGCACTCAGCAGCGCGGAGATGTCCTCCCCGGCGGCTCCGATGATGGCCACGCCCTGCAGCACGGGGATGTCGTCGCCCTCTTCGCACAGCAGCTTGAGCAGTACGCCGTCGGTGGACACTGCCTCGTCAAAGGCGGACTTGTCGGTTTCATAGGAAAAAAGCGGTTCCCCAACCTTTACCGCATCGCCCTCGCGCTTGTGCCACTTGGTCAGGATGCAGCTCTCCACGGTGTTGCCCTGTTTGGGCATGATGATCAATGTTGCCATTGACATCCTCCTGGATGTTAGTTTGTGAAATAGTAACAGCAATCTGTAAAAAATTCACACTTCATATCCTATCAACTGCCAATCAGATTGTCAATATGCTTGCATGATGATGAGCTCTTACAAAGATGAAAATCTGGCTTAAGAAGCTTGTGTAGTCAGCGAATCATTTATCTATCGTGATGGATATAACATGGCCAAAGGGGACAAACCCCAGGCTGAGTGCCAGCCGCTGTGACGCCGCGTTATCCACAGAGGTGGACCACAGCGGGGTTCTGCCCTGCTCGAGGGCATGTGCAATAGCTGCCGCGCACACCCGACGGGCATATCCCCGGCGGCGAAAGGCCGGATGTGTGTAGATTCCTGGCTCAAAGACGATGCCATGCAGATAGGGGGTATCCGGCTCATCCACGGCACTGGCCAACGCTTCACCTTCAAAGGCTCCCCAACACTTTTCCTCTCGCACCATATCAAGGAAATACTCCCGCACCCAGTCTGGCGCTGCGGTCAAGCCATGGCAGTCGGCATAGAAGCGCATATACATATCACAGTCCTTGATAACCAGACGGCGCGACGCAGAGCCCACAAGGCCTTCGGGTAAATGAGAAAACACATACTTCACGCTTATACTGCAGCGATCCGCACCGAAGACATCAATCAATGCGGCCTCCAACCGCGCGGGATTTTGTCCGGCATGTTCCAGCGCCAGCAGTGCAGGCCCTGTACATCTGGCGGAATAGGACAATATGGCAACCCTATCCAGCAGTAGCGCCAGTACATCGAAGCGGCGGCTATATCCTTGCTGTGTAACATCGCGCTCAGGCGAACACACGGCATATATGCCATCACCTATCAGAATATCTGGTTCCACGCCCAGCCAAAGACCATAGTATTGTTGGGCAACGGACAAATGCCGATGTACATTCACCATTCATTCCTCCGGTGGCTGTTCGCTCATTCGTCAGACGCCTTAAAGTTATATTTAGGCCTGATGCATGCCTGAACATCCACAGTATCTCCGATGTGACGCAGGATGTCCTCCATGGGCTTGTAGGCCCCCGGCGCCTCGTCCAGCGTATCGCGGCCCACCGAGGTCGTAAAGATGCCCTCCATGGTCTGGCGGAAGTCCTTAAGGCTCAGCTGTTCGCGGGCTTGCTTGCGGCTCATGAGCCGCCCCGCGCCGTGGGGCGCCGAGCAGTTCCACTCCTGGTTGCCGCGGCCCACGGCCAGCAGGCTGCCGTCGCGCATGTTCATCGGGATCAGCACGCGCTCTCCGGCCTGCGCCGAGATCGCCCCCTTGCGCAGGATGCCCCGCTCCATATCGATATAGTTGTGCACCGTCGTGAACTGTTCGCGGGCGCCGAACTTCATCTTGCGCAGGATCACGTCGGCCATGGCCCGCCGGTTGAGGTCCGCGTAGCGCTGGGCGATGGCCATGTCGTGCAGATAGTCCTCCATGGCCTCGCCGGTCAAAAAGCTCAGCGCGTCGCCCCTGCCGCTCTTGAGGTTGGCGATGGCCTGCTCCAGCTCGTTGTGACGCCCTTCGCTCTTGTAGCGGGCGATGAGGTCCTTCACGGCGCGGTCGGCCAACCAGTGGCCGGCCAGGCGCTGGTAGTGCTCGGCGATCTGCAGGCCCAGCTGGCGGCTGCCGGAATGGATTACGAGGTAGCGGTTGCCCTCCTCGTCCTCATCCACCTCTATGAAGTGGTTGCCGCCACCCAGCGTGCCCAGCGACAGCTCCGCGCGGCTCATATTCACCTTGGCGGCGCAGCGCAATGCAGACAGGTCGGCCTGCTCCACATAGGCATGGCGCTCGGCGCGGATGTGCTTGCCGCTGGGTACATGCTCGCGGATGACCTTGTCCAGCTTGCTGTTCTCGATGTGGGCGCGGCCCAGTTCGCTCGTCAGCATGCCGCAGCCGATGTCCACGCCCACGAGGTTGGGCACCACGCGGTCGGCTATGGTCATCGTGGTGCCGATGGTGCAACCCTTGCCGGCGTGCACATCGGGCATGATGCGAACGGCGCTGCCCTCGGCGCACGGGTGGTCGCACAAAGCCTTTATCTGGCTGCGCGTCTCCTCGTCCAGCGTGTCGGTGTATACCTTGGCCGTGGCGAAACGGCCGGCGATCCGTATCATTGTTTTCTCCTCCCGGCGATGAGCAAGAAATCCACCGTGATCTCCATGCCTTCTTCATTCTCCGCCAGCGCCTGCACCCGCTGCGGCGGCGCGTTCCACCCCAGCGGCGTCATGCGCGCCAGGTTCCGCAGGCCTTCGCCGCGCAAGGTCTGGCTGTATGTTACGGAGCGTTGTTCCAGAACGTCGAACCGCTGGCCGAAGTGCTCCGCAACCGCTGCGTTGGAGTATTCCTCCGCAGCGCCCAGCGCCTGCCGCAGTTCCCGCAGATATTGCGGCCCCGGCACCACCTTGATGAGCACGCCGGCATGGCCCAGCACCCGTCCGAACTCGGCGTAGTTGGCCGGGGACAGTATGTTGACGATGGCATCGAAGCTCTCATCGGCGAAGGGCAGCCGCGCCAGATCGGCTACGGCCCACAGTATGCCCGCGCGCCGTGCCGCCTGCTGTATGGCAGTCTTGGCAATGTCCACACCGGCGCCAGTGGTTTCACCACCGTTTGTTTGGAGGCGCTCCAAAAGGCCCCATAGATGGCTGCCCTCGCCGCAGCCGGCGTCCAGCACGGCCAGCGCACCCTGAGGCATAAGCAATCGCAAAGTGTTTGTCAATGCATCCAACATAGGGTCGAAGAACCCCGTCGCGCACACCGCCGACCGGGCGTGGAACAGCGCCGCGTCGTAGTCTTCGGCATGCCGGCCGGTGAACAGGTTGACATAGCCCTGGCGGGCAAAGTCGAAGCTGTGGCCGAGCGCGCAGCGCAGGCTCCCCCGCTCCGCGGCCATGGCGGCGCTGCAAAGGGGGCACGCCAGCAGGCCGGCGTGCCGCTCATAAAGTTCTTGGGTTTGTTCAATGCGATTCATAGGGTTATTTTATCATAAGTGTATTGGCAGCGCCCAGCGCGAAGACATTTTAAGGGAAAGTAGACTCAGGTTTCTCAGTTCCATGAGCCGAGGATGCCCCGCACAAGCACGCGCACTTCCCGCTCCAGCCTTACGGCCTTTCGCAGCGCTGCCACCAGCCGTGCGCGCGTGGCGCCATCCCACACCGGCGCGGAGTTGCCCACCGGCGGGAAGTGGTGCTGCGCAAGATCCTCTCCGCTCTGCTCCTGCGCGCTGCCGGCAAAGACCGCACACGTCCATTCATAGGGCACGGCGGCCAGCAGCGTGTCCAGCATGTCCCGGTACAGAGCGGCGGCGGCCAGCAGCTTTTTGCGGTTTTCGCCGGCTAACAGCACAGCGCTCTCCTCCAGATAGATGTACGCCGCGCGCCTTGCGTCCATCAGCGATCCGACGTGGTATTGGTCGTTGCCGCAGCGCTTCCGGTATTCTTCCTCCGGCAGCTCGAAACCCTGAATCAGCACGTCGTAGGCGCTCTCGCCAAAGCGGTGATTGTAGCGGCCGCTGGGCTGCTCATAGATCGTGATGCACATTTCCAGAGATTTCTTCAGAGCCTCCAGTGCCGGCATCGGCTCGCACCGGCGGTCATAGAAGCGAAGCAGCACCTCTGGAACTTCACCGGGGTATTGATCGGCCAACCGATAGCCGTTGGCAGTGAATATCTCGTCCTGTTCGGCGGTTTCATAGTCGAAGTAGGTTCGCCCAAAGAACACAGTACTCCCGCCGCGCCGGGCATGACCGGTGACCACCGTCCATTCCGGGGCTGCCCGCTGCCCGCAGACCAGCACCGGCACGCCGGCCTCCAGGCTGCGGACAACGTTGGCGTTACGCGCCGCCTCATCGGCCAGGCTGTAGACATCCACGCCGAAAGACCGGTTCATGGCCTCCTCGGCCATGACGCCGTTCTGTGGCATCGTGGAGCTGGGGTCCCAGTTGTCCAACATGCAGATGCGGTATGCGGCGCCGCACAGGCCCATGACATGCTCGTAAGACGCGCCGATGCCCATAGCATTCAGCATGGCCGTCACAGCGCCGCCATAGGTGCAGTCCTGCCACTGGCCCCAGCGCAGAGCCGGGAAGCCGTCGATATAGCTGCCGCCATCGGTGGCTTTCACCGCCAAAGGCTGCGCTTCGGCGGCATTGGCTGCATGCCTGGCGTAGCTGACGATTGCCGGCCGGGTTTGCGGGCCGTAGCCTTCGGGCAGTTGCTCCACGAGATCAAATACTTCCCTATCATATTGCTTCAGGCGCTGCACATGGGCCGCGACCTTTTGCCGCAAGGGGCGCTGGGTCAGCTTGGAGAAGTCGTCGATTTCAGGGCTGACTTTGCAATCCAGATGCAGTTGGCTGTCCTCACCGCCGATGCCGTTGCACAGGCAGAGCAGCGCCGATAGCAACCTTGCGCGGTTGGGGGCCAGCGGTTCCTGGAACTGCTTGGATATGTAAGAGTACAGTTGACTTCTGTAATACCCTAGCAGCAGCAGACCGCACGGAGCTAAAAAGACGTTGTGGTGCCCCTCCACGCGCTCCCACGCGTCGTCGTCCAGAAGCCACGCGGTCATCTCATCCAAGGCGTCGAATCCTGCCGCCACCGTCTGGCCTTGGATGGGAACCGTCCGCTTTTCCTTCAGGATCGCCGCCGTATCCGCGAGGAAGCGCAGCGCTTCATCCCCCGCCAGCCGGTCCACCGTCTTTTCACCGACAACGACGATGCCGTAGCACTTGTCGTACCAATCCTTTACGGTATAGTAATGGTCCGTGGCGTCGTAGCCGGTGGGCTGGCCATCGGGCGACCAGTAGGCACGCAGCAGCAGCCGGTTTCCGCCGTCCTCGTATCCGGCGATGACGCACGTGAAGGGATCGCCATGGGTAAAGCCGAAGCCGATCACCGGTCGTCCCCGGTCGATGGAATCCATAATCTTGGTCTTATATAGCTCTCTGGAGTAAGCCCTAGGCGCACCCGTGATGTCGGGTTCGTACAGGTACTCGCTCCGATAGCCCAGCGCGCCAAAGGTCCGCTGCGGAATTTCTGCAAGGATGCTGACCTCGTCACAGCAGGAGCGCTCCTTCCAAGGGAAGCACAGCGCCACGCCGCTCAGCGCGAACAGCTCGTCGTCGTCCACCGGATCCCCCAGGTATTCCATGAGTGCCATGACCGAGCCGATGAAGCACACCGCCGACGGGTTACCGTAGGCGATGTGCCGCACACCCTGCAGCACGTTGGCCGTTGCGCGGCCAGCGCCAGCGGCCCGGGCTTCATCAGCCATTCTCAGCAGCACGGGTTTTGTGCGGGGGCTGTAGCTTTCGGGTGCATCTTCAGGCATGTCGGGCGTAGTCGGCATAAGCCCATTCTCCGGATCGTCCTTGCTCATGTTCCTGGCCGGTTCCATTTGGCTTTCCTCCTCTGGGTGTGGTTTGCACAGAGATGCGGTTCAGATCAAAAATCCTGCTCATCACATATCATCCGGAGATGGTTGGCTTGTTCCAGGTTTGTCATGGGTTTTTATCCAGAAACTCCTCCACGGAACCATAAGCATCGATGCGAGCCCCACCGGTTTCGATCAGCTTCACAAACTCCGCCTGCAAAGTCTTGGCACGCTGCCGGAATGCTTCCAGGTCTTCCGCCTGAAAACTGCCCATGAGGTCGAACTTTGATAATCCGTTCTCCTGGGCAACATCATCCAGCACATACTGCAGGCAGGTTCCGGATATGAAGGCCAGCGTCGCGTCCTCCCTTTCGCAGCTGCCATAGATTTTATTCCACGTGGAGATTACCTCCTCATAACACTCGGCCATGGCCTTATAGTCAGGCTGCCTGTTTTGTTTCAGGCTGCTCAGCCGATTTCGGAGAAACGACTCGGTATTGTGGATCATGCGGCTGCTCACGCCCCGTAATCCCTCCACCGTATCGGCACGGACGATCTCATCATACAGATTCAGAAAATCCGCGGGAATGCTCTTCATGGCCCTCAGGTCTTCGACCTGCTTTTTCAAACCCCGGTGGAAGTAGGTGTGATTCGCATAGGCCACCGCTTCCGACAGGGACATTGCGATAAAGCCGGCACAGGTTCTGGTCTCACCGATTCCGTCCTCAAGCAGCATCGTTCCATAAGTCGCTTTGGCTTGTTTCAGCCTGTCAGATGCTTTATGAAGCATGTACTCCCCATCCCGCAAGTGCCCCGCCAAACGATTTTGCAAAGCGCGGAACCGCTGCAGGTCTTCATCGGAATTGCTATACAGTATCCTGACGTCGGCAAGGCAGGGCGTTATGCTTTCGTTCAGGTCCGCAAGACCTTCAACCCTTTCCCAGGACATCGGGAACAGATCGTATCCGACGCCATCGATGATGAATGTCTTGCTCATGCGGTACCCGTCATCGGTCTTGGGTATGAAGTAAAAGTCCACATCAGACAATGCATTCGCCGTGCCATTGATATAGGAACCATAGGTGAGAACCATGCTTACAGCGCCATGGAACTCAGACGCCGCTCTTCTGGCAGCCCACTGAGCGATCATATCGTTCTTGTCCATGTCGTCACCTCGCTTGGAAAGCTTAGGGCTTTTCCTGAGATCGGAACCGTCGGCCAATCTTTTTTGATTATAACTACAGATTACATAAAAAGGCAACGGGCGGCATAAGCCACCCGTTACCCGATCAACGCAGTTCCTAAATGATCTCTTCCCCCGGATACAGCGGGTAGCGGGCGCACAGTTCCAAAACCTCAGCTTTTACACCTTCCACAGCCTCTTCCTTGCCCTGGATGATGCGGGTGATCAGGTTGGCGATGTGCACCATGTCGGCTGCGCCCAGGCCGCGGCTGGTGACCGCCGGCGTGCCGATGCGGATGCCGCTGGTGATCGTGGGCTTGGCCGGGTCGTTGGGCACGGCGTTCTTGTTTACGGTGATGTGGGCCTCGTCCAGCAAGCGCTCCAGCTTCTTGCCGGAGATGCCCCGGTCGATGAGGTTCAACAGCATCAGGTGGTTGTCGGTGCCACCGGAAACGAGCTTTACACCGTTGGCCACAAAGGCCTTGCTCATGGCCTGGGCATTGTCGATAACGCCCTGCTGATAGGCCTTGAAGGCGTCGCTTGCCGCTTCCTGGAAGCACACGGCCTTGGCGGCGATTACATGCATCAGCGGCCCGCCCTGGGTGCCGGGGAAGATGGCCTTGTCGATGGCCTTGGCATACTGCTCCCGGCACAGTATCATGCCGCCGCGGGGGCCCCGCAGCGTCTTGTGGGTCGTCGTGGTGACAAAATCCGCGTGGGGCACCGGGTTGGGGTGCAGCCCGGCGGCCACCAGGCCGGCCACATGGGCCATGTCCACCATCAGCAGTGCGCCGCAAGCGTCGGCCACGGTGCGGAATTTGGCGTAGTCATAGCTGCGCGGGTAGGCGCTGGCGCCGGCCACGATCAGCTTGGGCTTGTGCTCAACAGCCAACTCCATGAGTTTGTCGTAGTCGATATGCTCGGTGTCGTCGGCCACGCCGTAGGGCACGATGTTGAAATACTTGCCGGAGATGTTGACCGGGCTGCCGTGGGTCAGGTGGCCGCCGTGGGCCAGGTTCATGCCCAGTATCGTGTCGCCGGGGCTGAGCATGGCAAAATACACGGCCACGTTGGCCTGAGCGCCGCTGTGGGGCTGCACGTTGGCGTGCTCGGCGCCAAACAGAGCACAGGCGCGGGTGCGGGCTAGGTCCTCCACGATGTCCACATACTGGCAGCCGCCGTAGTAGCGGTGCCCGGGGTAGCCTTCGGCATACTTGTTGGTCAGGTGGCTGCCGGCGGCGGCCATCACGGCAGGGCTCACGAAATTTTCCGAGGCGATCAGCTCCAGGTGGTCTCTCTGGCGCTGCAGCTCCTGGGCCATGGCCTGGGCCAGCTGCGGGTCGGTGGCGGCGATGATCTTCAGGTCGATCATGAAGGGCCTCCTATGATTAAAATTGTGAACGATATGGAAAAAGCGCGCCTGAACGTGCGCCATGAGCAGTCTACTGGAATCATATCAGAACCGGCTTGCATGTCAAGCGAAAATACCGGAACGGCTGTGAAGGATGTGATCATTCGGAAAAAAAGAGCATGTTGCAGGAGAAAAGCTGGTTGGATGAATCGCCGGCAACAAGTGGCGGTCGGAGAAGTTGATCATGGTTTTCATCTATGCAACCATGGTCTGTTTCCAGGCCAAGTGCTACAATTGGTATTGCAATAAAAGCCGCTCGACGGATCGGAGGAAACCCATGGCTAAAACAGGCTGGTATCAATCAAGCTATCGCCGCAACCTGGTAGACATGCATATCGAACAATGGGACCCAAGCTTTCTGTCCGAATATGACGCGAAGCGCTATGTCGCGCTGTTAAAACAGGCCAACGTACAATCGGCCATGTTCTACGCCAATTCGCACGTGGGCTACTGCTATTGGCCCACACCCGTGGGCCACATGCACGACGGTTTGGCCGGGCGGGACATCGTTGCGCAGACCGTTGCCGAACTGCGCAAGGAACACATCGATGTCATTTTGTACTACACGTTAATCTATGACAACTGGGCGTACGACAACATCCCGGACAGCAGAATACTGGATCAATCCGGCAACCCATCCCGGCACAAGGACGGCGCCGACCGGACCTTCACAAGCCGGTACGGTGTATGCTGCCCCAACGCGCCTCGATATCGGGATTATGTAAAGGCCAACCTGATTTCACTGGTCACTGGCTATCATCCGGACGGAATCTTTCTGGACATGACCTTCTGGCCGGACGTGTGCCACTGCGGGCACTGCCGGGAACGGTTCCGCAAGGAAACGGGCAAACAGCTGCCGGCCGGTATGGACTGGAGCGATGCCGACTGGCGGCTGTTCCAACGCCACCGGGAAGACTGGATGACCGATTTCGCGTGGTTCTGTACGAATGTCATCAAGGATGCCAATCCGGACGTCACCGTGCAGCACCAATATTCCACGGCTCCCGGTTGGTGGCAGTACGGTGTCACGGCAGAGATGTCCCGCGCCAGCGAATTTGCGTCCGGGGATCTTTATGGTGGTTCGGCGGAGCAATCCGCCGTGTGCAAGCTGTTCTACAACCTGACCGTTCATCAGCCCTTCGAGTATATGACCTCCCGGTGTTACCCGAATCTGGTGGATCACACGACGGCTAAAACCCAGGAGATGCTCCGGCTTCACAACGGCATCACGCTTGCCCACAACGGCGCATTCTTTTTCATCGATGCCATCGACCCCCGGGGCACGCTGAACGCAGATATATATACTATGCTGGGGCGGATCTTCCTGGAGACGATGCCGCTGGAACCCTTCCTGACCGGTGAGCTGGCCCAGGATGTCGGCATCTATTTCAGCCTGCGGGCCAAGTACAACCCCGACGCTCAATACACGCAGCAGAAGAAAGATGCCTTCCACGACAAACCCCACTGGGATGCTGTCATGGGTGCGGCGAAATGTCTGCGCCAGAACCACATTCCCTTCGGCATCTGCTCCAGCATCAATCTGGATCAATTGAGCCGCCACAGGCTGCTGATTGTGCCCGACCTGTTCGCGCTCACGCCGGAAGAAGCCCAGGCATTTCGTGAGTATGTGGAGCGGGGCGGCACGCTGTATACCAGCGGACGCACAGATGCCGCTCTGCTGGGCGATGTGCTGGGCATCTGCCCCGTCGGCCAGACGCGGGAAACCTACACCTACATCCGCCCTGCGGAGAGCGCCTTTGCGCTGCTACCCGGTGTCAGCGCCCATTACCCGTTGGCGGTTCCCAGCCGTCAGCAGATCGTTGAAGCCACAGATGGAGAAGTCCTTGCCTGTATCACACTGCCGTATACCGATCCCGGCGACCTAGAACGCTTTGCCTCCATCCATTCCAACCCGCCGGGCATCGATACGGCCCACCCCGCGCTGGTTCGCCACCGTTACGGCAAAGGCACCGCTGTCTGGTGCTCCGCCGCTTTAGAGGCCATCGACAAGCCGATTCATCAGGATTGCTTGCACGCCATACTGCGCTCTGTGCTGAGCACCCCGGTCAGCGCCGCGCTGCAGGGGCCGGCTGTCGTGGAGCTGCTCCGCTTTGACGACCGGCAAACCAACAGCAGCACCATCCGCCTGGTAAACCTACAGGAGCAGACACCGGTGCTGCCGGTATACGGGCTTGCGGTAGAGGTCTATATCGGGGACGAGAAGCTGGCCAGCGTGTCGGCCTTGCCTCGTGGAGAGCCGGTGCCCTTTGCCGTGGAGGGTGGTTATGCCCGCTTCGCAGTGGACAGGTTGGATGTGCTGGCCATATACAAGCTGCAATACGAGTGATGCAGCAGGAAAAGAAGTACGTGAAGCTTTTGGCAGAGAGGCGGCAGCATAATAAAGGATAGTGAACAAGCAAACAAGCCCGTTGGTGGTTCAACGGGCTTGTTCTGCATAAGGAAATCATTCTTCACAGGGAACGAGCGTTATCCCTTTACACCGCCAATCATGATACCCTTCACGAAATAGCGTTGCAGGAACGGATAGACGATCAGGATCGGTATCGTGCCCACGATGATCGTGCAGTACTTGACCAGCAGGCGGTAGCTCTCCTGCTGCGACTGGCCGATGACGCCCATGGGCCGCATTCCGGAGGTATCGTTGTTGATGAGAATCTCGCGCAGAATCAGCTGCAGCGGGAACTTGCTCTTGGTGCTCAGGAAGAGAGCGGGATTAAACCACTCGTTCCACATGCGTACACCGTAGAACAACGCGATAACTGCCACCGTGGCTTGCGCCAGTGGCACCATGATTCGCCAGATAATCAACCAGTCGGTAGCGCCGTCCAGCTTGGCCGATTCCACCATGCTGTCGGATACGCCGTCAAAGGCCGTACGCATGATGATCAGGTTGAACGTGTTGACCGCGATGGGCAATATGATGGCCCAGCGGCTGTCGCGCATGCCCAGGTTCATCAGCAGCAAATAGAACGGGATCAGGCCGCCCTGGAAGTACATCGTGAAGATGATGCCCCTCATGATGTGCTTGTTCCAATAGACGCCCTTGCGGCTGAGCACGTAAGCGCCGGTGATGGTCAGGAACATGCTGATGGCCGTACCTACGACGACATAGAACAGCGTATTGAGAAAACCTGAGGAGATGTTGGGGTTCTCCATGACCAGCTTGTAGCCCAGAAAATTGTAGGGCATCGCCGGTATGAAATAGAAACCACGCTTGGCATACACAGCCAGCGGATCGCTGATGGAAGCCATGGCCACATGCCACAGCGGATAGATCGTCACAATGCATAGCACGATCAGTATGGCATAGTTGAATACGTTGAAAATTTTCTCACTCAATGTCCGTTGATGCATCGTCGACCTCCTACCACAAGCTGGTTTCTGACAGCCTGCTGCTCATCTTGTTGGCAAAGATGACCAGCGCGAAGTTGATAACCGAGTTGAACAGGCCAACTGCCGTGGCAAAGCTGAAGTTGGCTTCGACAATGCCCTTACGATAAACATAACTGGAGATAACATCGGCTGTTTCATAGGTCAGGCCGCCATAGAGGAGGATGATCTTCTCAAATCCCAGGCTCATCAATGAGCCGATGCGCAGCACCAGCAGGATGGCAATGGTCGTCATGATGCCCGGCAGCGTCACGTGGAACACTTGGCGCAGGCGGCCGGCGCCGTCTATCGTTGCAGCTTCGTACAGCTCCGGGTTGATGGCCGACAGCGCCGAAAGGAAAATGATGCTGTCCCACCCGATGCGCTGCCAGAGCTCGGAGCCTACATAGATCGTGCGGAAATAGGCCGGGTTGCCCAGCAGATTGACCGGTGTGCCGCCGAGCATCTTTGTGATTGTGCCAAAGACGCCGTCGGAGGCGGTAAAGTCCCTCAACATACCGCAGATAATGACGATGGAAATGAAATATGGCATGTACGTGATGGTCTGCACCACGCGCTTGAAGGCCTGGTTACGCAGCTCGTTGAGCAGCAGCGCCAGTATGATGGGCAGCGGAAAGCCCCACACCAGATTCCAGAAGTTGATCAGCACCGTGTTGCGGATCACCCGGAAGGCGTATGGGCTGCGGAAGAATTCAACATACCATTTTAGACCAACGAACTCACTGCCTAGAATACCCTTGCGCGGAGAAAAATTGTTGAACGCCATGACGATACCATACAGCGGGCCATAGCACCACAGCAGGTAAAAGGCGATGGTTGGCAGGATCAGCAAATACAACGGCCAATGCTTTTGAAAGTCTCTGGCCACGACTGCGCGCCAAGACGCAAACTTGCCCGCTTTGGGCAGAGAAGAAGGAAGTTGCTGCACCGACATGGTGGGTTCCTCCAGACTGATGATATGCGCCGCCGCGGGCTAGGCTGAGCCTGCCCGCGGCGACTCGTTCAGTGCTTTACTTGCGCTGGCCGTAGCGCGTGATGGCGGCGGTCTTGATTTCCGCAGCGCGATCAATGTTCATGGACTTGACCTTTTCCACGAAGGCGTCGAAGCCACTCAGGGGCTCCTGGCCCATGATGAACTTCAGCGTCATCTCGTCACGGTAGGTGTTGATGTCGGTCATGATGGAAGCGAGCTCGGTGCTCTCTTCAGGCGTCTGGCTGATGTTGTCGGGCACGAGCCAGCTGGAATCCTGGGTGTCCCACAGCTGGATGCACTCGAACACTTCGGGCTGCATCTCATAGGCGGCGCTGTTGCGCAGATAGCCCCAGTTGTGCAGCTTGAACAGCGGATACAGCGTCCAGAAATCCAGGCCTTCGTCGTTCTTCAGCTTGGGATAGATCCACTCGTACTCGCCGTCTTCCTTCCACTTGTAAGAAACGCCTTCAGGGCCGTAGGAGCACAGGTCACCGCCGTCCTGGCTGTACCAGTAATCCTTCCACTTGGCAGCAACTTCGTCCAAACCGTCATCCTTGAGCTTAACGGTGAAGAACTCACGATCGCCGCGGACGGTGGAGTTGTCCTGATGCAGGTGGATCACCTGACCGTCGTAGCTGGTCGGCTGCAGAACGGGCTTCAGGGAGAACTTAGCGTTCTGGCTCTGGCCGGTCTTGAGGGCCTGGCCCAGCTCACCATAGGCCAGACCGAAAGCGCCGTACTGGCTGTTGGCAACGTTGGCAAAGTAGGAATCATTGTCGCGGGTGGCGAAGTCGGGATCCAGCAGGCCGTCTTTGTACCACTCGTTCATCTTGGTCAGCCAGCTCTTGTAACCAGGCTGGATGGGGCCATAGAGAGCGGTGCCTTCCTTGTTGATCCACTCGTATCCCACTTCATAGGAACCGGCGAACATGTAGTTGGTGGCCACGCCATACCACTGGGTGATGTTCATGCCCAGAGGAGCGATGTTCTTGGCAGCCTTCATGGCGCGCAGCATCTTGTCCCAATCTTCGATGGTCTTGGGCTGCTGCAGACCCAGCTCGTCCAGCCAGTCCTGGCGCACCCACAGGCCGCTCCAGGGGTCGGTCGGCACGATGTCGATCATCGGGAAGAAGCTCATCTTGCCGCTGTCGTCCACGAAATCGCGGTTGATGTCCTTGTTGTTCTCGCGCAGGAACTTGATGTTGGGCATGAGGCCCTTATCATAGTAGGGCGTCAGATCCAGATAGACGCCGTCGGATACGGCCTTCTGATAGCCGCCCTGATAATCCGGGGGCGTGGAGAAGATGTGGGGCAGATCGTTGGACGTGACGCGCAGGTTGAAGTTATCCTTCTCCTGACCAACGGTAGGATAGAGGAACTCAACATGTACACCGGTGCGCTTTTCCATTTCCTTGAAGACTTCGCACTCGTCGAGGCCCTTCATGACCGTGGAAGAGAAGCCGCGCCAGATCGTGATCGTGACAGGCTTGTCGGTCACGGGCAGCTTCGTGCCGTTGATGTTGTTCAGGTACTTGTCAGCGCGGGTGTCATTCTTGACGGGGGTGATGTTGTAGGGGCGGCCGTTGTTGTTGTCGCCACCCTGCACCGGTTCGCCGGCGGAAGCAGAGGGCTGCACGGTCGCATTGTCTGCCGCGGGGGCAGTGGAACTGCCGGCCGCCGGGGAACCGCCACAGCCTGCGAGCATGGCTGCAACCATCGCTAGCGCCAGGAGCAGTGGCATGATCTTGTGTTTCATCTTTCTCCTCCTTTATTTGCTTACGCACATCCATATGCGTCATAGCCATATATTAGTCAACATATTGACAAATTGCCCAAATGACATCGGTTGCAGATAAGCATATTGTGGTCTCCACGAAACTATAATACCTTGTGCTATCAAAGATTGATATATCATTTTGGGAAACATTTATATACATATCGGCATTTTTGCGCTAAAATGTCTATATGAAAAGCGGTTTTTATGCATCGAGTTCACCAAGCCCCTCCCTCTCGCTGGCACTGAGACGGGTTTCTTGTTTGAAACTGAACGGCGAGATCTTTATGCAGAATGACAGTGAATGGCGCGAGATGGTTGTCGCCTTGCGAAGCATCGACGGCTCAGGCATCGTGTCCATGGAACAAAACTGCTATGAGATGCCGTCAGACTCCCTGCTGCTGCTGCACAGGAGCAACACACAAAGCCTTTGTCTGAAGGGTGAAGGCTGGCAGCTGCTTTGCTTCGAGTTCCTGTGCGGCAATACCGGCCACTTGCCCTTTGACACCGTTCTGCCCTGTGAAAAGCGCCATAACGAAGAGACCCTGTGCCAGGAGTGCGCCTCTCTGCTGGTCAGCGGTGATACCGGCGCCCGCAGCGCGGCCTCCGCCATCCTGTCAATGCTTTTACACCTTTGGTTGCAATCCATACAGAACGGCGGTCACAACATGATGCATTGGGAGCGCGTTGAGCGTATGAAGGCTTATATGCTCGAGCATCTGAACGAGAACCTGAGTGTCGCAAGTCTTGCGCGCATTGCCGACCTGAGCGAGCGCCGCTTTCGGGATGTGTTTCACCAGCAAACCGGCATGTCGCCCAAGCAGTATCTGAACAATCTTCGAATCGTCTACTCGGAAAAATATCTGCTGGAGAAGCCCTACTCGATCAAAGAAATCGCCCAGCGGCTGGGTTACACCAATCAGTTCCACTTCAACCGTGCCTTCCGGGAAGTGCACGGCATGTCCCCCTCCACCTTTCGCGCTCAGAAGAAGTAGCATCTGAGTATGTTCCAAGCCTGCCTTTGCGTGCGGTGTGACAAGATGCGCCATATAACCTTGCTTTCCTTACGGTGCTGTGATACAACTACGTCTGTTACTCCATATATGCGCCCGGAGGAATCATGAAAATAAAGCGCCCCTGGCTGCTGATGTATTTTGTCAATGCTTTCTACTGGATGACGCTGTACACCTATGTGCCCATCTTCCCAACCTATGTACAAAACGCCATCACACCGGCGATACCCGCTGCCCGGCTGGCAGCCACCGTGGGGTTGATCACCGGTTCTTATGGCATCACGCAGCTGTTGTTCCGCCTGCCGCTGGGCATGTGGAGCGATCGCGCGCGCAGGCGCAAGCCCTTTGTGCTGGGTGGCATTGCCGTGGGCATCGCCAGCGCCCTGGTGCTTTTCTTCTTCTCCAGCGCCAACACACTATTCCTGGGCCGCGCCATGGCGGGGCTGGCAGCCTGCGCCTATGTGCCGCTTAGTATATTGATCACAAGCTCTTTTGAGCGCGAACACACGACACGCGCGCTGGGATATATGGAAGCCTCCACCGCTTCCGGGCAGCTGACGGCCATGCTGGCCGGCGGCCTGGTGGGCACCCTGAGCGGCGACCGTGCCAGCTTCCTGGTGGCGGCGGCATTGGGCGCCGTGGCGCTGGCACTGGCCGGCTTCTCTCAGGAGAGCCGCACCGGGCGCGAGAGCGTCAAGCTTAAAGAGCTGGCCGGCGCGCTGAGCGAGCGCACGCTGCTGGTTGCCTCGGTGCTGGCCATCTTCACACAGGCAGTCGTATTTGGCAAGGGGTTTGTGTTCACAAATATCGCAGCCGCAGCCTTCCACGCCACGGCTTTTCAAAAGAGCCTGCTCACGGTCTTCCTGACCTTGCCCAGCATCCTCTTCGCTCCGGTGGCCAGCGGCAAGCTGGCCCCTCGCTTCGGCGTGCGCGTCGTGGTGACGGCGGGATTCACCCTGCAGGCCATCAGCTGTGTGTTGGCGGCTCTGCCGTCGTCATTGGCGCTGCTGTATGTGAGCCAATTGCTGACCGGCTGGGGCAACTCGATGATCTTCCCGCTGCTGATGGCGCTGGGATTGTCGCGCATGGCGGACCAGCGCCGGGCTACGGCCATGGGCTTCTATCAGGCGGTGTATGGGCTGGGCATCTTCGGCGGGCCGTGGCTCACCGGTGCGCTCATCAGCGCCCTGGGGCAGACGGCGGCATTCTGGATCAACGCCGGCATTGCGGCGCTGGCGGCCGTATGCGCGCTGGTCTTTATTCCAGGTATAAGAAGAGAAACACCTTCGGCTTTATAGGCTATAGTCTTATAAGACAGAGTTGACGAGCAGCCGGCCCAAAACAACGCCGCCCAGGCTCAGGAACAAGTTCAACCCGATGTTCAGTAGCGCATGCCAGTAGCTGCGATCGCTGAACAGGCTCATCGTCTCATAGCCAAAGGTGGAAAAGGTCGTAAGCCCGCCCAGAACGCCGGTCACCAGAAAAAGCCGAAAGTTCGGCGGGATGAGATCGGTGGCCAGGCTCAACTCCATGAGCAGGCCGATAAAAAAGCCGCCGAACACGTTTACGATCAGTGTGCCATAGGGCATTTGAGTACCCAGCAGCCGGGCTGCTGCCAGCGAGATCACATATCGGCAGCCCGACCCAAGAAACCCACCCAATCCGACATATAGTATTTCTGTAGTTCCATATACTCCCCCGCCCCAGCGCGCGGCTGATGTTGCGTACCTCAGCTGGCCGCGAGGGCTGGAAACGTGTTGTTATTATAGCACCCCCTCATTATAATAGAAATCATAAAACTGCGGAAAGGAACCATATTATGGAAGTCAGAGCCATTCGCAAGGAAGAAAAGCCGCTGCTCACAGAATTGCAGGCCCGCAGCTTTTTCTTCGCCTATGACCGCAAGGAGCTGGCCGAAAAGCTGGAAAAGGACGACCGCAACTGGCGCACCGGCCGCGCCGCTTTTGATGACGCCGGGCACATGCTGGCCGGCCTGGAATTGATCCCTTTCGACGTGTGGTTTGACGGCCAGAGCGTGGGCATGGGCGGCATCGGCGGCGTGGCCAGCCGCGTGGAGGAGCGCCGAGGCGGCAATGTGCGGCGCATCTTCGAATCCATCATGCAGGAGATGTACGATCGCGGTGACGTCTTCTCCTACCTGCAGCCCTTCTCCCACGTTTATTACCGCAAGTTTGGCTACGAGGCCACGCTGACACAGCGTACCATCACGGCGCCGGCGGCCCCGCTGCTGGCCCACGGGCTGCCAGGCCGCGCCGAGCAGTTCCTGCCCGGTGAAGACGGCACCGACCCCAGCTCAATCGTGGAGATCTACAACGCCTTCGCCGCCCGGCACAACCAGGCCATCGACCGCGCCGGCTGGTTGTGGGAGCGCATTCTGGAGCATGACCCGGCCAAGGACCGTACCTACACATTCCTGTGGCGCGACGAGACCGACCGGCCCTGCGCCTATGCCATCCTGAACGCCAAGGACAACTGGAACAGCTCGGAGCTGACCGTAAAGGAGGCCGCCTGGCTGGACAAGACCGCTTTGCGCGGTCTGATGGGCTTCCTGGGGCGCTTCGGCGGCAATGTAAAAAAGCTTGTGTGGACCGTGCCCAGCAGCTTCGCGCCGGAGATGTTCTGGGAGGAAGCCTGGGATGTGGAGACCGCCACGCGCTACAGCGGCATGAACCGCGTGGTGAACGCAGCCGAGGCGCTCAAGCGCCTGCGCAAACCCGCCGGGCAGGGCAGCGTACGCATCGCCGTACACGATGCTTTCTTCCCCAAGAACACAGGCGTCTACAAGGTGGATTGGGAGAACGGCGACGGCGCCGTGAAGAAAACCCGCAGTGCCGCAGCCGACATGGAATGCTCAATACAGGCGTTGGCGCAGCTGGTCGTGGGCTATCTGCCCTTCGAGGACATCGCTATGCGTCCGGATGTGACCGTGACCGCCAAAGCCGCCGAGCTGGATGCTCTGTTCCGCAAAAAGGCGCTGTATCTGGCCGATTACTTCTGACGGGAGGCATCACATGGAATTCTTCGACGTGTTGGAATCCCGGCGCAGCGTGCGCGCTTATAAGAGCGATGCCGTGGAAAAGGAGAAGCTGGACCGCGTGCTGCGCGCCGCGCAGGTGGCCCCCACGGCCTGCAATCTGCAGCCGTGGCGCATCACCGTGCTGCCCACGCAAGGCCGCCAGGAGGACCTGGGCAAGGTATACCGAGGGCTGTGGCTGGCCCAGGCGCCGCTGGTGCTGTGCGTGAGCGCACTGCCCGACAAAGCCTGGAGGAGACGCGACGGCAAGAGTTACGCCGATGTGGACGCTAGCATCGTGGCAGACCATATCATATTGGCAGCCGCGGCGCTGGGGTTGGGCAGCTGTTGGATCGGCGCGTTTGACACGGCAGCGGCAAAGACGGTGTTCCAACTGGAGTCGGGCTGGGAGCCCATCGCGCTGGCGCCGCTGGGCTACCCCGCCGAGGAGCCTGAAGCCCGGCCCCGCCAGGAGTTGGAGGAATTGGTCAAATACCTGTAGGACTATCGATGGAAGCAAAAAGGAGCGTCTGCATCAGGCGCTCCTTTTTTCTGCGATTTTAGCTTTGTTCCGGTAAACACAGGCAAAACGGATGACCTGCCGGGTCCAGCATCGTGATCCACTGTTTGGGGTTGAACTGCGCTGCCGTCTCCACCGCGCCCAATGCCTTGGCCCGGGCCACGGCGGCGCTCAAGTCGCTCACGGTGAAGTCCAGATGCATTTGCTTCTGCTGTTCGCCGGGGGCTTCGGGCCACACCGGCGGCACATAATCGCTCTCCTGCTCTATGAGGAAGCGCATCGGGAAGCCCGCGGCGCGCACCTCGAAAAGGCTTTCAGCGAGCTTGATCGCCTGCCAGCCCAGCAGATCGGCATAGAAGGCGGACAGCTTTTGAGCGTCGGCACAATCAATCGTGAGGTCGTCGATACGTATTGCAAAAGTCTTTTGCTCCACTGGTCAGACTCCCCTTCCTCATGGCATTCAAGCGTCATTTATTATATGGGGCCGAAGGTTTCCAAAGGGCGATCGGAAAGCCCTTTGGTTGCGCCTCGCAGGCGCGAAATCTCCACTGGACGTTATAAATGAGAAAGATTTATATAGCTCTGGGCATAAGGGCACGCGTGCACGCACAGGCCGCATGCGCCGTTGCGGGAAGGGAATCCTTCCCCGCGCCGGCTGATCATCGCCGAGCAGCGCCCAGCGTCAAAGAAGCGGTTCCGATCCACACCCAGTGCCCAACTCTCGCCGTTGGCGGCGCCGGCGGGGCACGCGTCCACGCAGGCGCGGCAGCTTCCGCACTGTGCTTCGTTCAGCGGCTGCGCCACCTCCAGCGGCGCGTCGGTGAGCACCGAGGAGATGCGCACCGCCGGGCCGTAGGGTTCGGTGACCAACAGTGCGGTCTTGCCGATCCACCCCAGGCCGGCTCGTGTGGCCACGGTCTTATGGGGCAGCGCCGAGCGCCGGTCGGGGCCGGTCGTCACGTTGGCCAGCGTTTGGGCGTGGGCACGGAAGCCCCGCTCCCGCAGAAACGCGGCTGCCAGTTCGTCCAGCGCGTCCAGCCGGCTGTTGAGGGTGTGATAGGCCGCCATATAGGCGGGGCTGGGGCCCGGTGAGATGCTCGCGAGAACGTCGGAATCCATCGCCACGGCAATGCTGATGCCCACGGGATATCCCAAGGCGCCCTCACCCACCGCGCTTAAATCTCCAAAACCAACCAGGGAAGCGCCGCTGCTCAGCAGCAGTGTCCGCAAGTCTCCAGAAAGCTGATCCATCGCAACGCTCCTTCCCGCCGGAAGCCCGGCGTCAGAACCCCTGTTCGATCAAAAAGCCGCCCAACAGACGCATCCAACTGCCCACGTGTTCGTTCATGGGAGCCAGGCCCAGGCCATGCACGCCATGGGCGAAGATGTGCATCTCGGCGGTGACGCCGTGATTTCGCAACGCGCGGAACATCATCTCGCTGTTGCGGCAACTCACGCCCTCGTCGTCGGCGGTGTGCCACAGGAAGGCCGGCGGCGTGCGTTCGGTCACGTGCAGTTGGGGAGAGCGCGCCGCCCGGGCCACCTCGTCTTCCGAGCGATCACCCAGCAGGTTGCGGGCACTGCCCGTGTCGCGCACGTCGCCGGTCAGGTCCACCACGGGATAGCACAGCGCCATGGCGTCGGGCCGGCAGCTCACGCGCTCCACCGGGTCGGCGGCATCGGGGTTGCCCTCATCCCAGAACACGCCTGAGCACGCCGCCAGATGGCCGCCGGCAGAAAAGCCCAGCACCGCGATGCGGTCGGGATTGATGCCGTACTCCTGCGCGTGGGCGCGCACGAAGCGCACAGCGCGCTGGGCGTCCATCAGCGGGTACGGGTCATGATAGGGTTGCACGCGGTAATCCAGCACGAAGGCGGAACATTGCAGCGCGTTGATCGCCTGGGCGATAGGTTCTGCCTCGTGGCCGGCCTTCAGCCAATAGCCGCCGCCGGGGAACACGATGACGCAGCCCCTGCCGGGGCCCTCCAGCAAATAGGGCGTTATCGTGGGCTCGTCCTGATCCACCGACGGGTCAAAGCCCGGTGTTTGCTCCCACAGCCGGATGGGGTTCTTCTCCGGAAAGGCTCTCCAAGTGTTGAAGTCCATGGCCATTCTCCTTTTTATAAGTAAGGTATCATATCCGCCAACCGGGGAAATACGAGGTCGGGCTGTATATCGCTGCGCTCGATGTCCTGTTCGGTGGCCTCTCCGGTGAGCACGCATACCGACAGCAGGCCGGCCCGTACGCCAGTGGCGATGTCGGTATACAGCCGATCGCCGCAGATGGCCATCTGCTCAGGCGCCAGGCCAGTGAGCCCCAGCATGCCCTTGACGATGCCGGCGTTGGGTTTGCCGATAACGCAATCCGGTTTGCGGCCCGTGGATGCCTCGATGAAAGCCAGGATCGCACCGATGTCCGGCACCGGGCCACTCTCGGTGGGGCAGTTAAAATCCAGATGTGTGGCGATGTAGGGCAGGCCGGCCCGCACGCGGTCGCACACGGCGCACAGCTTGCGGTAATCCAGCGTCGTGTCATATCCCACAACAACGATGTCGGCGTCGTCATGGCTGAGCGCCACGCCAAAGCGCCGGAACTCACTTTTGAGCCAGCGGTTTCCCAGCAGAAACACTTTGTGGCCAGGGAAGCGCTCCTTGAGCCAGGCGCAGGTGGCCATGCCGCTGGTGTACACATCGCTCTCCTCCACGTAACAGCCCATGGAGGCCAGCTTTTCCACATAATGGGCGCCGTCACGGCTGGAGTTGTTGGTTAGGAACAGCACCCGCCGCCCGCTGGCCAGCGCCGCCCGGTGGAACTCCAGCGAGCCCTCCAGCAGCCGGGAGCCCAGATAGAAGGTGCCGTCCATATCCAGCACGAAGCATCGCACTTGCTGTATACGAGAGAGAGCCTCAGAACTATTGGCAAAACTCATCGGCCACTTCCTCCGCAAGAGTTGCCAACCGCCCACAATGCCAGGCCAGCCGCAGTATCGTGAACTTGTCGCGCACTTCCATCGCCCAATTCAGAGCATCCACGACATCGGCGCGGTCATAGCCCAGCTGTGCCGGGCGCACCGGTCCGCCGCTGGCGCGCAGGTCGCGCTCGCCCGCCAGCCTCAACGCGGGCAGTTTGGCCGCCTCGGCGCGGAACATATCCCAGCACTCAGTGATATTATGATGAATCCTCGCGCGCAGAGCGGCATCCAGATGAGCGGGATTGCTCTCGGAGAGCACCTGCTCGCCCAGCGGGCCGAAGGCCTCCAGCAATCCCTGCCGCCAGGCATCGCTGCCCATGGGTGTCAGGAAAATAGGCTGCTCCGGCTCAAAGAACTTCTCATACATCCGCATGACCATCAGCGTCGCCACGCCGACTTTGTCTCCATGCAGCGTGCCATGCCGCCCCCGGGCCAGGTCGCGCATCTCTAAAAAGTGGCTCACATGGTGCTCCGCGCCGCTGGCCGGGCGGGAATCACCCAGCATCTGCATGGCGATGCCGCTCAAAACCAAGCCGTGCATCAGTTCCTCCACGGCCCGTGCTCCCCCTCCGCTTAAGGCCGGCGCGGCGCTCAGGGTGGTCTGCACCGCTTCGTCCATCGTTTGGGCGATATAGTCGCAGCGGAACTCTCCCAACAACTCGTGGGCCAGCATCCAGTCCAGCCGCGCTGTCACCTTGCCAAACACATCGCCAAAGCCCGCCGCCACCATGTTGCCGGGCGCCGTTTGCAGCACCGCCGTGTCTCCGATGACGGCCCAAGGCGCCACGCCCTTGAAGGTCTGTTTGATACCGCCGCGTACCACCGGAGTGACGTCGGAGGCATAGCCATCCACGGACGGCGCGGTGCCCACGACCAGGTAGCACAAACCTGTGCGCTTGGCCACAAAGCGGCACAAGTCGTTGATGGTGCCGCTGCCCACGGCCACCAGCAGCTCCGTTTCGTCGCAGATCTCCATGAGCACACTGCCCACGGCATGCTCGTCGGTGTGCAGATCACCCGCCGGGAACACCAGACGCCGGGCCGGCACACAGGCCCGGCGCAGCTGCTCTTCCACCGCCGGGCCGGCGGCGGCCCACGTGTTTTCGTCGGCCACGATCAGCGCGCCACTGCGGGCGCCCAGCTCCCGCAGCATGCCGGCCAGGCAGCACAGCGTGCCCTCGCCGATGGCGATGTGCTCTGTGCGAATGGTATGTTTACGCTCGCAGGCGCAGTCAATCGTTTTACCCAAAAGTTGTTGTATGCTCTGCATCGGCTTCTCCTCTCTTTATATATCTCTATGATAGCACACGGAAACGGCATAGAGAAGTAAGTATGTAATAACAAAAGGTCACCCGGCGGTGTATACCGTCGGGCGACACAATGATGCTTGATCCTGTTTGGATGGTTAGCATACCGGTGCGTTTACGCCGTGGCTGTCTCTTCCTCCGCCTTGTTCTCAATACCCAGCAGCTTGTTTTCCGCCTCTTCCTTGAACTGGTTCGTGTAGAGGTCGTAGTAGTATCCGCGTTTGGCCATGAGCTGGCGGTGGTTGCCTTCCTCGGCCACCTTGCCATGCTTGATGACCAGGATGCGGTCGGCGGTGCGGATCGTGGAAAGCCGGTGGGCGATGATGAAGCTCGTGCGGCCGTGCAGCAAGCGGTCGATGGCGTATTGTATCTTGCGCTCGGTCTCGGTATCGATGGAGCTGGTGGCCTCGTCCAGCACGAACAGCGCCGGCCGGGCGATGATGGCGCGGGCAAAGGAGATCAGTTGCTTTTCGCCGGTGGACAGGCGGCCGCCGCCCTCGCCTACCTCGGTGTCGTACCCCTTCTCCAGGCGCATGATGAAGTCGTGAGCGTCCACGACGCGGGCGGCTTCCTCAACCTGCTCGTCGGTGGCCTCCAGCATGCCATAACGGATGTTCTCGCGGATGGTGCCGCTGAACAGGTGAGGTGCTTGCAGCACATAGCCCAGGTTGCTGTGCAGCCACAACTGCGAGCGCTCGCGGTAGTCCACGCCGTCGATCAGGATAGAACCCTCGGTGGGTTCGTAGAAGCGGCAGATCAGGTTCACGATGGTGCTCTTGCCGCTGCCAGTTTCTCCTACCAGGGCGATCTTCTCGCCGGCGCGCACGTTCAGGCTAAAGCTGTCCAGCACCTTTTGCCCGCCCTTGTAAGTGAAGCTGACATCGCGGAACTCCACGTGACCGTGGATGGCCGGCCAGTTCTCCCGGCAGGGGGTGAAGGCGTCGCCGTATTTGGCGGTGATGTCGGCGCGGTCGGTGATCTCAGGCTCCTGGGCCATCAGCGTGAGCACGCGCTCCACCGCGGCTTGGGAACCCTGCAACTCGGCAAAGATGCTCGTAGCCGCACGGATGGGCTCGAAGAACCATGCCGTCAGTGTCAGAAAGAACGTAAGCTCACCCAGCGACAGACCGCCGATAACGACGTTCCAGCCGCCGGCCCACACAACGAAGCCCGTTGACATGGCGCCCACGGTCATGACGACCGGCGTAAACACCGAGGACATCATGATGGCGCGGATGGCGCTGGAGCGCATCTTGCCGGTGAGCGCCGAGAACTCCTTGAAGTTGAGCTCCTCGCGCACCAGTGTCTTGGTCGTACGCGCGCCGGTGATGCCCTCATTGAAGGCGCCGGTGATGCGGCTGTTGGTCTGGCGAACCTCGCGGTGGGCCTTGAGTATGCGCCGCTGGAAGAACAAACTGATGGCGATGATGATGGGCACAGAGGCCAGCACGATCAGCGCCAGCTGCCAGTTCATCACGAACATCATCATAAGCGCCACCAACATGAAGGAGAATCCCCATGTCTGATCCACCAGCGTCCAGGCAATGGTCTCGCCCAGGCGGTTGGCGTCGCTGGTCATGCGTGCCATCATGTAGCCCACGGGTGTTTTGTCATAGTAGCTGAAGCTAAGCTCCTGCAGCTTGCGGAAGCCTTCGCGGCGGATGTCATGGGTCACGCCGCTCTCCACGCGGCCGGCCAGGCGGATAAACGTGAAGATCAGAAGGCACTGGCCCACCAGCATCACGGCGCTCAAGGCGATATACTTGCCGATGCCTTCCCACACGCCCTTGGTCACGTGATTATCGATGACCCACTGCTGCATCTTGGAGAACATCATGTCCAGCACGCCGTTGCTTACCATGCAGGCAATGATGGCCACGATGAGCCAGCGGTAGGGTTTGGCGAAGTGCAACAGCTTTCGCCACATTTTTAAGTCGACTTTTTTATCTTGATATTCTTCTTCGAGTATTGCACTCATACGATCAACTCCTCTGCGACAGGCTCCACGGCCTGGGCCAAGTCCTCCTGCATTTCCTCCTCCAGCGCGCTCTGTATCGTCCAGATGCGCCGGTACAGGCCGTCCTGAGCCAGCAGCTCCTCGTGGGTGCCGTTCTGGGTGATGTGCCCCTCCTCGAGCACGAGGATTCTGTCCGCTTCGCTCAGCGTACTGACACGGTGGCTGATGATGAAGGTCGTGATGCCGGCACGCCGGGCTTTGAGCGCCGTGCGGATGGCGGCGTCGGTCTCGGTGTCCACGGCGGACAGGGAATCGTCGAAAATCAGGATGTCGTTGTCCTTCATCAGCGTGCGCGCGATGGCCACGCGCTGCTTTTGCCCGCCGGACAGCGTCACGCCTCGCTCGCCTACCACGGTCTCATAGCCTTTGTCGAAGCTCTCGATGACATCGTGCACGGCCGCCACCTTGGCCGCGTCGCGAACGGCTTCATCATCGGGATGCTCGTAGATGATGCCGATGTTCTCCTTGACGTTCTTGCCGTACAAGAAGGGCTCCTGCAGCACGATGCCGACATGGGTGCGCAGATGGGCCTTATCGATGGTGTTAAGCTCCACGCCACCGATGGTCACCGAGCCCTGCTGGTAATCATACAGCCGCTGGAGCAGGTGCATCAGCGAGCTTTTGCCGCTGCCGGTGGCGCCTAGCAGCGCCACGGTCTCCCCTGCCTTGGCGGTGAAGCTCAGGCCGTGCAGCACGGGCTTGCCGTCCTCATAGCCGAAAGTCACATCGCGGAACACGATGTCTCCGCGCAAGCCGGGCTTTACTTCCGAAGCGTTTGGCTCCTCGGCCTTGGCCACCAGGATGTCGTTGAGGCGGCCTACGGCGATCAGCATGCGCCCGGCGTCGGATAGCTGCCGGCCCAGGTTGCGGAAGGGCCACAGGAACATGCTCACATAGCTCACAAACACGATGAAGGAGCCTACCGAGATCTCACCGCGGATAGCGAACAAAGCGCCGAAATACAGCACGACAACCTGCTGCAGGATGGTCAGGAAATCCATGGAGCTCCAGAACACTGAGAACATATCGACCAGCCGGCGCACACGGTCGCGCAGCGTGGCAATGCGCTCGGCATACTTGTCCGTTTCGAAGCGCTCGCGGCCAAAGGCGCGCACCACGCGCACGCCGGACAGGTTTTCCTGCAGCGTCGTTGACATGGCGCCGTCGGCGGTCTCTACGATGGTGAACTGGCCCTGTATCTTGCGGAAGTATAGCACGGAGAACAGCACGATCACTGGAATCATACCCATGGAGATCAGTGTCAGCTGCACGTTCAGGCTTAAGAGAACCGGCAGCGTGCTGCATAACACGATCACGGCGCGGAACATTTCCGGCAGCTGGTTCTGTATGAACATGCGCGTGGTGTCCACATCGGTCGTGCAGCGCTGGATCAGGTCACCGGTTTCGGCCTTCACGTGATAATCATAAGGCAGCTTCTGCAGATGATCATACAGCCGGTTGCGAACACCCCGGGCGATGCCCTCGGAAGCCTTGCTGCCAAAACGTGCCCTGGAATACATGAACAGCCCGCGCACGATCATGATGCCCACGATGAGGGCTGTCAGAATATACAGCCGCTGGCCCAGCGACTGGAAGCCGCCAATGCCATTCACCAGATTGCGCGCAAAGAGCGGTACATTGTTCTCATTGCCCAGGAACACACCGTCCACCGTCCAGCCCAGGACCAGTGGCCACAGATAGTTCAGGAACACGTCGGCCACCACGCCGATCAGGGATAGCAGATAGGCAGTGCGGAAGCCTTTGCTGAACTCCCACAGCCGGTTGAGTCTTACCTTGTTCATTGGGTATCCCTCCAGAATGCGGCCTTCGTCGCCGCATAAGCGATGAAAAAAGCCGCGGTATCCCGCGGCAAGAAATTACATTTCGGTCCGCGGGTGCTCCGCCCGCGGGTATGCGCTATATCAGCGCAAACTCCGGGGCCGGAAATGGGCATGGCTATCCCCTGCCAGGCTGGTTAGAACGAACGAAGCGGGGTTGCCTTGTTTAAACATTTCGCGGCCTCCTTTCCCAAATTCACCTGCCTTCCGGCAAGCAAGGAACATGATACCAGAACTTCTGGCAGTTGGCAATAGGGAAAATAGATAAAAAGCAAACAAATATTCGCCTTTTCCATGTGACAGAATATGACAATAAGATAATACCAACACCCTGCGTTTCTGCAATCACTCTCGCAACCGAAGGCTCTCCATGCCCCGCCAGTCAGTCAAAGGCAGGAATACGACATTGGGCTCACTCCCCTGCCCGGTCGTCACTGCCGCATAGGGTTCGCCATCAGCAGGTGCGGCCAGCCAGTGGCGCAGCACGGCGCGGAAGGTGTAGCTCATGGGCAGGATGTCCAGCGACGAAGGCTCCAGCCAGTGCAGTTCGCCCTCGTCGGTCAAGTCACGCACGGCGGCGGTGCGAGCGCTGCCAGCGAAGAAGTAGTGCACCCGCAGTTCGCCGGCCTCGCGGCGCAGCAGCACATAGCGCAGGCGCAGGCCCTCGACATCCTGGGGTTCCAGGCCCGTTTCTTCTTCCATCTCCCGCAGGCACGCCGTCTGCGGATCGTTGATTTCCTCAGGCTCCACATGGCCGCCCACCGGTCCCCATATGCCTGGCGCAAAGGTGCGGCTCTCGGAGCGCTTCATAAGCAGAATGCGACCCTCGTAGGTCAGCAGCACGGCTGACATCGTGCGTAGGTGCATTGCAAACTCCTTTCTACAGAGAAACGGCCACGCCAGCGGCGCGGCCGTCTAATGAACGAAGTTAAGCGGGGCTGTCGTCGCAATCGCATAAATGCATAAAACATTCAAACATTTGGCCCCGAAGGTTTCCAAAGGGCGATCGGAGACCTTTGGTCGCGCTCACTGGCATTGCCCCGGCTTGCGACAATGTCGGCTTTAGCCGATATGACAGCAAGCCGATAGTTGCGCAAGGCGCAACGTAGGGCGCGAAATCCCTTTTCGCGCGACAACCGCCTACCTTACAGGCCGCCCTTTTTGAGCCGATCGATGGCCTTGAGCGTGTTCTCGCGGCTGCCGAAGCCGGTCAGGCGGAAATAACCCTCACCGCAAGAGCCAAAGCCGGAGCCCGGCGTGCCTACGATGTTGTAGTTCTCCAGCAGATTGTCGAAATACTGCCAGGAAGTGAAGCCTTCGGGAATCTTTAGCCAGATGTACGGTGCGTTGACACCGCCGAACACCGTGTGGCCCAGGCCCTCGAAGCATGCCCGGATATCGTGGGCGTTGCGCATGTAATAGGCGATGTTCTGCTTGATCTGCTGCTGACCTTCGGGCGTGTAGATGGCTTCGGCGGCGCGCTGGATGATGTAGGCGGTGCCGTTGAACTTGGTGGCCTGGCGGCGGGCCCACAGCTTGTTGAGGCTGGCGGTGCCGCCCTCCTTGATGCGGGCCTTGATGTCGCGGGGCACCACGGTGTAGCTGCAGCGCACGCCGGTGAAGCCCGCCGTCTTGGAATAGCTGCGGAACTCCACGGCCACTTCCTTGGCGCCGGGGATCTCATAGATGCTGTGGGGCAGGCCTTCCTCGGTGATGTAGCTTTCATAGGCCGAATCGAAGAGAATCAGGCTGCCGTGCTTGCGGGCATAATCCACCCAGCGGCCCAGCTCCTCACGGCCCAGCACCGTGCCGGTGGGGTTGTTGGGCGAGCAAAGGTAGATCACGTCTACCTTGTGGCGGGGGAATTCCGGGAGAAAGCCGCTCTCCTGCGTGCAGGGCAGCAGGCGGATGCGGGTGAACTTGCCGTCAGGCTGCACCTTGCCGCCGTTGCCGGCGATGATGTTGCTGTCCATATACACCGGATACACCGGATCGGGGATCGCGATGATGTTTCCGCTGTCCAGCATATCGGTGAAGTTGGCGGTGTCGTTCTTGGCCCCGTCAGAGATGAAGATCTCATCCGCGTCGATGTTGATGCCGTAGGGGCGGTAATCGTTGTCAGCGATGGCTTGGCGCAGGAAAGGATAGCCGTCGTCGGGAGCGTAGCCGCGGAAGGTCTCCGCCGCGCCCATCTCATCCACTGCCGTGTGCAGCGCCTTGATGACGGCTTGAGGCAGCGGCAGCGTCACGTCGCCGATACCCAGACGCACGATGTCGGCGTCGGGGTTGGCAGCCTGATACTCCCGGACCTTGCGGCCCACTGTCGAGAACAGATAGTTGTCCTGGAGAAGCTGAAAGTTGCCGTTGGCCCAAATCATCTATGCGGTCCTCCGTTTGGAAAGGTTCAGATTTGCTTCCGCTGCTTAAAGCGCCACTTCGCCGTGGAACACCTCCACAGCGGGGCCGGTCTTAAAGACGCTGCCCTGCTGCCCCGGCCACTCGATCGTCAGCGTGCCGCCGCGCAGATGCAGGTTCACGCGCTCGTCTACCAGGCCCAGGCGCATCAGCGCCACGGCGGTGGCACAAGCGCCTGTGCCGCAGGCCATGGTCTCGCCGCTGCCGCGCTCCCACACGCGCATGTCGACGTTTTGCCGGTCTACCACATGGGCGAACTCGATGTTGGCCTTGCGCGGGAAAACCGGATGAGTCTCCAGCGCCGGGCCGATGCGCGGTAGGTCCAGCGAAGCCGGGTCTTCCACCAGCGTGATGGCGTGGGGGTTGCCCATGGACACGCAGTGCAGCGTCCACTGCACACCCAGCGCCTCCACCTTGAGCCCAAAGGCATCAGGCCCTTCCGCTTTCACGGGGATCAGCGCCGGGTCGAAGATGGGCACGCCCATGTCCACCCGGGCCGTGGCGATCGTGCCGTCAGGCCCGGTGAAAACCTCGATGCGCTTAAGGCCGCCCAGCGTCTCAACATTGATCACAGGTTTGCGGGCCAGGTTGTGGTCGTAGGCGTATTTCGCCACGCAGCGCACGCCGTTGCCGCACATCTCCGCCTCGGAGCCGTCGGCGTTGAACATCTGCATGCGCACGTCACCCAACTGCGAGGGCAGTACCAGAATCAGGCCGTCGCCGCCAATGCCGGTATGGCGGTCGCTTAAGCGGATGGCCAGCTTGCACAGGTCCACGCCGTCCAGGTTCTCCTCAAAGCCATTGACATATACATAGTCGTTACCGGCGCCATGCATCTTGGTAAACTTCAAAACATCACCTCATAGCCAAACGTGCGGCGAACGCCGCAGGTCAGTAGACGCGCAGATACGTATCGATCTCCCATTGGTGCACGCGGGCGCGGTAATCGTCCCACTCGCGCTCCTTGGCGCTCAGGAAGTGCCGCGTGGCGTGGTCGCCCAGGGCGCTGATGAGCAGGCCGTCGGACTTGAAGGCGTCCAGCGCCTCACGCAGGCTGCCCGGCAGCGCGCGGATGCCCAGCGCCTGGCGCTCGGCAGCGGTCATCTCGAAGATATTGCGCTCCACGCTGGCCGGTGGGCGGATGTCGTGCTTGATGCCATCCAGACCGGCGGCCAACATGGCCGCCAGCGCCAGGTAGGGGTTGCAGGAGGGGTCGGGGTTTCGAAGCTCGATGCGAGTGCCGCTGCCCCGGGCCGCTGGGATGCGGATCAACGGGCTGCGGTTACGGGTGGCCCAGGCGACATATACCGGAGCCTCAAAGCCGGGCACCAAGCGCTTGTAGCTGTTGACCAGCGGATTGGTGAGCGCCGTGAGCGCCACGCTGTGCTCCATGAGGCCGCCGATGAAGTTGCGGGCAGTCTTGCTCAGGCCCAGCGGATCAGCCGGATCAAAGAAGACGTTTTGCCCATCGCAGAACAGCGACTGGTTCACGTGCATGCCGCTGCCGGCCATGCCGTAAATGGGCTTGGGCAGGAACGTGGCGTACAAACCATGGCGTTTGGCGATGGTTTTAACCACGCTTTTGAACGTAATGATGTTATCGGCAGCGCGCAGCGCGTCGGAGTACTTAAAATCGATCTCATGCTGGCCCTGGGCGCACTCGTGGTGGCTGGCCTCAATCTCGAACCCCATCTCCTCCAGCGAAAGGCAGATGTCCCGGCGGGCTTCTTCGCCCATGTCGATGGGAGCCAGGTCAAAATAGCCGGCCTCATCGTGGGTAATCGTGGTCGGGTTGCCTGCCGGGTCTACCTGGAAGAGGAAGAACTCGCATTCCGGCCCCACATTATAGGAATATCCCATATCGGCGGCCTGCTGAAGAACTCTCTTGAGCACATAGCGCGGGTCGCCTGCAAAAGGCTTGCCGTCGGTCGTGTATACATCGCAGAGTATACGCGCCGTGCGCCCGCCGCCCTGCCGCCAAGGCAGCACGGCAAACGTGTCGGCGTCGGGGCGCAGAATCATGTCGGATTCCTCAATGCGGACAAAGCCTTCTATGGAGCTGCCATCGAACATGATGCCGTGTTCCAGCGCCCGAGGCAGCTGATCCACGGTGATGGAAACGTTCTTGGGCATGCCAAGCACATCGGTGAACTGCAGATGAACAAACTTGACGCCCTGCTCCTCGCAGTTTGTGATGATGGAATCCATATTCACGGGCATCGAACCTCCTGCCGGTTTGAAAGGACAAGAATACAACCTTGCAATATTTTATATTATAGCAGAATCCAGCCGTTCATGGCAATTTATTTCTGCACCCAAAACTGTTGCCAACTTCATATTTCCGCAGGAAACCGGTTGGCACACCGAAGCATCCAAAGATTGCATCCCCTTGCTCCCGGAGTGGCCGCATCAGCAACGTTTGCCATGGTGTAGATTTGGTTTATACTATATCATATTAGAGAATACGGACAGGAGGTTCCCGACGATGAAACGTCGACTTCCCTTTCCTCTTCTGGCGGCAGCGCTGGCTCTGGCTCTGGCCGCGTGCAGCGTTCCCGAGACATCGGCCTTCCAGCCTTATACCAATATACCGCCATCTCCCAGCTCCACGGATCAGGTGTACACCGCCCGGCCCGACGAACTGGCCATCGGCAGCAAGCCCTTTGAACATCTCACGCCGGAGACTGTGCGCAGCATCCGTATCACGATCATCCGCGACAGCCAGCCGCCGGATTGGCCGGACCCATGCAAGCTCATGGACACCTTGGATACGTTGACGACTGCCATAGACTATCTTCAAGGCCTCCATATCGTGGATTCCTCAGCGAATGCCTCACCGGATGCCAAGTCGTTGAACTCCGTGTTTCCCGGTGAAACCAACCTGAATATGGACATCACGACAGCCGATGGTGTCACGACGAACTACAGCTTTCATAGCAATGTCATGAACGCCGGTTACACCTACCGCTATGCCGCGTCGATGAATCTCGAATCCTTCTATGAAAGCCTGCCGCTTCCCGAGTGGTATGCTCAGGCCGACAATGTGCTGACGACGGCTTCCCGATACGACAAGGATACGGTTTTCGTACGCCGCGGCGCCGACGTACCGCAAGGGTCTCGGGCCACCGGTCAGCTCATCGCCCGCAACGACGGCGAGGAAACGGTGCTCCATGAGTGGGTCAGCCTGTCGCCTTTCTTCTTTGAGAAGAGTGATGATCGCATCGTGTTTGCCGGCTATCCCGATGGTGACGGTCCTTCGCTGGAATCGGTGCGCTATTACAGCATGGACGAGAACGGCAGCGACCTCAAGGAGCTGGACGCAAAGTTTCACGATGTGGAAAGCCCAATATGGTTCAACGACATGATTTATTATGTTGGCTGGACGAAGGACAACGTGTACCCCAAACCCCTCAACAGCGCCCTAGCCGACTTTACCCGGCACATCAAGGTGATGGACATCCCCGGCCCACTGGTGGGCATCAGCATCAACGGCAGCGGGGTTTATTGCCTGAGCGCCGACCGCAAGAGTCTTTTGCGCATGCCTGAAACCGTCGTGAAGGCTTTTCCTGCTCCCATCCAACAGGTCACCTATATCCAGGCCTACAGTCAATATACATTTACTGATAGCAACGGCAAGGAGCATAACTGGAATCCCGATTGAGTTCAGTTGGCAAACCTCCACCGCTTCCAAGAGGATGCGCCGACGGCAAGGGCGAATATCATAAAAAATGTCAAGAAACCGTCTGTCCATGCCAGTATACTGTAGCCATCCTCCGGAGGTACATGTGAAAAACCGGTGGTTTTTCACACAATCGCTGTCGGTCTGAAAAGGAACCTTCACCAATGAATTATTTCACGATGCTCAAGGCTGCGCTATCGCACATCGAGAACAACCTGTGCGAGCCCATCAGCGCCGACGCGGTGGCACGCCAGGTGAATTTCTCACCATCCCACTTCCACGCGGTGTTCCGCACGGCCATCGGCGTGCCGCCGGCTGCCTACATCCGCGCCAGGCGGTTGATGCGCGCGGCGCAGGAATTGGCCTGCGGCGGTAAGCGCGTGGTGGACATCGCGCTGCGCTATGGCTTTGACAGCCACGAGACCTTTACCAGGGCCTTTCAGCGGCAGTTTGGCTGCACGCCCACCGCTTTTCGGGCGAGCCACAGCACCTTCGAAGTGCCGCTGGTCGTACCTGGCATCCACGGCCCCTTATACATCGGCAAGGAGGATTTTGACATGTGCTCTTCTCTAAAGACCGGAATGGAACGGCTGAGCCGCGGCCTGGTGCTGCACGGCGTCCCCAAGGTTTCCTACTTCGGCAATCCGCCGGAGCTGACGCCCTACCCTGCCTGCGTGGCCAACGCGCTCAAATACGCCGGTGTGGACATCCCCTACGCCCACTACCACTGCATGGGCGGCACTGCCTTCCGCCTGATGTGGAACATGGATTATTGGGACGGCGGCAACGTGGACGTGCTCGCCATGGCTGGGGACACGGCGGAACCGCTGCGGCGCACCGCTGCGGCAGGCGGCCGCGGCATAGAGCTGATCCTCAAGGAAGGCGTACCCTCGATGAAGTCTTTCGCCGGACATCTGCACACCGGAGCGGACGTGCGCACAGGTTCCCGCGAGGACATGCTGGCGCTAATCCGCGCGTCGCTGGAGCAAGGCATACCGGCCATCGGCTTTGGCATCATCGGCCCACCTGAGGCCTGCCTGATCACAGGCTATGACGAGGACGGAGACGTGCTCATGGGCTGGAATTTCTTTCAGGATATGCCGGAACTGGCAGGGCCTGTGGAGCGTACTGACGAAGGGTATTTCCTGCGGCGCGGCTGGTTCGAGCACGATGATACCCTCGGTGTGCTGGCATTGAGCCCCAAGGCCTCGGATTGTACCGCTGAGGAACAGCGCCGAGCCGTGGCCGGAGCCCTGCGGCGGGCCGCAGCCATCCTGCGCCCCCGCCAGGTGTGGGCCCGTGCCGGCGGTCTATCGGCCTTCGACGCCTGGGCTGCCGACCTTGGCAAGGCGTCGGAATTCCCCACCGACGCGCCGCTGCCGATGCTCTTTGAACGGCTCATGTGCGAAAGCGATGCCCATACGATGGTGGCCGAAGGCCGCAGCTATGCCGAAGGCTGGCTCAAGCACATGGCCGGTCAGTATTCGCAGGCGGCGGAACCGATGCTCAAGGCGGCAGAATTGTTTGAGCAATCCCACCGGGTATGCTGGGAGATGTGGGACTTGATCGGCGGTCTGCAGATGGGCGAAGAGCAGGCGCGCCGCCTGGGTGACACAAATGTCCGTGCCCAGCTCATCCAGCGGATCGCGGTGCTCAAGGGCTGCGACGAACGGGCGATACCGCTGCTGGAGCAGGCGTCGGAGCTTTTAGTCTGATGGCAGAACAAATGCCCCGGCCACACGGCCGGGGCATTTTCTTATGCTTGAGGTAAAAGCTACAGCCCCATTTCCTTTCGGCACTGGTCAAAGGCGTGAACCGCCAGTTCCAGATCCTCCCGGCTGTGCACGGCGGAAATCTGCGTGCGGATGCGCGCTTTGCCCTGGGGCACCACAGGGTAAAAGAAGCCGATTACATACACGCCCTTGTCCAGCATGCGGGCGGCCATCTCCTGGGCCACGCGAGCGTCGTACAGCATCACCGGCGCGATGGGGTGCGTGCTCTCGGGGATGTCGAAGCCCAGCTCCGCCATGCGGTTGCGGAAGAAGGCCGTGTTGCTCTCCAGGCGGTCCCGCAGTTCCGTGGAGCTCTCCAGCAAATCCAGCGCCCGGAGCGTGGAGGCGGCGATGGCCGGAGCCAGTGTGTTGCTGAAAAGGTACGGCCGGGAACGCTGACGCAGCAGATCCACAACCGGGCGCTTGGCTGCCGTATAACCGCCGGACGCGCCGCCCAGCGCCTTGCCGAAGGTGCCGGTCAGGATATCCACACGGCCCATAACGCCGCAGTGCTCCGGCGTGCCCCGGCCATGCTTGCCCATGAAGCCCACTGCATGTGAATCGTCCACCATGACCAACGCGTCGTGACTTTCGGCCACGTCGCAGATACCCTGCAGGTTGGCGATGGAGCCATCCATGGAGAACACGCCGTCGGTGGCGATCAGCTTTATTTTCGCACCGGAAGCCTCTGCCTCCCGCAGGCAGCGCTCCAGGTCCTCCATGTCGTTGTTGGCATAGCGGTAGCGGCTGGCCTTGCACAGGCGCACGCCGTCGATGATGCTGGCGTGGTTGAGCTGGTCGGAGATCACGGCGTCGCCTTCGCCCAGCAGCGTCTCGAAGAGGCCGCCATTGGCGTCGAAGCATGAGGAATACAGGATGGCGTCCTCCATGCCCAGGAAGGCGGCAAGACGGCCTTCCAGCTCCTTGTGCAACCCTTGGGTGCCGCAGATGAATCGCACGGAACTCAAGCCGTGGCCCCATCGGTCGTAGCTCTCCCTGGCGGCGGCGATGAGCTCGGGGTGGTTGCTCAAGCCCAAGTAGTTGTTGGCGCACATGTTGAGCACCCGTCGTCCGCCCACCTCTATCCACGCCTGCTGGGCGCCCTGCAGCACCCGCTCTGTTTTGTAAAGACCGTCGTCACGGATGCCCTGCAGCGCGCGTTCGAACTTCTCATAGGCGCTTTTCATCGGTTAAGCCTCCCAATCCAGTATCACCTTGCCGCTGTCGCCGCTCATCATGGCCTGAAAACCCTTCTCAAACTGCGTATAGGCAAAGCGGTGCGTGATGACCGGCGTAATGTCCAGTCCACTCTGCAACAGCGTCGTCATCTTGTACCATGTTTCATACATTTCCCGCCCATAGATGCCTTTGATGTGCAGGCCCTTGAACACAATGGCGTTCCAATCCACGCGGGTGTCCGGCTGGTGGATGCCCAACAGCGCGATCTTGCCGCCGTTGAACATGCAGCCGATCATATCGGCGAAGGCGCGGCCATTGCCGCTCATCTCCAGGCCTACATCGAAGCCCTCCTTCATACCAAGCTCGCGCATGGCATCGCCGATGGACCCGCGGGAGACATCCAGCGCCACGGTGGCGCCCATTCGCCGGGCCAGCGCCAGCCGGTAGGGGTTCACGTCGGTGATCACGATGTTGCGCGCGCCGGCGTGCTTGGCCACGGCGCAGGCCATCAAACCTATGGGGCCGGCGCCTGTAATCAGCACATCCTCACCCAGCACGTCGAAACTCAGCGCTGTGTGCACTGCATTGCCGAAGGGGTCGAAGATGCTGTACAGCTCCTCGGGGATGGCCGAGTCGCACAGCCACACATTGGTGGCCGGCAGGCACAGGTATTCGGCGAAGGCTCCGTCACGGTTCACGCCCACGCCCACCGTGTGGGGGCACAGGTGCCGCCGCCCGGCCAGGCAGTTGCGGCAGCGGCCGCACACGATGTGTCCTTCGCCGCTGACCAGTTGGCCCACCTTCAGGTCATGCACGCCGTCTCCCACTTCTTCGATGACGCCCACATATTCGTGGCCGATGGTCATCGTCGGCAGTATCGTGCGCTGGGACCAGTCGTCCCACGTATAGATATGAACATCGGTGCCGCAGATGGCGGTCTTCTTGATGCGGATGAGCACCTCGCCGGCGCGGGCGGTGGGCTTTGGCACCTCGCATAGATGCGCGCCGCGCCCGGCTTCGGTCTTTCGAATGGCTTTCATGGTTTGCATATTCTATCCTCGATCTCTATCGTTTCCAACATGATATTATACAGATGTCACGCTTAAAAACCAACAGAATGACCCGGCAGCTGCTTTTGTTCATACATCATTCATAGCTTTTGTGTGTATTTTCACGGTTCGAGCTGGCGCCCGCGGTTACAATCAGGTTAACAAATCTCCAAAACGGGAGGTAAAGATGATGATGAAACAGAATCAACGCATATCCGGGCTGCTGGTAAGCATATTGCTGCTGGTAGCCGCAGTGACCATGACCGCCTGTGCGCCGGCGTCATCCCAGACCACCCCATCCGCCGCTGCGTCCACCGCGGCCGGCACATCCGCACCCGACGCCACCGCGACCGGCACATCCACACCCGACGCCACCGCGGCGCTGCGCACCTTCACCGCAGAGGAGCTGACCAAGTACGACGGCAAGAACGGCAACCCCGCTTATGTGGCTGTCAACGGCACCGTGTATGACGTAAGCTCCGTGCCCGAATGGCAGGGCGGCAACCACCAGAGCCGCTTTCAGGCTGGGCGTGATTTTTCCGAGGATATCAAGAAATCCCCCCACGGCTTATCCAAACTGGATACAGTGCCCGTGGTAGGAACTTACGTAGAGTGATGTAGACAGGAGGGCTTTATATGGCATGGTTCAAATCGGCCTTTTCCAAGGTGCATCTGGCGCTGGCCACGGCGTTGGGTCTGACGATCCTGCTGGGCACCCTGCTGGCGCTGGTTGTGCAGCCCTACTCCACGGTAGCCACAATACACTTCTTTGCCGGGGTTTCCATCGTGGTTCTGCCTGGCGCGCTGCTGCTTACGATGAAGAACCGCCGCATGGTGCTGCGGGCCTTCGCCAACCGCTTGCGCCTGAGCAAGAAGGATTTCACCGCCGGTAAGCCCCTGGCGCTGGCCGCCAAGCTGACAGTCAACCTGCTTGCACTCAGCGTGTTGATACAGCTGCTGACCGGCATCGGCATGAAGACCGGTGCGTTGGTACGCCTGCTTCCCGCAGTGGACTGGTATGCCTTTCACCACACCTTCCTCTACATCATCCCCTCAATGGCCGCTCTGCACGCCACCTCAATGCTGCTGAGCAACCGGCGTGCCGCCAGGAAACCCAAGGCAAAGCAACAGGAGCCGGCAACAAAGCTCGGCTCCTGAGCGTCTTAGCCTGTTATTTTCTTAGTGCCTCTTGCACGCAGGCCACGGCCTGCGCCTCCACCAACCGCCTCCTGAGCACCTGTGCCGCCAGCAAGCCGCGCACGTCGGGGTCGCGGAAGCGCTCCTGCTTTTCGTCATACAGGCCCAGCCGCTGCCACAGTGGGTTCGGGTCCTCCCCCACTTGGCGGTAGAGCGCTGCCGCCCGCAGCAAGTCGTTCCGCCAGCGCGGCACCGCCTGCGCCGCCCTCTCGCAGAAGCGAGCGGCGTTGGCCCGTTCGCACACCATCAGAAAGGGGTCGCAGAACATGCCGAAGCGCCCGGTCACATCGGCGGAGAAGTCGGCATTGCCTCCCTCCTTGCCCACGAAGTTCATATCGCCGTCGCCGGCCTTCACGTCCTTGTAGTCGTCCTCATCCCGCAGCAGCTGGTCCGCCCATGCCCGGTAGGCCTCCAGGCCGGAAGCCCTGCCATTGGACACAGGAGTCAGCGCCAGGTCCACAGCCCTTTGCAGTATGCCGCGGTATGCCGCCTCGTCCAACTTGACGGGCTTGATGCTCCGCAGCACAAAGTAGGCTGGCGTGTTGTCATACCAACCGCGCTTGCGGAAGCACCCGTCGGGGTCGATGGACAGACCCTCCTCATGGGCGTGTTCCTGGAAATAGTTGAACCCCAGCAGCGCCTGGCCGTCCTCGTCATATCCGGTCACGATGCAGCACTCCGGCGGGCCGATGACGCCCAGCGCCAGCACCGGCATGCCCCGGTCGATGGAAGCTGTGATGTCCTGCCAGGCTTCCTGCTCACTTCGCAGGCGGCATCCGTAGAAATCTTCGTGCCAGGCCACCTTGGAATCCCGGCACAGGCAGATTTCCGCTGAGCATCCCGTCGCCTCAAAGGCCAGGCGCATGGGCAGGAAGGCGTCCTCGTACAGGTGGCACAGGTCCACGTTGTCCGGATACCAGCCCTCCTTCCACAGCATTCGGAAGGCCGCGCCGCATGCCGCTGCTACAAAGGTATAATCCAGGGCGCTGTCCGCCCCCATGGCGGTAAGCGCGGCGCTGAAGCTGCCACAGAACTGTGTGAGCATCGGCGTGCCGTCACCGGCGGAATAACCGATTTTCTGTATGCCCTGCAGCACGCGGCTGCGGAAGGTTTCGCCGGATTCCTGATTCTTGTAATCCATCGTTTCTCTCCATTCCTTTTTCAATTTCTTTCTGAGCGCATGCAGGCGATTGTTCACCTTGGTCTCAGCGAGGCCCAGGAAGGCGGCGATCTGCCGATGGGTCAACTCCTCGAAGTAATAGAGCACCAGCACCGAGCGGTCTTCTTCACTCAGTTGGTCCAGTGAGCGCCACAGCGCGTCCCGCACCTCTTTGCTCTGGGCGCCCTCCTCCGGCGTGGATCCACCGGCCAGATGCTCGGCTTCGTCCAGGCTGATCGATGGGCCTTTGCACCCGCGCCGCACCCGAAGACACTTGAAGCGCAGGATCGTGCGGAACCACGAGGGGAACGCCGCGGGGTTTTGCAGCGTGCCGATGCTGGCCAACGCCTGCAAGAAGGCTTCCTGTGCCAGGTCCTCCGCCTCGTGAAAATCGCCGACCATGGACCACGCGTAGCCCACGGCCATGCCCTGGAAGCGCCGCACGAGCTCCTCCACCGCCTGCCCGTCGCCGTGCAGCACCCGCTCCACCAGTTCCTTGATGTCCTCCATATGCCGCCTCCTTGGTTTTCAGATGCATCTGCCTATAGAGTGCAGGTTCGGGCGTGCTTCCTTTAAGCAAAGGGAGAGAAAGCGATAAAAATGTATATATATATTCAGTATAGCGGTTGCCGGTTGGTCGAGGCAAGACAAGGAGTTGCCGAAACCAAAAACGCCGCCCATTAGGAGCTGTCATAGAGAACCATCTGTTATGACATGAAAAAGAGAAACACTTCTGAGAAAAACAGAAGCGTTTCTTTGTGAAATGACATGACCGATAGATAGGAATCTGTCAGACTTGCGCTATGCTTATACTATATGCAGCCCTTCAATATCTCCTCATATACAAAACACTCCATAACATGGTCATTCACCATGCCTATCGCCTGCATAAACGAATAAGTTGTGGTCGAGCCGACAAACTTAAAACCCATTTTCTTCAAATCCATGCTTATCTTGTCCGAGAGCGGAGTAGTCGAAGGTAATTCCTCCATTTTTCTCCATCGGCCTATAATGGGTGTATAATCCACGTATTCCCATATTACTTTGTTGAAGCTTCCATGCTTTTTCACAACTTCCAAAAAAACCTTAGCGTTGTGTACAGCTGCAATAATTTTCGCACGATTTCGTATTACTTTATCGTTTGCCATGAGCTCTCGGATTTTTGCATCGCCGTAAAGGGCTACCTTATTAGGATCGAACCCATCAAAAGCTTCCCTGAACGACTCTCTCTTTTTTAGCACGGTTATCCATGAGAGCCCTGCCTGCATACTCTCCAAAATTAACATTTCAAACAACTTGCCATCATCATGTACAGGCCGTCCCCATTCGTTGTCATGATAGTCTATGTATATGGGGGTATCTCCTGCCCAGGAGCATCTTATTTTTTCATTCATAAAGCCTCTCCTTTACAGCACTTATCATACACTCAGAATACGACGACTGCATGTCATATTCAAAAAAGCAGAAATATTTCCACTGCAAAACTGCACGCAAATTCTTTGTTAATCTGTGTTAGCAACCAAATATACAAAAAGACAAAGAGCCGAAACTCTTTGTCTTTCGATAGTTCCTTCTATATAGTTTCCCGTGCCGGGTGGCGCTTCTGTTGTTGTTTCCAGCGCTTAGCGATAGGTACCGATCTCCCGACCCCGGTCCACAAAGTATTTGTAGACGTCGTAGTCTACCGTCACCGGGATGGAATGGTCGCTGTGCAGGCAGAAGCCGTTGCCAGGCAGCACCGGCGGCAGCTTGCGCTGCAACTCGGCCTCCACGCGTTTGAGATCGTTGGAGTACAGCTCCCGCACGTCGATGCCGCCCATGAAGCTCAGGCGGTCGCCATACATCTTATAGAGCTTGAGCAGGTCCATGCCGGCCTTCACCTCTATAACCTGCAGGCAATCCATGCCGCACTCCAGCAGGCCGGGCACCAGCTTCTCAACCATGCCGCAGGAGTGCACGATGACAGGCATGCCGTGGCTGTGGGCCCAATCGAAAGTCTTCTTGTGGGAGGGCTGCACGATCTCCTCATACATGGCCGGGCTCATGAACGGGCTGCCCTTGTAGCCCATGTCTTCATAGAACCAGATGCCGTCGGGGTATCCTTCTTTGGCGAAGAGGATTTCCATCAGCGCGATGGTCAGATCGCTGTACACGTTGCACATGTCCACGACCCACTCCGGGTCCAGCGCCATGCCCACCAGCATGTTCTCATGGCCGCACACCGGGTGTATCTGCTCAAACACGTTGACGCCGCTCCAGCAGAAGAAACGGTTCTCTTTCTTGGCCAGTGCTCTGGCCTGCCGGTAGGCCTCAAAGTTGATGCGCCGCTCGTCGATGTTCACAAGACGGGGCCGGATGTGCTCCTCCCAGCCGGCGCGCTCCTTCACGGTGAAGTCCACATGCTCGGGCGTGGTGTCGTGGAACTTGTGGCGGCGCAGCTTGGCGCCGTTGCCATCCAGTATCACCTGGGTATCCTCGTTCTCCTCCAGCACCACGGGCTTGAAGTCCAGATCGGCCATGCAGTTGAACGCCCAGCACTCCCGCATGTCATAATCGAAAACCTGCGTGAAATCCGCGTCCGCGGAGACCCAGCCCCGCTCCACCCAGCCCTTGTGGGTGTCGTTCCAGAAGTGCTCGTACACCGGCATACGGTCCATGGGCTTGCGCTGCAGGAAGTTCGTAAAACGTTCGATGGATGTCATAGGCTGCATGCTGCATTCTCCTCTTCAAGACTTATTTGATACATCAATCGCCGCTATGCGGCGAAGCTCATCGCTGTGCGATAACCGGTTTTGCTCCTATAGCGGCTTTGCCGCCATCCCGCAAAACCTGCTGCAAATCCAATCCCCTGCCTCAAACAGGTCCGCCGCCACGAAGTCGGCGTGGGCTCGTGAGGCGTCGTCGGGCGTCACCAGGTCGGGAACCATGACCGTCGTCATGCCGGCGGCTTTGGCCGCCCGCAGCCCCGCCGGCGAATCCTCAATCGCCACGCACCGGGCTGGCTCCACACCGCAGCGCCGGGCCGCCAGCAGGAAAATATCCGGGAAGGGCTTGCCCCGCTCCACCTGATCTCCGCAGGCCGCGCCGTGAAAATACTCCCACAGCCCCACCTTGCGCAGCCGGCTCTCCGCTCCGCCATAGGGCGTGGAAGTGGCCAGCACCATGGGGATGCCGGCGTCCTTCAGACGCTGCAGCAGTTCCCGGGCTCCGGCCTTGAGCGGCGCGCCTTCCTCCAGATGGCCGCGGTGAATCTCGTGGGTCAGAGCATCCAGCGCGTCGATGTCCTTGTCGTCGCCCACGGCTTCGCGTATGATCTTACGGGTGTCTTGGCCATCGCGGCCGACGGTGCGCAGCAGCACCTCATAGCTCACGTCGATGTTCAGCCGGCGCGCCGCCTCCTCCCAGGCGATCAGCGCCAGGCGCTCGGTGTCCAGCAGTGTGCCGTCCATGTCGAAGATGACTGCTTGAAACATAGGCTCCCCTTCCTGTGTACTGAGGGTATTATACAGGCAGACCAACACAAGGAGCAATGCACTTTGTCCTATCCGGCTCGCAAGCTGATGAACAAAAACAAACAAAACCCCGGTTCCTATGCTGGAACCGAGGTTTGCGTCTGCATTGCTTACCTGAACTGCTCGAAATACGAGCGCATCCCCTGCATCCTCTGCTGCGCTTCATCCGCCGTGGCGCCCTGGGCGCAGAAGTAGAACTTGCACTTGGGCTCGGTGCCGCTGGGGCGCACCGCCGCCCATGAGCCGTCGGCCAGCAGGTACTTGAGCACGTCGCTCTTGGGCAGCGTGAGCTTGGTTACCTGCCCGCCGGCGGTGCGCTGCAGCGTCTCGTAGTCTTCCATGGCGACCACCGGTGTGCCGGCAAGCTGGGCCGGCGGCTGGTCGCGCAGCGTCGCCATGATCTGGGCGATGCGGGCCTGCCCCGCGGAGCCTTCCAGCGCGATGGAGAACAGGCTCTCGATGAACGTGCCGTACTTGGCGAAAACGGCGTCCAGCGCGTCCTTCAATGTCATGCCCTTGTGGTGGTAATAGGTCGCGCACTCGCACAGCATCAGCACCGCCTGTATGGCGTCCTTGTCGCGGCAGATGGGGCTGATCAGGTATCCGTAGCTCTCTTCGTAGCCGAACACGTAGGTGTGCCGGCCGCTGGCCTCGTGGTCGCGGATGCGGTCGCCGATGAACTTGAAGCCGGTCAGCGTTTTCTCGGTGGCCATGCCGTATGCCCGGGCGATGCGGTCGCCCAGGTCGCTGGTCACAATCGTGTTGATGACGATGCCGTTGGCCGGCAAAAAGCCCTGCTCCTTGCGCTGGCCTAAGATGTATTCCAGCAGCACCGCGCCGGTCTGGTTGCCGCTCAGGAACACGTAGTCGCCATCGTGCAGCACGGCCACGCCCAGGCGGTCGGCGTCGGGATCGGTCGTGATGATCAGCTGCGCGCCGCAGGCGCGGGCCTGCTCCACGGCCATATCGAAGGCCACACGTTCCTCGGGGTTCGGGTTCTTTGTGTTGCTGAATTCCGGGTCCGGCCACGCCTGCTCCTCCACAACGTGCAGGTCATAGCCCAGGCGGCCCAGCACCTCGCGCACCGGCACGTTGGATGTGCCGTGCTGCGGGGAAAAGACGACCTTGAGGCCCTTCTTGTCCAGATTGGGGTTCAGTTGTATGGCCAGCACCGCCTGATAATAGGCCTCGTCCAGAGAAGCGGGGATGGTCTCAATCAACCCGCCCGCCTGCTCCGGTGTAAGACACGGGATGTCCAGCTCATCGCTGATGCGGGCGATTCGCTCGGTCACGGCGTCACTGAACTGCGGCACCAGCTGGCAGCCGGTGGAATCATAGAGCTTATAGCCGTTGTATTGGGGCGGGTTGTGGCTGGCGGTGATCACGATGCCGCCGAAGCAGCCCAAGTGCCGCACGGCGAAGGAAAGCTCCGGCGTGGGGCGCAGGGAATCAAACACCCAGGCCTTGATGCCGTTGGCGGCCAGCACGCCGGCGGCAGCCAGCGTGAATTCGCGGGCCTGGCGGCGGTTGTCGTGGGCGATGGCCACGCCGGCAGCCATGGCTTGGGGGCCGTGCTCCTTGATGTATTGGGCAAACCCGTGGGTAGCCTTGCGCACGGTATAGACATTCATGCGGTCGGTGCCCGCGCCGATGATGCCGCGCAGACCGCCGGTGCCGAACTCCAGGTCGTTGGAAAAGCGCTCCCGCGCCTTCTCTTCGGTCATCGTCTCCAGGTCCGCGCGCACATAAACGTCATCGGCCCGCAGCTTCCATTGCTCCCAGCGGGATTTCCAATCCATCCGTTCCCTCACAGCAGTTGCTTCAACGCAGAATCATCCGGCAGGGTTTCCAGATACCGGATGTTGCTGTCTATTATAGCACATCGCTGCTCCACACACAGGTGGGAAAAGAGCGGGTCCTCCGGCGTATTCTTGCAGTAGTCCAACAGGCGCTCCACCGACGTGCGCGCCACGTGGCACCGGGTGTCGGAGGACGCGTAGTAGATGAGCACCGTGCCGTCGGCGCGCTGCACCAAGCCGTTGCAGAAAGCCACGTTGCTGACGTCGCCGATGCGCTCCTCACCCTCGGGGGCCAGAAAGAAACCGCCGGGCCGGCGGATGACACGCCAGGGCTCCTCCAGCGCCGTCATGAAGACATAGAGCACATAGCGCAGGCCGGCGGCGGTGTTGCGCACACCGTGGGCCACGTGTATCCACCCTTCCGGCGACCATACGGGCGCCGGGCCTTGGCCATTCTTGACTTCCTTGATCGTATGGTAGTCCCGCGGGTCGATCAGGATCTCCTCATCCACCACGGGGTTTTCCATGCTGTCGCACAGACCCCAGGCGATACCGCCGCCGCTGCCGGTGGTGATGAACCCATCCTGCGGCCGGGTGTACAGCGCGTATTTGCCGCCGATGAACTTGGGGTGCAGCACGACGTTGCGCTGCTGGGGCGACGGGGTCTGTAAGTCCGGCAGGCGTTCCCAGTTCTTAAGATTATGAGTGCGCACGATGCCGCACTGAGCCACCGCGGCGCTGGTATCCGTGGCGGGGGCGTCGGGGTCGCGGCGCTCGGAGCAGAACAGGCCGTAAATCCAGCCATCCTCGTGGCGCACCAGTCGCATGTCGTAGGCGTTCACGTCCCAATCGTCGGTTTGGGGAACTCGGATCGGGTGGCTCCAGAACCGGAAACCATCAACGCCGCTGTCGCTTTCCGCCACAGCGAAGAAGCTCTTGCGGTCGTTGCCCTCTACACGGGCCACGAGGACGACCTTGCCGTCGAACTCCATGGCGCCGGGGTTGAACACGCAGTTGACACCCATGCGCTCCAGCAGCAGCGGGTTGGTGGCCGGGTTCAAGTCATACTTCCACGCCGGCGGGATGTGGGCAGCGGTCAGCACCGGGTGCTCGAAACGTTCGAACACGCCGTTGCCTTCCACAGGGTTGTTCTTCAGGTTCAGCGTGCGCTGATAGTCGGCAGCGATGCGCTGGATGCGCTGTTCATAGACGCTCATATGCTCCCCCTTCATACCCGGCCCAGGTCCGCGTCGCGGGGGCCCAATTTGTTGGTGGCCTTCACATAGTCCACCAGCGTGTTTACATCGGTGAAGGCGATGCCGGTGTGGGTGTCAGCACAGCCATAATAGATGGCGATTCGTCCGCTGGCGGCATCGGAGAGCGCCGCGCACGGGAACACGACGTTGTCCACGAAGCCCGTGGTTTCATAGGGCATCTCCGGCGGCAGTATGGCGTCGCCGGAGCGGTAGAGCACGCGGCTGGGCTGCTCCAGATCCAGCAGGGCCGCGCCCATGCTGTACACAAAGCCATTGCACGTGGTGCTGACGCCGTGGTACAGCAGCAGCCAGCCTTCAGTAGTTTCAATGAGGGTTCCCCCACCTATTTTCGTATCCTGCCACCAGCCGTTGGCCCCGCGGGTCATGACCAGCCGGTGTCTGCCCCAGTGCACCAGGTCCGGGCTTTCGCTGATGAAGATGTCGCCGAAGGGGGTATGGCCGGAATCGCTGGGCCGGGTCAGCATGCGGTAGGTTCCGCCGATCTTGCGAGGGAACAGCACGCCGTTGCGGTTGAACGGGATGAAGGGGTTCTCCAAACGCGTGAAGAGCTGGAAGTCGTCGGTGACGCCCATGCCCAGCGCCGCGCCATTCAGGTCGGTGCACCACACGATGTAGTAGCGCCCGTCCAGCGGAATCACGCGGGGGTCGTAGCCATAGTTGGGGTTCCACGGAGCACCCTGCTCGTCCACCCACTGTATCACCTTCTCGCTCAGCGTCCAATGGATGCCGTCGGTGCTCTTGCCCGAGTGCATCAGCGCCTTGCCGTCGCGGCCGTCGGCGCGGAACACACCGGCGAAGCCGCCCTGAAAGGGAACGACGGCGCTGTTATAGGTGCGCTTGGCGGTGAAGTTTATGTTGCGACCCATGATCGGGTTGCCGGAGAAGCGCCACACCGGCTCCCGGCTACCCTGGGGCTTGTCTTCCCAGGGGATGTTGGGCAGGTCGCTGCCTACGATGCGGATCATTGATGATGTCCTCCTCGCTCAATCTCCTCTATCCTGCGGGCGATCTCCATGCACGCGCGGGCGTTGTGATAGGGGCACTTCCACGGGCCGGCCTTCTCCGCACTGTGCCCGCGGCTTCCGTCGCGCAGAACGCCCCAGAACCACTCGCCGTGGACATGGTCGATGATGCGCTCCTCGATAAAGTTCCAGGTCTTCATGGAGCCGTGCAGGTATTTCTCGTCGCCGGTGAGCTGATAGGCATTCAGTTGGCCCACCGCCGCCTCCGCCTGCGACCACCAAACCTTGTTCGTGTGTATGGGCTGGCCGTCGTAATCACCCTCGTCGATGATGCCGCCGTCGGGGTCTATACCCAGGCGGAAGGGCCGTTCGCACAAGGCCACGCACAGCGGGCGCACGCTGTCCTGCAGCGCCCGGTCGCCCAGCACCTCGGCGGCCTCCCAGATCAGCCAGCTGCCCTCTATGTCATGGCCATAGCTGGCCAGGCCGGGTCTGGGCGTATAGTCCATGTCCAGGAACTGGTAGAAGAAGCCTTCGGGATTGGTCACATGGTCGCGGAAGGCCAGTATCATCTCCCGCACGGCCCCCTCGGTGGCGGGGGTGCGCACGCAGCGCAGCAGGTTCGTGTAAGCTTCCAGCGTGTGCAGGTGGGTGTTCATGCTCTTTGCCGCGTTGGGCTCGCCCAGGGCCAGGCTGCCCTCGGCGCGTTCCGACCAGTCGCGGTTGCGCACCTCCACCGGGCCGCCAAGTTCGTGGTCGTGCACGCGGTCCAGCAGAATATCAAAGATGGCCTGTGCTTCGGCCAACGCTTGGGCATCGCCGGTGGCCAGGTGGTATTCGCTGAGCGCGTACACCCAGAACACCTGGCCATAGGTCTGCTTGCGGTCGTCCAGCACATCACCGTCGGGGCTCACCGACCAATAGGCGCCGCCATGTTGCTTGTCCTTAAAGTGGCTGTGGTACAGCCGGTAGGCGCGGGCGGCGTCACCCTGCCAGCCGCTGTCGCCGGTGAAGCGCGCCGCTGCGGAAAACGTCCACAGCAGACGGGAAAACAGCACGCTGTGCCACAGCGCGTCCTCCCCGCTGCTGGGGTTGCCCTGCTCGTCCAGCCAGCCATAGAAGGCGTCCCTGGCGATCCATACATCCTTCTCACGCCACCAGGGCAGCAGTTCCTTTGTCAGATGATCCCGTACACGGGCGCGATAAGTGTTCAGATCGGCGATCATGGAGACCTCCACAGCACTAAAATGTATAACATATCAATAGGATAATACTATCCCGCTACAACGGTTGCAACGGAAAAGGCTGGCGCGCCGTATAGACAATCGGAGATCAGGGCGCGGCTTGATAACCTTCCTTGGCCGACTTTCCCTGCTGGCGCAGGAAGTTCTCCTGGTTCTTGGCCAGATAGCGTTCGAAAAGATCCTGGGGTGTCATGCCGGCCTCCAGGCACATGCTCACGAAGAAGTGAAGCACATCCACAAGCTCGTCGCGCAGCGCGTTCTCGTCCACGGGCTTGGGGTTCTTCCACCACTTGAAGTTGACTTCATCCAGCACCTCGGCCATCTCGGAGAGCATGGCCAGCATCTGGCGCTGAATCCACTGCTCGGGGCTGATGCCTTGCAGATTGCGGCGCTCCCGGATGTCGTCATTAAGGGCTTTTTGCATTTCGAAGATGACTTCCAGCTTGTCGCGGGTCTTTTGATTTTCCATGCTCTCCCCTGCTTTCCTTGGCGCTCCGCTAGGATTTCGCACCTGCGGGTACGACCAAAGGGCTTTCCGGTCGCCCTTTGGAAACCTTCGGCCTATCCTTTTTTTGGATTTATGCAACTGCCTTATTGCCTGCCACGCTTCTTGCCGCATTGGAACGATGCGGCAATCTGATCATGATTCCCCTCCCCCTTTGGGGGATGGGTTGGGGGTGAGGGTTTTAGGGGCTACCCCAGCAGCAACTTCTCCATATTCTTTCTCGGCGGCATTTTGCCCACGGCGCTGGCGGCCAGCGCGTTGCCGGCGAACACCTGGCGCGCCACGTCTACAACGGCCTCGGGTGTCACTGCGGCAATCTTGCCCAGAACCTCTTCCTCGGTGCGGATGAGGCCGTTCATCAGCAGGCCTCTGCCCATGTCGCTCATGCGGGAGGATAGGCCGTCCAGCCCCAGCACATAGCTGCCCTTGAGCTGCTCGCGGGCGCGGGTGAACTCCTCTTCGCCGATGCGCCCCTGGCGAAGGCTGTCCAGCTCCTCGGCGATGATGGCCAGCACCGTACCGGCGTTGGCGGGGTTCAGCCCGGCATAGATGGAGAACATGCCGGAGCCCGTGTAGCTGGCCGGATAGGAATACACCGAATAGACCAAGCCCCGCTCCTCGCGGATGCGCTGGAACAGCCGGGAACTCATGCCGCCGCCCAGTATCGTGTTGAGCACCAGCATCGGGTACAGCCGGTCGTCCAGCCGTTGGAAGCCCTGGAAGGCCAGCGACAGGTGCAGCTGCTCGATGTTCTTCTTTCGCACCAGTGCCTGCTGTGTGCCGCCGTGGGTGAAGGCTAAGCCCTTGTAGGGGTCTGCCTGCGGCGCGTCGCCCAGGAAGGTGTCCTGCAGCAACGCGGCCAGACGCGTTTCGTCATAGTTGCCCGCGTGGGAGAAAACGAAGTTGCCGGGGTGATAGTGCTTCTCGAAGTAGGCCAGCACATCAGCACGGGTATAGCTTTTGATCTGCTCGGCGCGGCCCAGAATGGGCCGGGCCAGGCTGTGGGTGCCATAGAAGGCCTCGTTGAGCAGCTCCGCGCACAGGTCTTCCGGCGTGTCCTCCACCATGGCGATTTCTTCCACGACGACCTGCTTTTCCAGCTCCAGCGCGTTTTCATCGAACAGCGCTTCGGCCACCAGGTCGTGCAGCACGTCCACAGCCAGCGGGATGTGCTCATCCACGACGCGCACATAGTAGCACGTGCACTCTTTGCTCGTGTAGGCGTTCAGGTTGCCGCCTACGGCATCCATGACGCCGGCCAGCTGCCGGGCGGTGCGTTTCTTGGTGCCCTTGAACACCATGTGCTCGATCAGGTGGCTCAGGCCGTGCTCGTTCTCTCCCTCGTGCACCGAGCCCACGCCTACGAACACACCCAGCGCCGCCGAGCGGAAATGGGGAATGCGCTCCCCCACGGTTCTCATGCCGTTTGGCAAATTCTTAATCTGATACAATGGTTTTCCTCCGTCGCCGGTTTGGCGCAGGTGTATTTTGGTTGACAGCGCATGTTTTCATGCTGTAAAGGATTTCGCGCCTGTAGGCGCGACCAAAGGGCTTTCCGATCGCCCTTTGGAAACCTTCGGCCCCATCAATTGATAGTTATGAAATCATAGCAACCTTCTACCTAAAGTTCAGCCCGGCGTACCGATGTTCTCATGCAGCGCGCCGGGCTATCGTAAGAGGTATAACAGTTTCATGCGGCGGCTGCGTAGGTGTTACGCCCGCGCCGTTGCGGGTGTGCGCTTAGCCGTTGGCCAGCTCTTCCTTCATGCGCTTCTCATCGGCCAGCAGCTCCTTGCGGCTCAGGTTCACGCGGCCCTGGGCGTCGATCTCGATGACCTTGACGAGAATCTTGTCGCCGATGTTGACCTCGTCCTCCACCTTGTTGACACGCTGGTTGGCCAGGCGGGAGATGTGCACCATGCCATCCTTGCCGGGCAGCAGCTCCACGAAGGCGCCGAAGGGCATGATGCGCACGACGGTGCCGAAGTACACTTCGCCGACCTGGATGACCTTGACGATGGCGTCGATCATGGCCTTGGCCTTGGCGCCGG
>JAEZSC010000114.1 GCA_023422005.1 Bacillota bacterium | reverse complement strand
TGTCGGTGGAAAGGCAGATGACCTTCTTCACGCCGAAGGCGATGGCCGCCTGCAGCACGTTGTCGGTGCCCATCACGTTGGTCTTGACCGCCTCCATGGGGAAGAACTCGCAGGAGGGCACCTGCTTTAAGGCCGCGGCGTGGAAAATGTAATCCACGCCGTGCATGGCCGCGGCGATGCTGTTGTAATCGCGCACGTCGCCGATGTAGAAGCTCAGCTTGTCGTTGTGCAGCTCCCGGCGCAGGTCCTCCTGCTTCTTCTCATCCCGGGAGAAGATGCGGATCTCCGAAACGTCGGTCTGCAAAAAACGGCTCAGCACCGCGCCGCCGAAGCTGCCGGTGCCTCCGGTGATCAGTAGCGTTTTTCCTTGAAACATGGGTTTTGCGTCCTATCCAGCCTTGCGGCTTCTTCCGTAATAAACTCATGGATATTCCCAATGGATTTTACCACAGAACGGCGCAATGCAAAACATGCTGCTCGCCTATGCAACCTAGGAGCTGCTGCGCCTTGGTGATTCAGACGACTTGACCTTTTCATCCTCCCGCCGTATGAATCGGCGATCGGCAACAAACTTTTCGTCATATGGCTAACTTGTCTACAGTCTGAACAAGCTAGCTCTTGTGGTATAATAACAGAGTATGTCTGATCAGTTGGAAAAAAGAAATATCATGCCGGCGGCGCTGTTCTTCCGCTTTGACGGGAGCGACGCCTGTTTTGCCATGGCCGCGGCCCTGGCGCGGGCCGGCATGGCCATCGTGGCGCTGTGCGCCGATGAGGCGTCGGCCCAGAGGGCCAAAAATGCGGGCTATGAAGCCGTGCTCTTCGCCGGCCTCCAGCCCAGCCGCGATGCGCTGCTGGCCTTGCTGGATGAAGCGGGCCAAGCCTGGCCGGGAATCGTGACCGTGGACATGGAGTGCGGCTATTCTGCCGAGGATGTGCTGGCAGTGGCGCGCAAGCTGATGGAGCAGCCGGACAGGCTGGTGGTGGCCGAGCGGCAGCCCGGCACACAGCTGGGTATGCTGTTCCGCCGGGAGCGGGCCATCGGCGGTTTTTTGTTCCGCACGATGCACGGCCGGCGGCTGCCGGACCCGTGGAGCCGGCTGCGGGGCATCCCCCGTGCCTCCGTGCGAGAGCTGCTGCTGGACAAAGCCGGCCGGCGCAGCCTGTGGCTGAACATGCTGCTGAGCCTGCAGCGCAACGGCCTGCAGACCGCCGGTGTGGCGGTGGATGCGCCCTACCGCCGGGAGGCCGGCGCCAACACCATGAGCCGCGTGAAGGACCTGCTGGCCATCGCGCTGATGCCCATGCTCTATGTGTCGGTTTCGCTGTCGGTGCTGCTGATAGACAATCTGCTGTTCGTGCTGTTCTTCTACTACATTCTGAACGGCAACCGCCCGGTTTCCATCGCCATCGGGCGCTTCACCGGCGCCTTTGTGGGCTATTGCCTCAACCGCTCGGTGGTGTTCCGCCACAGCGGCATGGGGTGGCGCCGAGAGGTGCTCACCGCCGGCAAATACATCGCGCTGGTGGCCATCAACTACGGCGCGGCGCTGGGTCTGAACTATCTGTTCGCCCATCTTTCCGTGAGCATCTTCTGGTCCAAGCAGCTGGCGGACCTGGTGCTCTACATCTTCACATTCGTGTTCAACCGCGAGGTCGTGTTCCGCAAAAAGCGCCGGCCGGAGCCGGACAACCCGGCGTAGTCCTAAGGGTCTCCGCACTCTCAACAAATGCTGTCGTAGTAGTCTCAATATTATGGGTGCCGAAGGTTTCCAAAGGGCGACCGGAAAGCCCTTTGGCCCTGGCGCAGGATGCGCTGTAGCCCAGCACCACCGGAAGCGGCTTCGCCGCTTCAGCCGGCTGGATGTCGGCGAGGTAGTCAGGAAATCTGCTTGCAGATTTCCGGTCGCCCGCAGGCGAGACACGGTGAGCAGGTCGCGCCAGGGCGCGAAATACCCCGTATCGTCGCTATTTCAAAGCTTCCTGTAAGACAACCATATTTGCTTCCATCGCCCGTAGATAGGCGTCGGCGTCCATGTCGCCGGTCACGGCAGGGTCCAGCTGGTACACGCGGCTGCCGGTCTCCCGGGCGATGGTCTCCGCGGCCTTGGCGGGGTATTGCGGCTCGGTGAACAGCGCCTGTATGTTCAGCTCCCGCACGAGTTCGATGGTGTCGCTGAGCTCCTTGGCGCTGGGCTCGGTGCCCGGCTCATGCTCCACGACGCCGGCGATGTTCAGATCGAACTCCCGGGCGAAATATGGGAAGGCCTCGTGGAACGTCACGATGTCGCGGCGGGGCAGGCCGTCCAGCGCGGCGTGCATGCGATCTCTGAGGGCCTGCAGCTTGGCGATGTAGCCGGCGGCGTTGGCGCGATAGGCGTCGGCGTGGGCCGGGTCATGCTGGGCCAGCCCTTCGGCAATGGTGCGCACCTGAGTCATGGCGTCGGTGATGCTAACCCACACATGGGCGTTTGGGCCTTCATCCCCTTCCATGAGAGAGATGCCCTTACTGGCTTCTATGATGGGCATCTGCGGCTTCTGCTCGATGACCTTGTCCAGAAAGCTCTCCATGCCCGCGCCGTTGATGATCAGGATGTCGGCGGTGTCCAGGTTTTTGCGGTCGGCGGTGGTCAACGCGTAATCGTGCAGGCAGCCGGCGGTGGGCTGCGTCATGGGAACCACCGCCACGCCCGGCACGTTGCCCGCCACGTTGAGCGCCATGATGTACATGGGATAGAAGGTCGTCACAATGGTGACGCCGGCCTCCTGAGAGGTGGCATTGGGCGCGGTGGCAGCGCCGGCGGGGGCGGGCTGCGCCCGGCAACCGGCCAGCAGCGCCGCCAGCAGCAGCGCTGTTACAAATCGAACCATGTAAGACATAAGAGTGCTTCCTTTCGTTTTGCAAATGATTTGCATTTGCAGGCAATGCTTATTATAACCAATTATCGCAAAATGTAAAGGACCAGCGGGACAAGTGTATCAAGAGGTATGCCTCCTTACCTTGAACGGCTGATTCAATGGGATTCTTCGCTACGCTCAGAATGACAGCGCTTATTTGCTGAAAGCGTCATCAATAGATCGCCGCAGGCCGGTTTATCCGGCCAAGGCAACCACTGATTGAGAAAGAGTCGCGCAACAGAACCCCGTCGCAGCGGTCTTGACTCCTGTATGCAAGGGAATCGCTGAATAAATGGTGCGTCCGAATTGTGCAGCGTATTTTTTCGTCCTGCAATGCGGAGGAGGACGCTTATGCCGCAGAGCATAGGCGGCTGACGACAACGCAGCAGGGCGGAAAAAGACCAAGCAAGGCGGATGCCATGCTTTATTCAGCGCTTCCCTAGAATGAGTCTGGCAATAGAAGGCCCGCCGGCGACGGTTATCGGCGGCGGGCTAACAGCAATCGATACAAGGCTCTGAATCGCCTCTGACGCAATGGCGTCAGAGGCGAAAGGTGGTGTCACACAAAGTGTGACACCACCAGAATTGCCGCCGTATTCCAATAGATCGCCACTTCATTGCTGGAATAGCTGGCCGAATCATCCACGAACATACGGGCGGGCCTGGTTTCCACGGGCAGCAGCTTCTGCAGGGCGTGGTCCTGCCGGTTGCGGTTGGGGCCGCCGCTGACCAGCCCAGGCATCGGCTCGTCCACGGCGTCGGCCTCCGCCGGGCGGTTGTGGGGGTGGCGCACCGGGTTGCTGCCAAAGCCGGTCACAAAGCACACCGACAGCGGGTTGCGCCCCAGCAGCCAGTGCAGGCTGTCCCGTGCCACTTCCACAAACTCGGGACGGGCAAAATAATCCGCCGCTAGCAGCAGCAGCGCCGCGCGGTTCATGAGCACCATCGTGCTGCCCCAGATGTAGTCGCCGGGGGCCATGGGCACCCGGTAGCCGTCGGCCGCGGCCAGTTCTGCCAGCCGTTGAGCCTCGGCCAGTACGGCCTGCGCCAGCGGCTCCCGCAGGCCCGCCGGGCAGGCCGGCATGGCCAGCGCCTCCGCCGCCGCGAAACCGCCCACCTGCGACCAGCCAAGGCCGGTCTTGTCCACGTCGGCATGGGCCGCCAGCAGCGCGCAGGCCGCCTCGGCATAGGCAGCTTCTCCGGTGGCTTGGTACAGCGCCGCCGCCGCCCACAGCCGCTCGTCGCGCAGGTCAGCGTCGCCATACTCGCCGGTCGTGACGCCCTTGGGGTTGCGGAAGGGCTTGTCCGCCGGGTTGTCCTGCAGCCATTGCCAAGCCCGCAGCGCGTGGCCCAGCAGCGCCTGCGCCCAAGGTTCGTCATAGGGCCGGTACACACGGCTGGCCATGGCCAGGCAAGCGGCGAAATCCGCCGTGGCCGCGGCGGAAACGGGGGTCACGACCCACTGGCCGTCGTCATGCTCCGGTAAGATGAAGCCCGGGAAGGTCACCGTCGTCGTCTTGTGGTGCACGCCGCCATCCGCCGCCTGCATGCGCAGCATCCACTGCAGCTCCCAGCGGGCCTCCCGCAGCACGTCGGGCATGCCGCCGCTTTCGGGGATGCCCGTGGCGCCCTGGAACGCCTGGGGCCGGCGCTCGAAGGCCAGCAGCAGAGCGGCCACCGCCGTTGCGCCAGGCACGACATATTTGCCATAATCGCCGGCGTCATGCCATCCGCCGGACACATCCACGCTCTGGCAAAGGTTGCCATAGGGCACCGCCGGCAGCGTGTGGCAGCAGGCGTGCCCCCAGGGGCCGGCGTGGGGAGCCTCCAGCGCGCAGCCGCAGCGCATGAAATACAGCCCCTTGAGCATCGCCCGCAGCAGCGGTTCATAGGGCCCGGGCTGCACGTCAAAAGGTTGGGAGAAGCCAATTTCCGGCAACTCCAGACGATAGCGGCCCGGAGCCGCGCCGGTGAAATCCGCCCAGGCCACGGTGTCGCCGCTGGCGGCGTCATTTTTGACACCGGGCGTTAGCGTGCCGGAAAGAACCGTACTGCCGTCCATGGTCTTGAGCGCATATTCGCCCTTTGCGCCCAGCACCGCGGCGCGCATGGGCGTCCCCTGGGCATATGCCACCTGATCCGTACGGACAAAATGCTGCGCCATCGTCGTCCTCCCACCCTGCGGCCGTTTGCCGGTTCCACAGCCGCTTTATGCAATAAACAGTATATCTGATTGTGGCATAAATGTAAAATCGTTTTCATACCGCTTTATTCTCTATTCCCTAAAAACACTGTCGGATATTGCCAGATATTGCCTTTTGGACCGCACATGATAAAATAAACGTGTTAAAATAAATGTTATAAACATGCTGCTCCCACTCGGATCGCCTAGAGGTAGCCGATGAATAAAGCGAGCACTACAGCTCTTCGCGTGCTTTGCCTGGCCCTGTGCCTGGCCTTCCTGCTTGCGCCGACCCCAGCCCTTGCGGCGCCCAAGGCAAAGGTGCTGATCCTCCACTCCTATCACCAGGAGTGGGAGTGGGACAGCGACATACAGGAAGCCATACGGGAGCAGGTGGACTACTCCCGCGTGGAGCTTTACACCGAATATATGGATTGCTACCGCAAGTACACCGAGAGCACCTTCGCCGACTTCTTCCATTATCTGAACGCCAAGTACGCCGGCGAGCGCTTTGACGCCATTTTTGTAAGCGACAACTACGCCTATGATTTCATAGCCGCCTATCACCGCCTGTTCAGCCCGGACACACCGGTCGTGATGGTGGGCGTGAACAATTTCTACGCCGCGCCGGACTCGCTCAAGGGATATCTGACAGGCGTCGCCCAGAACAACGACATCGTGGCCATGCTGGACACCATCCGCGCGCTGCAGAAGGACGTGCACACGGTGCTCGTGTGCGGCGCCAACTCCAGCACCGCCAACGAAATGGTCAAATACATCACCAACGCCGCCGATATGAACCACCCGGACCTGCGGGTCGTGGGCATGATACAAAACACCGTGGAGGAACAGCTGGCGGCGCTGGACGCTTATGACCCAAAGACCTCGGCGATCATCTGCGAGGGCGCCAACAAGGACGCCGACGGCAACGTGCTGGACCTGAGAGAATACGCATCCAGGTTGGCGGAAAAGCCGGGGTTCCGCGTGTATGCAACGGCGAAAACCTATATCGGCGGCAACGTCATCGGCGGCAACGTCATACGGATCCGCGAGCACACCCGCATCGCCTGGGACATGGTAGAGCAGATACTGCAGGGCAAACCCGTCTCTGAGCTGCCGGTCATCACCGAGCCCGTGACCAGCAACGTGTTCAACTACCCGGCGCTGCAGCCCCATGGTATCACCGTATCCATGCTGCCCGCCGACAGCGAGATTCTCAACCGGCCATCCAACCAGATCACCTTCGACCGCAACATCGCCATCGCCGTGGGAATGGTGCTGATGATGATGACGCTGCTGCTGGTTGCGCTGCTGGTCAACATTTCCCGGCGCAAGGCTGCCGAACAGGTGCTGTTGGCCAGCAGTGAATCGCTGCATCGGGAGAAGGAGCATCTGCGCATCACGCTACAGAGCATCGGTGACGGCGTTATCGCCACCGACCGCGAGGGCCGCGTGACCATGGTCAACCAGATAGCGCAGATGATGACCGGCTGGCCCGCGGAGGAGGCCCAAGGGCGCCCTCTGACCGAGGTATTTGATATCTGCAATGAACAATCCGGCCAGGTGGTGGTCAATCCGGTTTCCCAGGTGCTGTCCACCGGCGAAATCGTGGAGCTGGCCAACCACACGATGCTGCGCAGCCGCCAGGGCACCCTGCGCCACATCGCCGACAGCGCCGCCCCCATCATGGACACAGCCAGGCAGATCCTGGGCGTGGTGCTGGTGTTCCGCGATGTCACCGAGCAGAAGCGCCGGGAAAAGGAAATCAAATATCTAAGCTATCACGACCAGCTGACCGGTCTGTATAACCGCACCTTCTTCGAGGAAGAACTGCACCGCCTGGATTCGCCGCGCCAGCTGCCCATGTCGTTGATCATGGGCGATGTCAACGGCCTGAAGCTGACCAACGATGTCTTCGGCCACACCGAGGGCGACCGGCTGCTCATCGCCATCGCCAACCTGCTGCGGGAATGCTGCCGCGCCGAGGATCTGCTGGCCCGCACCGGCGGCGACGAGTTCTGCATCCTGCTGCCACACACCGACGCCGATGCCGTGCAGAGGGTGTGCGCACGCATTTACGAGCTTAGCACCCAGCGCGAGCTGCTGCTGGGCGGCCGGCCGGCGCACATGAGCATTTCGCTGGGCTTCGCGACCAAAGAATCGCCCCATCAGGACATCCACAACATCCTTAAACAGGCCGAGGACTACATGTACAAGCGCAAGCTGCTGGAAAGCCGCAGCCTGCGCAGCTCCATTCTGTCATCCTTCAAGAGCACGCTGTACGAAAAGAGCCACGAGACCGAAGAGCACGCCATGCGCCTGGTGGAGCACACGCAGCGCATCGGCCGCGCGCTGCACCTGACCGAGGAGCAGATGGGGGACCTGGAGATGCTGGCCATGCTGCACGACATCGGCAAGATTGCCGTGGACGACAGCATATTGGCCAAACCGGGGAAGCTGAGCGACGAGGAGTGGGTGGAGATGCGAAAGCACACCGAGGTGGGCTATCGCATCGCGTTGGCCTCGCCGGAGCTCATGCACATCGCCGACAGTATATTGGGCCACCACGAGCGCTGGGACGGCAATGGCTATCCCCAGGGCCTGTCCGGTGAGAGCATTCCGATCCTGGCGCGCATACTGGCCGTGGCCGACAGCTACGACGCCATGACCAACGACCGCGTTTATCGCAAGGCCATCTCCCATGAGCAGGCCGTAAAGGAGTTGATGCTATGCTCGGGCAAGCAGTTCGATCCCCAGGCGGTGGAGGGGTTCATGCGGCATGAGGATGATATTGCCGGGGGAATGGCGGGATGATTGAGGAGGTCAAACATATGTATATCAATCCCTATCAGGACTTAAAGGGCGGAAAATGGTATAAGACGAACTTCCACACCCATGCGGGGACAGGAGCGGGCACCTGCGGGGCCAACCCCATCGACAAGGTTGTGGATCTGTACAGCGCCAACCGGTTTGATATGCTGTGCATTTCCAACCACGATTTGTTTTCCGACACTTCGGCCTACACCAACGACGAAATCTTCATGATACCCGGCGTGGAATATTCCACCACCCCCGCCCCTGTGGCGGGGTTCGATGAGAACAGGCACATGCTGACGATTGGGGTGGACAGGGCCCTGCACGCCTACGGCTATCAGGAGGCCATCGACCGGGCGCGGGAGATGGGCGGCTTCACGATCATCTGCCACCCGAACTGGATCATCAGAGAGTGGTGGAAGCGGGAGAGCCTGCTGACCCTGAAGGGGTACATGGGCCTGGAAGTCATCAATATGCTGATCTACCGCCTGCAGGGCTCGGGGCTCGCGACGGACACATGGGATTGGCTGCTCTCGCAGGGCAGGCTGGTCTACGGGTTTGGAAACGACGATTTCCACATCTATTCCGACGCCGCGCGCAGCTACAACCTGATTTACTGCACACAACGCAGCTACACTTCCATGAAAGCCGCCGTGGAGAGCGGCGCTCTGTGCGCATCCACGGGCCTGCTGCCCGAGTATCTGCTGCTGGAGGGCGATACGATACGGGTCAAGGCGAAGTACCCGGTCGAAACCTACGTCGACACCCTTACCTACCGCTTCCTCACGGCAGGCGGCAAGGTGCTATCGGTGCAGCAGGCGCAGGAGGCGCGCTACACGCTGTCCGGGGAACCCTATGTCCGCGTGGAAGTCCTGGGCGAAAACGGCGCCATGCTGTTCTTCCAGCCGGTTTATCAGCAAGGGGCCCTGAGCCAGGCATAGTCTGCGGCCACGGTTACCGGATGAATATGTCACGCAAAAAAGCGGAAGCCTTGTCTTTGTGGAGACAATGCTTCCGGTTTTTTCGGTCCTTTTGTGTTTTGTTATTGCTTTGTGAATGTAGCGCAGTCGGTCTGTTCGGCGGTGCTGGCATCGCGGGGCTGCACTTCGATTTGAGCCGCCGTGCAGTGGTCACCCTGCATATAGTAGTAGCAGGTGTTTACGTGACATTTGATTCCGGTGTTGGGTCCGGGCATCTTCTGGGCTTTCATGGCAAACGGCCTCCGTTTTATCGTTTTCAGGCATGACACCTGATTCGCGATTAGTATGGAAACGGAAAAGGCCACTTATGCACAAAAAAACAGCGCCTTCTATCTCCCGGTCTTGACGCACGCCTCCCCCACCAGATCGGTCAAATCCTGCATCAAGTCATCGTTGACCCTCACCCATCTGTCCCGCGCCAGCAAGAAGTCCTTGCCGGCATCGTCGTCGCGCACATACACCGGGCACGCGCCGGGGTATTTCTTGAGCACGCTTTGGAAGGTGTCCCGGGCGAAGGAGCATGTGCCCTTGGGCAGGCGCACATAGAGCTTGCCCGCGCCGCCCTGGCGGGCCAGCGGGCGGATCATGTCGGCCACAACCTTTCCGGCCTCCTCCTCGCGGAAGCTGGCCCGGCCGCTGACGGCGATGACCTGGTCCAGCTCCAGCAGGCGCCCGCAGCGCTGCATGGTCTTGGGGAACACGATGACCTCCACGGTGCCGTATAGGTCTTCCAGCGTCAGAAAACACATCATGTCGTTGCTCTTGGTCGCTTTGGTCGTCTTGCCGGCTATGATGCCGGCGATTTCGACCTTCTGACCATCGGCCAGAGCAAAAGCGCTTTCAGCCGCGTCGGTCTCCTCCCCTTCCTGCACGGCGAAGTGGGAGCTGTTGATGTCAAAGGCAGCAAGCTCCTCCTCATAATCCTCCAGCGGATGGCCGGAGATGTAGATGCCGGTCATCTCCTTTTCCATCTTGAGCAGCGCGCGCCGGGGCAGCTCCGGCACCTGGGGCAGTTGGTGCGACAGCGTCACCGTGGCCGCGCCGGCCTCAAAGAGCGACATCTGGCCCTGCAGGTTGTTCTTGCGGGCGCGCTGCACGCCGTCCATCGTCGGTTCGTATACCGGGATCAGCTGAGCGCGGGAGGCTCCCAGCGAATCAAAAGCGCCGGACTTGATCAGGCTCTCGATCATGCGCTTGTTGACGCTTTCGGTGGAGCGGGCGGCGTAGTCGAAGAAATCGGCATACGGCCCCCTGCTCCGTTCGGCGATGAGCTCGGCCACGGCGCCGGCGCCCACGTTCTTGATGGCCGTAAGGCCAAAACGTATGTTGCCGCCCTCCACGGAAAAGCCCGTGCGGCTGCGGTTGACATCCGGCGGCAGCACCTGTATGCCGCGGTGGCGGCAGTATTGCACGTAAAGAGCGATCTTGTCGCTGTTGCCCAGCACGCTGTTCATCAGCGCCGCCATGAACTCCACCGGGTAATGCACCTTGAGCCACGCCGTCCAATAGGCGACCACGGCGTAGGCCACGGCATGGGGCTTGGGGAAGGCATATTCGGCGAAGTCCACCATTTGGTCGAAAACGCGCTTGGCCACTTCCTCGGGCACGCCGTTGCGGATGGCGCCGGGCACGATGAGCTTGCCGTTTTCCTCCAGGCCATAGATGAAATACTGGCGCTCCTTCTCCATGACGCTCATCTTCTTCTTGGCCATGGCGCGGCGCACCAGATCGCTGCGCCCCCAGGAATAGCCCGCCATGTCGCGCACAATCTGCATGACCTGCTCCTGATAGACCATGCAGCCGTGGGTGATGCTCAGCACGTTCTCCAGGATCGGGTGGTCGTAGCGCACGCCGGCGGGGTTGCGCTTACCCTCGATGAACCGGGGGATGCTGTCCATGGGGCCGGGGCGGTACAGCGATATGCCGTTGTAGATGTCCTCAAAGCAGTTGGGGTGCAGCTCCTTCAAAAAGGCGCGCATGCCGGCGCTCTCCATCTGGAAGATGCCGTCGGTGTCTCCGGAGGCGATGATCTTGTAGACCTCCGGGTCTTCAAAGTCCAGCGAGCCCACGTCCAGCGCGATGCCGCGGTCCTCCCGGACCATTTCCAGCGCGTCGCGGATGACCGTAAGCGTGCGCAGGCCCAGGAAGTCCATCTTGAGCAGGCCCAGCTCCTCGATATTGCCCATGGGGAACTGGGTCGTCAGCACGTCGCCGTTGCGGTTGAGCGGAATGTGGTCGGTCAGCGGCAATTTGCTGATGACCACACCGGCGGCGTGGGTGCTGGCGTGGCGGGGCAGGCCCTCCAGCTTGCGGCCCATTTCAATGAGCCTGCGCACCTTCTCGTCTTCCCCGGCCAGCTCCAGCAGCTCCTTGTTCATGGCCAGCGCCTTCTCGATGGTCATGCCCAGCTGCCAGGGGATCATCTTGGCGATGCGGTCCACCTCGCCGTAGGTCATGTTGAGCGCCCGGCCCACATCCCGCAGTACGGCGCGGGCGGCCATGGTGCCAAAGGTGATGATCTGGGCCACATGGTCGGCGCCGTATTTGCGCACGACGTAATCGATGACCTCGCCGCGGTGCACATAGCAGAAGTCGATGTCGATGTCGGGCATGCTGATGCGCTCGGGGTTCAGGAACCGCTCGAAGACCAGATTGTATTTGATCGGATCGACCTCGGTGATGTTCAGACAGTAGGCGACCATGCTGCCGGCCGAGCTGCCGCGGCCGGGGCCCACGATGATGCCGTGGTCCTTGGCGAAGCGCACGAAATCCCAAACGATCAAAAAGTAGTCGGTGTACCCCATTTGGGCGATGACGCCCAACTCATAGTCCAGCCGCTCCCGCAGCTGTTCCATGTCCAGGCGGTCCGCGCCGTATTTGCGCTTAAGGCCCTGCTCGCACAGCTCCCGCAGATAGTCGCGGTGGGTCTTGCCCTCGGGCGCCTCATAGTTGGGCAGGTGCGTGGTGCCAAAGTCGAAGGCAAAGTTGCAGCGGGCCGCGATGTCCGCCGTGTTGGCTACGGCCTCGGGCACATAGCGGAACAGCTCCGCCATCTCCTGGGGAGATTTCAGGTAGAACTCCTGGGTCTCAAAGCGCATGCGGTCGGTCTCATCCACGGTGCGCTGGGTCTGTATGCACATCAGCACGTCCTGCGCCTCGGCGTCGTCGCGGCTGACATAATGGATGTCGTTGGTGGCCGCCAGAGGTATACCCAGCTCCCGCGCCAGCTTGATTTGCAAGGGCAGTATCGTGCGCTGTTCGGGCAGGCCGTGATCCTGCAGCTCGATGTAAAAGCTGCCCTGGCCGAAAATGCCATTGAGGCGCTGGGCAATCTGCTTGGCGGTGTCATAACGTCCGTCGCTCAAGGCCCGCTGCACATCGCCGGCCAGGCAGGCCGACAGGCAGATCAGGCCCTCGGAATATTGCTCCAGCAGCTCATAATCCACGCGGGGTTTGTAATAGAAGCCATCGATGAAGCCGATGCTTACGAGCTTGCACAGGTTGTGGTAACCCCGCTCGTCGCGGGCCAGCAGGATCAGGTGGCCGGCCTCCTTGTCCTGGTTCTCCTTGTCCGTGTGGCGGCGGGCGGCGGTATACACCTCGCAGCCGATGATGGGCTTGATGCCGGCCGCTTGGCAAGCTTTAAAGAAATCGATAACGCCGTACATGACGCCGTGGTCCGTGATGGCCAGAGCGTCCATGCCCATGGCCTTTGCGCCGGCCACAAGGTCTTTGATGCGGGCTGCACCGTCCAGCAGGCTGTATTCGGTGTGCACATGCAGATGGGTGAAGGGCATTTCAAAACTCTTTCCTGTCGTCCGTTTCGCGGGCAAAACCCCGCTCATCCATTTTACCACACCAAGCATCCAGCAGGAACCAACCCCGCTGCAAACCCGTTTTGGAAAATGTGGTTCTATGATGTATAATAACTCTATATTACTGTTTTTGTCGGAGGTCCCTATGGCCGTTTCCACCCGGCGCAGGCACAAAAAGCGCTTTCCACGGTTCCCCATCGGCATGGTGGCGCTGGCAGTTCTGCTGCTGGCCGGGGCAGCGCTGCTGTATCTATTTGTACTGCGGGGCCACGTGTTAGCAGCCGGCCTTACGCTGTCCCAGGCCACCGTTACACCGGAGCAGGGCGTGGTTGCCACCGTGCGGCTGGAGAACCGCGGGTGGCTGGACGGCGACTATCGCGTCGCCGTGCTGGTGGACGGCCAGGAAAAGGCCGGGCAGGATGTCACGCTCAAGGGCCGGGAGACCCGCGACGTCGCGATCAACCTGATCGACATTCCCTCCGGCAGCCACAAGATCAGCACGGCAAATCTCGCCCAAGACCTCAAGGTGCTCACGCCTGCCGCCTTTGAGGTTATCCACTTTTGGACGGACACCCCCACCTGCATGGTGGGCGAGAACGCCGTGTTCAAGGCCTCCATCCGCAACACCGGTGAGATCGCGGGCAACTACACCGCGACTGCCGTGTTGGACGGCAATCTGATCCCCCCGCAAACGGTGCGGATAGAGCCCGGCGCCACCGTGGAACTGCAGATTCCCGTAACGCGCCCCGAGGCCGGCGCCCATGTGGTGGAGTTGGAGAACGCCAGCGCCAGCCTGCAAGTTCTGCGCCCCGCCAGCATCCACACGACCGATCTGATCGCGCAAAAATACACCGAGGCCGGCAAGGACGCGCAGCTGACGGCGCTCGTGACCAATGCCGGCGATGTCGAGGGCGCCTATGAGCTCAAGCTGCTGGTGAACGGCAAGGTGCAACAGACCAAAGACGTGACGGTGCAGGGCCAGCAGACCCTGCGGGTGGCGCTGACGCTGCCGCTTGCCAACACGGGCAAGTATGAGCTCCAGGCCGGCGAGGCCCCGGCGCAGACGATTTACGCGGTGAAGATCGGGCGGCCCAAGAACGCCACGCTGCTGGTGAAAAAAGCCAACGGCGGCTCCGGCAAGCTGACGTTGGAGAACAAATACGAGCAGGACGCCGTGTTCCTTCTGACCAACGCGGACGACGCCAAAGCGCCGGTGCTCACCGTGTTCGTACATGCCAAGGGCAAAGCCAGCAACATCCGGGTCAGGGACGGCAATTACATCGTCTTCTATTCGCTGGGCGGCGACTTTGACACCGCTTCCAACCGGTTCACGAAGAACGCGATCTACAGCCGCTTCACGAACCCGATCGATTACAAGACCACCAAAAAGAGCGGATACATCTATTACTCCACGTGGACGATCACGCTCAACTCCGACAAGGGCAACGCGACGACCGACATTGTGCCGGAGGATCAATTTCCCGATTAGCCAGCTGTGATAACGAACAGCGGAGCGAGTGCGGCATGCACTCGCTCCGTACTTTATATGAAGAAAACAGTGGCTGAATAAGTCATTGGGTTGATCAGTGCCGGACAATCGTTACCGTGTTTCTCCGGAACGCTGAACGAATGCGCAAGTTCCGGCAAATGGCTTATACCAAGAATATGTCCGAAAACTCCATTTCAACCTTCTTCTGTACCGGCAATCCTTCAACAACCAAGTTTTCTGCGCCTTCCTTTGCCTCCACAACCGGAAGCTCAACAAAAAATGTCGAACCTTTCCCGGGCGTGCTGTTCAGCCATATTCTCCCATTCATCAATTCTACGAGCGCTTTCGACAAGGAAAGCCCTATCCCGCACCCATCACAGTCCCTTGTCATGGTGGTGTTCACGCGTCTGAACCGTTCAAAAATGATCGCTTGCTTGTCCTCGGGTATCCCCTCACCGTTGTCACAAACGGCAATCAGGATTCTGTTGTAATCCGTTTTGAGGCTCACAGAAATCTGTCCATTCATGTGCGTATACTTAATGGCATTGGATAGCAGGTTCAATATGATCCTCTCCAGTTTTTCATTGTCCAGAGAAACGAAATGCACATCGCAGCTTTCCGCATATTGCACAGATATTCCCTTGTCCAGCGCAAAGTATTTCACCGAATCGACCAGACCTCTGATTGTCTTGGTAATATCCGTTCCCTGAAGCCTTTCCGCCATAAACCCCGCATCGATCTTTGTCAGGTCCAGCAAGTTGCTGATCAGCTTTAACATTCGGTGGACATTCTGCTTCATAACCGATACATCATACCGAATTTTATCTTTAAACTGGCAATTTGCTTGATCAAAATGGATATTGATCAAATCGATGGCCAACAAAATGATGGCCAACGGCGTTTTAAATTCATGGGATATGTTGGCGAAAAAATCGATTATGAGCTGGTTCTTCTCCTGCAATTGTAGTTCAAGCTCTTTGCGCTTTGTGATGTCCGTGCCGGCTCCATACATCTTTAGTGGTCTGCCATTGGCATCATACGTTATCTTAATACGAGCCAGAATCCAAATATATGAGCCGTCAGCTGTTTTAACCCGGTACTCAGATTCACATCGTTCCGTTCTCGAATCAAACGCGGCACTTACAACGGACTTGATTCTTTCCCTATCGTCCAAATGTATTGTACTGGCATCGGATTCGAATTCCTCCTTTGGAGACAAATGCTCGGTTCCACGCAGTATCTTCCACTTTTTTGAGTAGAAGATCTGGTGATTCTGAACATCAGTAACCCACGACCCATCAGAAGCACCGTCCAGGATCTCCAACAACTCCTTTTCCCGTTTGATGGAATCCTGTGCGTCCTTCAATATCTGCTCTTGCATTTCCAGGTTTTTGCGATTGGTGATGTCGTAGTTGATGCCAAGCATATAAGGAGTACCAGCGTTGTCCAGCACAACTACGCCTTCCGCCAAGATCCAAACGATCGACTCATCATTGAGTATTCTTCGGTATTCGCACCGATACTGCCGTCTGTTTTGCTTAGCTTGCTGCAGCTCTGAACACACCCGGTCATGATCCTCCGGATGCACCCCCCGCAGGCTCTCGGCAACGGATTTGTTGTGCCACTTTTCCGGCATATTGGGTGAACTGTAGATTGTTGACATATGGTCAGAAATGAAGTCCCATTTCCAAAAACCTATTCCCGTTGAATCGATTGCCAAATGCAGCATTTGATCTGCGGTTTGTTGCGTTTCCATCGCGTGTTTTCGATCGGTTATGTTGCGGAAATAGACTTCGAGACCTCCGGTTTGTGTTGGAAATGCTTCCGTCTCTACATAGGTTTTCAAAAAGGGGGAAAAGGTCTCAAATGATACTGGGGTCCTGTTCACCATAGCTCTTGTGAGCTCCTGGCTGCCCTTGGTCTGGCGGTATTCCGGGAATATATCCCAAAGAATAAGGCCAACCAAATCAGTGCTCTTCTTCTGCCAATTCCATTGCGCCCGTTTATTGGCATATATAACACGCCATTTAGAATCCACCGCAAAGAAAGAGTCCGACATGCTTTCCAGGATTTGCTGAGACTGCTCACAATATGTACATGACATAGTCCCCACCACCCCATTTATGACAAAGATCGCGTAAATATATTATACATCACCTTAGTACTCTTTCATATATATAGTATTTTTTTAGTTTGCTGGGCGTATTTTGTCGAATTATGTCTTATTACGATTTTGTTAAATTATTTGTTAGGATTTGTCGAATCCGTGGTATATTTGCTTTGGTTTCTGAAGTTCAATAGTCTGGCGCAAATATGCTTTGGAGGTAGTACCATGAAGGCCCTGGGCAACATTCGGATCGGAGTCCGGCTGATCGTTTCTTTCCTCGTCGTTGCGATCATCGCCGGAGCCGTAGGCTTCGTCGGCATACAATCGCTCACATCCTCAAGCCAAAAGAGCACGGACATCTACCACGACTACGGCATGTCACAAGGGATCATCGGCAAGATCGCCATCAACTTCAACAAGGCTCGGCAGTTAACCAGGGACATCGTTTTGATCACCGACAAAGCCAAGCGCATTCAGATAGCGCAAGACTTGGAGAGCTTATCCACAGAAAACAACGAACTGCTTCCCCAGTTTCAAGACACCATCAACACGCAAGAAACACAGGACAAATTCGATGCGCTCAAGGCAAACCTGGCGGCCTATCGCGTGGTACGCGATGAGATCGTGGAATACGCGCTGGCCGGCAAGGACGCCGAAGCCGTCGCCTTGCTTTATGGCGACGCAACAGCGCCCACCAGTGCCAGTGATGCATCCATCGTCGACTTGTTCAACACAAAGGCAACCAACGGACAGAGCAAGGCTGATGCGCTGAGCGCCGAAAACCAACAGACCTCCCTAATCCTGATCGGCATAGTCGTCGCAGGCGTATTGCTGGCCATCGGTCTGGGCGTGCTGATCTCTGCCTCCATCAGCCGCCCCATCAGCAAATTGGTGGCGGCATCCAAGAAGCTGGCAATCGGCGATACGGATATCCAGCTGGATGTAGGGAATCGCGATGAGGTCGGCATGCTGAGCAAAGCCTTCCAAGGCGTTGTCACCTCCATCCGGGGTCTAATCGAAGACGCCGACATGCTGTCCCAGGGAGCCATGGAAGGCCGGTTATCCACCCGGGCTGACAGCGCCCGTCATCAGGGCGATTTCCGCAAGGTCATAGAAGGCGTCAACGGCACGCTGGACGCCGTGATCAACCCGCTTGCCATGGCCGCCAATTATGTGGACCGCATCAGCAAGGGGGACATCCCGAAAAAGATCACCGAAGAGTACCCGGGCGACTTCAACGACATAAAGAATAACCTCAACACCTGTATCGAAGCTGTCAATCTGCTGGTGCGGGATGCCAACATGCTCTCCGACGCGGCCATCGAGGGCCGTCTGGAGATACGTGCGGACGCGGCACAGCACAGCGGCGATTTCCGAAAGGTTGTTGAAGGCGTCAACCAAACGCTCAACACGCTGGTGGGGCACTTCGAGAACATTCCTGCTCCCATGATGATACTGGACAAGGAATACAATATCCGCTTCATCAACAAGGCAGGCGTTGCCTTTACCGGTCGCAAGGACAATCTGCTGGGGCAGAAATGCCGCGATCTGATCAATTCCGCCGACTGCCGGTCTGGCAAATGCGCCTGCGCGCTGGCCATGCAGACCAAGCGCACCGTGGCCGGAGAAACGCTGGCCTATCCCGGCGGCGAGGAACGGGAAATCTCCTACAGCGGCGTACCCCTGCATGACCGAAACGGCGATGTGATCGGTGTATTCAAGGTCGTAACGGACCTGACCGATATCAAGAAGGCGGCCCACAAGACCGAAAAGCAGATGGCTTATCAGCACAAGGAGGTCACCAAGCTGGTCTCCAACCTGGTCAAGCTGTCTTCAGGTGATTTCGACATCACGGTGAACATTGAAAAGCCCGACGAGGACACGCAGCAGCTCTATGACATCTATACCAACATCAACGGCAGCCTGATGCAGTCCGCCGAATCGGTCAAGAGCATGGCCAAGGACATCACGATGCTGGCAGAGGCGGCAGTGGAAGGCCGGTTGTCCACCCGTGCCGACGCTGCCCAGCACCTGGGCGGCTACCGCACGCTGGTGGAAGGCGTCAACCGCACGCTGGATAGCGTCATCGATCCTCTGAACGTGGCCGCCGACTATGTGCAGCGCATCAGCCGCGGAGACATCCCAGCCAAGATCACCGACGGCTATCGGGGCGACTTCAACACCATCAAGAACAACCTGAACACATGCATCGACGCTGTGAACCGCCTGATCCTGGATGCCAATGACCTCAACCAGGCGGCGGTTGCCGGCCGCCTGCTGACGCGCGCCGACGCCACCCGCCATCAAGGCGACTTCCGCCGGCTCATCGAGGGTATCAACGGCGCCTTGAGCACCGTCGTCGGCCACATCGATGCCATGCCCACGCCTGTCACCATCATGGATACCGACATGAAGGTGCAGTACATCAACAAGACCGGCGCCACGCTTACGGGCAAGACACAGCAGCAGGCTATGGGCTTGTATTGCCATGAGCTGTACAGATCCGGCCACTGCAACACCGAGAATTGTGCCTGCGCCAAGGCCCTGCGCACCGACAGGACCGTCTATAGTGAAACCGACGCACACCCCAACGGCGCAAGCATGGACATCGGCTACAGCGGCGTGCCGCTGCACGATGACAACGGCAAGGTCATCGGCGTGCTGGAAGTCGTCACCGACATGACCGCTATCAAGACCGCCCAGCGGGTGACATTGCGCCAGCAGCAGTACCAGAGCAAGCAGGTGGACAAGCTGTCGGCCAATCTGGAGCGCATGGCCCGCGGCGAGCTGCGCTGCGACATGGAAATCGATCCGCCGGACGCCGATACCCAGGACATCTATCAGTTGTTCAGCGACATCTGCCGCAATCTACACCAGAGCTTCCATTCTCTCAAGGGCTATATAGACGAGATCACCTCGGTATTGACCGCCATCTCCGCAGGCAATCTGGACGTCGCCATTACCAGCGACTTCGACGGCGATTTCGTATCCCTCAAGGACTCTCTCAACAACATTCTGAACTCTCTGAACGAGGTCTTTGGAGAGGTGAACAACGCCGCCGAACAAGTAGCCGGCGGAACCCGGCAGGTGTCCGACGGCAGCCAGGCCCTGAGCCAGGGAGCCACCGAGCAGGCCAGCGCCATCGAAGAGTTGACCGCATCCGTCTCAGAGATCGCCGCCCAGACCCGGCAGAATGCCTTGAATGCCGGCCGCGCCAACGAGCTGTCCGTGGCCACCCGTGATCGAGCCATCACCGGCAACAACCAGATGCAGGGTATGCTTGCGGCCATGACCGACATCAATGACGCGTCGGCCAACATCTCCCGCATCATCAAGGTCATCGACGACATCGCCTTCCAAACCAACCTGCTGGCCCTGAATGCCGCTGTTGAAGCCGCTCGGGCCGGGCAGCACGGCAAGGGCTTCGCGGTGGTGGCGGAAGAGGTGCGCAACCTGGCTGCCCGCAGCGCCAATGCCGCCAAAGAGACCACAGTCTTGATAGAGAACTCCATACAGAAGGTTCAGGACGGCATGCGCATCGCCAACGACACTGCCCAGGCTTTCGGCAAGATTGTCGACGGTGTGGAGGAATCCACCAAGCTGGTCAGTGGCATCGCCTCGGCCAGCAACGACCAGGCCACCGCCGTGGCCCAGGTGAACCGGGGCATCGAGCAGGTCAGCCAGGTTGTGCAGACAAACAGCGCCACCGCCGAGGAAAGCGCCGCCACTTCGGAAGAGCTCTCCGGACAGGCCGAAATGCTCAAAGAAATGGTCGCCCGTTTCAATCTCAAGGGCCAGCATAGCGGGCGCATACCCGCCGCCGCTGCCCGCCTGTTGCCCCAGGTTCACACCCCCGCCAAAACCGACCGGGCGAAGATCTCGCTGAGAGAGAAGGAATTCGGCAAGTATTGATTTTTCACAGGCGCGCGCCGGTGGGCCGGCGCGCGCCTGGACTTTGCGGCGTGGCCGGCGTCGCCATTGCCGAAGAGGAGCGAGATCATGGATCTGAACATCATCAAAGGCCTCGTATACAACTTCGCATTGCTGCTGATGCTTTGCGTGATCTATGAGGTCCGGTTCCTCCTGGCGCACCGCTGGGCCAGGCATCTGCCCGTGATCAACGGAATCCTGGTTTCCATTATCGGCATCTGCATCATGTCTCTGCCGTTGGATTTTACCAGCGGCACACGATTTGACGCCCGTACCGTGCTGATCAGCGTGACAGCGCTCATTTTCGGCATCACCCCCACCGTGATCGCCTCCGCCGTATTGATCGTGTTTCGCCTGCTTGCGGGCGGCGAGGGGCTTTTGGTGGGCGGACTGATCATCTTGTCCTCTGCGGTCATCGGCCTGCTCTGGCGGAGGCGGCTGGAAAAACTCCCCGCCAAACGCAAGCTGCCGGACATTTATTTGCTTGGTCTTGCGGTGCACATCGCGATGGTGGCATGCATGCTTCTGCTGCCCTGGCCCACGGCGATGCAGGCGATGCAGGGCACCGCGCTGCCCATTGTGATCCTGTATCCATTGGGCACTGTGCTGCTGAGCGCGCTGCTGCTGCACCAGAAGGAACGCGATGAATCCGCCCGGCGTATAATGGAAGCCGAATTGCGCTATACAAGCATCTTCCATGACAGCCTGGCGGTCATGCTCCTCATCGATCCACAATCCGGCGCCATCGTCGATGCCAACCCGGCAGCCCGCAGGTTTTACGGCTGGGACGAGGCCGCGCTTAAGTCCATGAACATCTCCCAGATCAATGTGATGGATCGGGAGGAGATCGCGCGTGAAATGAAGCGTGCCGAAACGGGAGGGCATAACTTCTTTCTTTTCCGCCATCGCAAGGCCGATGGGCAGACCGCCGATGTGGAAGTCTACAGCAGCCCCATCGGGCTCAACGGCAAGACCATTCTGTATTCCATCGTGCACGACGTCTCGCTGCGGATGCAGGCGGAAAACGCCCGCCAGGAAAGCGAACAGCGTTTCCGTTCGCTGGTGGAAGGCGCGCCAGAGGCCATATTCATCGAAACCCAGGGGCATTTGGTCTTTGCCAATCAGGCGGCGGTGCGGCTCTTCGGCGCCACTTCAGAGCAGGATCTGCTTGGAACCAGGATAGCCGAACGGTTGTCCGACGAGACCGTCATCTTCCGGCTGGACGAAACGCCAGTGCCTGTTGAGATAACCTCGGTACCCATCGTATACAACGAAGAACAGGGGTTGGTCGTCTTCGCCCGGGACATCTCCGAGCGCAAGCTGCTGGAACGGGAACGCCAGGAGATGGAAGCGCAGATGCGCCAGCAGCAAAAGCTGGAGGCCATAGGAACGCTGGCCGGCGGCGTCGCCCATGAGATCAACAACCCCATCAACGGCATCATGAACTACGCCCAGCTCATCATCGAGGAATCCGCCGGCAATACCACGGCGCTGGAGTTCGCCGCAGAGATCATCCATGAAACCCAACGAATTTCAACCATCGTGAAAAATCTACTGCAATTCTCCCGCCAGGAGAAGGAATCCCACAGCTTGGCCAGCATCCACGATATCGTGGACCAGACCATGTCGCTGATCCGCACAGTCCTCCGCAAGGATCAAATCGAGCTGAAGGTGTCTCTGGATGAGGACCTGCCGCGGATCAGATGCCGCAGCCAGCAGATTCAACAGGTGCTCATGAATCTGCTGACCAATGCCCGGGACGCCCTCAACGAGAAATACCCTGGGTTCCACGAAGACAAGGGGATCGTGCTGACCTGCCGCCAGGTGGTGCAGGACAGCCGGCTGTGGCTGCGGCTGATCGTCCGCGACAACGGCATGGGCATCCCACAGAACGTGCGGACTCGCATCTATGAGCCTTTCTTCTCCACGAAACCCCGGGACATTGGCACTGGTCTGGGCCTATCCATAAATTTCGGCATCGTCAGGGACCACGGCGGCCGCATGAGCTTTGAAACGGAAGAGGGGCAGTTCACCGAATTTGCCGTGGATCTGCCGGCAGAGGACAGATCCGAGGATCAGCCGTAAGGCGAGAAGGAGTATATATGTGCAACGTATTGGTCGTGGACGATGAAAAGAGCATCCGCACAACGCTGAGCGCATTTCTGGAACGGGCGGGCTACAATGCCTACTGCGCCGCAGACGCCTTGAGCGCACTGCAGATGCTGGAAGAGCGGGATTACGATGTCGTGATCACCGACATCATCATGCCGCGGATCTCGGGCATCGATCTGCTCACGAGCATCCGCAAAATATCCTCATCGGTGCAGGTCATCATTATGACCGGCGAACCCACGGTGGACACGGCGGTGAAGGCTGTGCAATATGGCGCCAACAATTATTTGGCCAAGCCCATCGGCAAGGAAGACCTGCTGATGACCGTGAACCGTGCCGTGGAGCTGCGCCAGCTGCACAAGGAGAAGAAACGGTTGGAGCTGGAGAACGACCTCTACCGCAAGAACCTGGAAGAAATGGTCGAGCAGAAATCCTGGGAACTGCAAAGGGCCATGAAGAGCATCATCCGGCTGCTGTCTTCCGTCGTGGAGGTGCGCGACCCCTACACGGCAGGGCACCAGCTGCGGGTCGGCAACCTCTCTGCGCAGATCGCAATGCGGATGAACCTGCCCAAAAAGGTCATCGATATGGTACGCGTCATCGGCTATTTGCATGACATCGGGAAAATCGTCATTCCCACAGAAATCCTGTCCAAACCGGGAAAGCTCACGCCGCTGGAAATGCAGATGATGCGCAACCATCCTGTCAGCGGCTATGATATGATTGCCAAGGTGGACCTGCCCGACGTGATCGGCAAGACCATCCTGATGCACCACGAGCGATGTGACGGAACCGGCTACCCCAACGCCTTGGCAGAGGCAGATATGACGATCGAGGCCAAGATCATCATGGTGTCCGACGTGGTGGAGGCGATGATGTCCCACCGGCCATACCGCCCGGCCATGGGCCTGGACGCAGCGCTGGAAGAGATCGAAAAGAACGCCGGAACGCTGTACAACCAGGAAGTCGCAAGGCTGTGCATCGACCTGTTCAACAAGGAATCCTACGCCATTGAAGAGGAACAATATGACATATCGTTTCCCATCTAGCTGGTCCTCCTTCGATTAAAAACAGCGCTCAGGTACAAGTTTGCGGCCCTCCTGCGCAATACTATTCCAGGGTGGTTGCAATTGATTCATCTGGAGCACATTGTCAAGTCCTATAACATGGGCGGAGAAACCATACACGCGCTGGATAACGTAAGCCTCCAGGTGGGCTCCGGTGAGTTTGTCAGCATCATCGGCCCCAGCGGCAGCGGCAAATCCACGCTGATGAACATCGTGGGCTGCCTGGACAGCCCCAGCGCCGGGCGATATCTGCTGGATGGCCGCGACGTAACATCGCTGGACGACGACCGCCTGGCCGACGTGCGCAGCCAGCGGCTGGGCTTTGTGTTCCAGGGCTTCAACCTGCTGCCCCGGCTGGACGCGCTGCACAACGTGGAGCTTCCGCTGGTTTATCAGGGCATACCGCGCGAGGAACGCCGCCAGCGCGCCGCCCAGGCGCTCTCCACCGTGGGTTTGGGATCACGGCTGCACCACAAGCCCTGCGAGCTTTCCGGCGGGCAGCAGCAGCGGGTGTGCATCGCCCGGGCTCTGGTCACCCATCCTTCGCTGATCCTCGCGGACGAACCCACCGGCAATCTGGACAGCCGCTCCGGCGCCGACGTGATGGCGCTGCTCAAGGACCTGCACAGCGCCGGCAACACGGTGCTGCTGATCACCCACGACCCCGGCGTGGCCCGCTCCGCCCCCCGGCGCGTGGCGATCCGCGACGGCAAATTGGTCAGCGATGAGCGGCTGGCGTAAAGCACAGCTTTACTTGAGCTTCCCCTTGACCGCCCTTCCCTTGTGAGCATACAATCTACATGATACCAACAGGAGGTTCTCCGATGCCGGCGATTCGGTGAGGCAACCGCATACGGAACGGCTGACGCCCGCAAGGGTTTTGCTTGTCGTTCCATCCTACCGCCGAGTGTTTTAGCCGCACAGCCGCGCGGCTTGTTGTTTGAAAGGAGAACCATCATGTCGTCAGAGAAAAGAGTACCGACCGCAGAGCCCATGGCCGCTTTTTTCGACGTGCGCGCCGATGGGTACGAAGCCCACATGCGCCATCACCGCGATCTGGACCGGCTGTATGCAGCCGTGGCGGAGCACATTGCGCAGACGGATGCTCCCATCACCATATTGGACTTGGGTTGCGGCACGGGCATGGAGCTGGCCCCCGTGCTCAAGCGCGCGCCCAACGCCCGCATCACATGCGTGGATGTGAGTGCCGCAATGCTGGACCTCCTGCGCCAGGCATATGCCGACAGGATGGAGCAGATTACCGTCGTGCAAGCCTCCTATCTGGATTGGCCCTATCCGCAGGAGGCCTTCGATTACGCCCTTTCCACCTACTCGCTGCACCACTTGCTGCCGGAGCGCAAGACGGCCATCTACCGCAACATACTGGCCGCTCTGAAAAACGGCGGCTGCTACATCGAGGCCGATTACATGGTTCGCGAAAAAGAGATGGCAGAGGCCCTCCGGCAGTACCATGAAAAGATGGCCGTGCTTGGCGGCGCTTCGGGAGAGTATCACATCGATATTCCCTTCACGCCGGAAGTACAGGTGGGGCTGCTGCGGGAGGCTGGATTCGCTCGTGCAACCGTTGAGCTGGAAGACTTGGACAGCCCACGGCCCTCCGCGGTACTGCGGGCTGCCAAAGCATAACAAACCACTGTGTATATGCCCCGGCGAATCGGTCGCCGGGGCATTTTACATTGTAGTTTTATTTACATGTAAGCAGTTGTATAATGTCATCGTTGATCTCAATACCGAAAGCGAAGGAGAGCACCATGCAGCAATATGACAGGCGCGAAGAGCGCACCGGCGTACAGGAGCATGCGCCCTATGCTCGACGCAACGATGTCCAGTGCGATTTTGTGATGGTCTATGGCCTGGATGATATCAAGAACCGGGTCAAAGAATGGAAACGCCACGGTTATGTGGTCCATCTGATGACCGGTGTTTCCTGGGGCGAATATCAGGACTACCTCTATGGCAAGTTCGATGGGCGGGACCATCATGATGAGGGCCAAGTGGACGGCCAGGGACGGGAAATCAATCACGGCAAAGACGTTCCCTATATGGTGCCCACGATTTCCTTTGCCGACTATCTGACCCAGAAGCTCAAAGTGGCCGTGGACGCCGGTGTGGAGGCCATCCACCTGGAAGAGCCGGAGTTTTGGGCTCAAGCCGGGTATTCCGAGGCATTCAAGCGTGAATGGCTGATTTACTACAAGGAGCCCTGGCAGGACCCCCAGGCCACCGCCGAAGGGCAGTATCGCGCCTCCCGGCTCAAGCAATATCTGTATGCCCGCATGCTGGACAGGCTGTGCTCCGCCCTGAAGGAATACGCCCTGGTCAAGTACGGCCGCCTGCTGCGTTTCTATGTGCCCACCCATTCGCTGATCAATTACTCCCAGTGGAAGATCGTATCTCCCGAATCCGCACTGATCGACCTGCCGGGCGTGGACGGCTACATCGCGCAGATCTGGACGGGCACCAGCCGCACGAAGAACTGCTACGAGGGCGTGGTCAAGGAGCGCACCTTTGAAACCGCCTTTCTTGAATATGGCGTCATGCAGGAGCTGGTGCGCGGCACCGGCCGCAAGATGTGGTTCTTGCACGACCCCATCGAGGACGACCCCACCCATACCTGGCGCGATTACCGGGAGAACTACTATCGCACCGTCACCGCCTCGCTGCTGCACCCCGGCGTAGACACCTATGAGGTTGCGCCCTGGCCCAACCGCATCTTCGGGCGCAGCTATCCCAAGGAGTCCGGCGACGGCAAAGAGCCCATCCCCGCCGAATACGCGACCAACCTGCTCACGGTGATGCACACGCTGCGCGACATGAGAGCCGATCACGCCTGGGAAGGCAACATGCAGGAAATCGGCCTGCTGCTGGCAGATTCGGGTATGTTCCAGCGCATCTATCCCCGGGACGACGCCCGACACGTGGAAAGCCAGGGTTCCGACTGGTCCAGCTTCTACGGCCTGGCGCTGCCGCTGCTCAAGCGCGGTCTGGCCGTGCGCCCGCTGCAGCTGGATAATGTGCGGCGCTACCCCGCCTATCTGGATGGTTACAAGGCACTGGTGCTCAGCTATGAATTCATGAAGCCCGAATCCCCGGACATCCACACCGCACTGGGCCAATGGGTGGCCGATGGCGGCGTGCTCGTCTATGTGGGTGATTCCTCCGACTGCTTCCATGCCATTCGGCATTGGTGGAACCAGGGAACCCGCCATTATACCGACCCCGCTCAGCATCTGTTCGAGGTCATGGGCCTGCCCGGCGAACCGGCCGACGGCCTGCACAGCGTGGGCCGCGGTTATGTGGTCAAAGTGGGCCGGCATCCCACGGAGCTGGCCGCCGTCGCCCAGGCAGCGGAGAGCTATCGCCAGGCTGTCCGCCAGGGCTTGGAGGCGGCAGGCCTGCGCTGGCACGAGGGCAACCAGCTGGTGCTGCGCCGGGGCCGCTATGTCGTGGCCGCCGCCATGGATGAGTCCTTGGGCGAAGCCGTACAGCTGCACGGCCGCTATGTGGATCTGTATCAGGCAAACCTGGACATCGTGGAAAACCCGGCGCTGCTGCCCGGCAGCGTAGGGCTCTATCTGGATTTGGCGCAGGTGGAAGATGCACCGGCGGACATACTGGCCATCTCGGCCCGCGCAGACCGGGTAAAGATGACCTCCCGCTCCCTGCGCTTTCGGGCCACAGGCCCCGAAGGCGTTGCTTGCGCGGCCCGCATCGCGCTGCGGCGGGCGCCCGGCAAGGTAACAGCCACGCTGGCAGGCGCTCCCGTGCCACTGAACTGCAGATGGGACGAAGCCACCGGCACCGCGCTGCTGTGCTTTGACAATTCACCGGACGGCGTATCCATCAGCATCGTGTTCTAAACGCACGTAATATTACTCAAACAGGGCTGCTTCCTGGCGAAGCAGCCCTGTTTCCTTGTCGTGGCAATCCCTAGTTTGCGGTTCTCACCACTTCCCGGAAATGTCCTTAAGCGCATCGCCGCTGACGGCGTCGGGGGCGTTGAGGGCAATGTCACCCAGCGACACCAGCCCCACCAGATGGCCGTCGTGCACGACGGGCAGACGGCGAATCTGCTTGCTGGCCATGAGGTCGGTGGCTTTGCCAACATCCATGTTGGGCGAGCCGCAGACGACCGGCTGGCTCATGACCTGGGATACCGAGATGTTGGTCGGGTCCCCGCCGGGGGCCACAGCCCGCAGTACGATGTCCCGATCGGTCAGGATGCCCACCATATGGTCTCCGTGCACCACCGGCAGCGCGCCGATGTTGTTGTCCCCCATGATGCGCGCGGCCTCTGACGCGGTGCTGTCCGCCGACACGGTGAGCACCTGATGGCTCATGATGTCCTCAAGCTTCTTCAAAACAAACACCCCTTTGGTAAGATTGCTCCTAGCCTTTGCCGGCCGGCGCGTTTTATACCAAAAAGGAGCCGATTGCCTTCGGCGCTGCGCCGAAACGCCGCTTCATGAATCAGAAAGCACCCGCGCACCTTCGGCGCTGCAGCGCAGGGCCAGCGCGCGCCACCTATGCGCGTCCTGGGCCAAGCCCTCGGTCAGCCGGGGCACGAAGAGCGCGTCCTGCGCCGGATACACGGCCAGCACCGTGGGGCCGGCGCCGCTTAAGAACACCGAGAGCGCGCCATGGCGCCAGGCCAGCGAGAGCACGTCGTCCCAACCGGGGATCAACGCCTTACGGTAGTCCTGGTGCAGCCGGTCCTCACAGGCGCGGCGCAGCACGTCGTCGCGGCCCTGCTCCAGCGCCGCGTACATCAGCACCGCGTGGCCCACGTTGAAAACCGCGTCGGCCCTGGAATACCGGGCAGGCAGCACGGCGCGGGCCTTGCGGGTGGACAGGTCATAGTGCGGCAGCAAAGCGGCAAAGGCATAACGGGGGCTGGGCAAGGCCCGTACGCACAGCACATCGCCATCCTGGGCCACGGCTGCGGTCAGGCCGCCATAGAGGCAGGCCGCCACGTTGTCCGGGTGCCCCTCTATGCCCGTGGCCATGCGCAGCAGCTGCGGTTGGTCAAATGGGTTGCCCAGCAGCGCGTTGGCCGCCGCCAGCCCAGCCACGATGGCCGCGGCAGAGCTGCCCAGCCCGCGGGAGAGCGGGATGTCGTCGCTCTGGTGCAGATACAGGTTGGGAAAAGGGCGGCCCGCTTCGGCATAGGCGCGCTTCATGGCCACGACGACGAGGTTGGAACCATCCCTGGGAACAAAGGGACTATCTCCGTCAGTTTCGATGCGCAGGCGGTCGGCCTCCCGCACGGTCAGCCGGTTGTACAAGCCCAACGCCAGGCCCAGGCAATCAAAACCCGGACCCAGGTTGGCCGAGCTTGCGGGAACCTGTACGCGTACTTCCATCAGCGCATCCGCTGTGTTTCGATTTTTGAGATGTATTCGCGGAACGCATGCACGTTGATCAGTTGCGTACCCACCGTGGTGACGCTGGACGTGGCCGCCGCCACACCGAAGCGGAAAGCCTCCTCCAACGCCCAACCCTGGGAGAGCCCCAGCAGCATGCCTGCCACCATGGAATCGCCGGCGCCCACGGTGCTGCGCACCTCCACAGGCAGCGCCGGCGCATAGTAGCTCTGGCGCGCGTCGCTCACATAGGCGCCATCAGCGCCCAGCGACACCAGCGCAATGCCTACACCGCCCTTTACCAGGCGGGTTGCCTCTTCGTGCACGTCTTCTGCCGTTGGCAGTTCGCGGCCGCACAGCAGCTCCAGCTCGTACCGGTTGGGTTTGATCATGAACGGCTTGGCTTGCAGCCCTTTGGCAAACTTGGCGCCCTCGGCATCCAGCACCACATGGCAGGCCGGCGCAACCTTATTGACCAGCGTGAGCACGGTGTAGTAGAAGTCATCGGAGCAACCCGGCGGCAGGCTGCCGGTGAGCACCATGTAGTCACATTTGGTGGCCCAGCGAATGGTGGTGTCCAGCAGCGCGCGCACCTGGGCGGTATTGACAGGGTTGCCAGACTCGTTGAGCTCCGTAACGGTACCTGTGGATTGATCCAGTATCTTGGTATTGACGCGCACGCTGCCGTCGGTGGGCACAAAGTCCACCTGACAGCCGCCGTTGAGCAGGCGATTGGTCACGGTTTCGCCGCGGTGCGTGGCCATAAAGCCGATGCAGGCGGCATCCATGCCCAGCTGCGCGCAGGCCAGCGCCACGTTGACGCCCTTGCCGCTGCCGTCCTCGCGAATATCCTGTATGCGATTCATGCCGCCGTAAGCAAACTGCTCGATGGTGACCGTCCGGTCAACGCAGGGATTTGCGCACATCGCTACGACCATTTGACGCTGTTCCTCTCCTTTCGGCAGCTTCTTCTGCCGTCCTGTAGAAAAAGACCACACTTCCTGCCGGATTCACCGGCGCCTGTGCAATTGTGGATAAAATCTGTGGATTGTTCACATTGTCTTAACGTTGTCCTAGCAAATCCGAGGTTTTTCCCCCTCAATTCGCCAAAAACGGCACGAAAGCCTGTGGAAAACCACAATTCTCAAAAAAGCGCGGCGGAGCGGCTGACCTGGTCTTTGACCCCACACCCGCCGGCTGGAGCGGTAGCCCGCCCTGGGGCGGACGAGTGGCTCTCTCGGGCGCGCGCGCCCGGCCGGACTGACTTCTAAGCCGCGCCATGCTCGCCCTGCGGTGTTCCCGGACATTATCCGGGCGCAGGGGTTACGTGGATCGCTTTGCCCGCGGCTGGCTTCGACTTTCAACCACAGACCCGCATCCGCCGTATCTTATAGAATAACACGGAGAATGAAAAAAATCAAAAAAAAAGCAAGCAGGCATCAGGGGATCCGCTGCGGCACGGCGGCGGCCGCCACAACCAGCACACGGCTTGCACCCATGCCCCTGAGGATGTCCACGCACGTCCGCACCGTGGAGCCGGTCGTCACGATGTCGTCCACCAGCAGCGCCGTCTGGCCGGACAGATCTCCCTGGCCCGGGCCAAAGCTGCGCCGGGCGTTCTCAGCGCGGGCCGTCGCGTCGGCGCTCGTTGCTGCCAGCGGTCGCGTGTAGGCCGGGCGGGAGAGCACACCCCGCACCAGCGGTTTGTCCAGTTGGCGGCCCAGCTCGCGAGCCAGCAGCTCGGTCTGGTTGTAGCCCCGCTGCAGGCGCCGCCGCCAGTGCATGGGCACCGGCACCACGCAATCGGCCAGGGCATCAAAGCCCGCCCGCCGCAGCGCGCGCAGCATGGCCCAGGCGATGAGCTCCGTGTGGCCGGTGTTGTCGCGGAACTTGAAAGACAGCAGCAGCTGCCGCCCCAGCCCGTCGTAATCAAAAGCCACGCATACCCCATCGCCCAGCGCGCCCCAGCGGGTGCAGGAGCGGCACAGCGTGCCGCCCAACGTGCCGCAGCCGCAGCCAGGGCACGGGTCTTCCACGGCGGGCAGCTCCGGCAGACAGTGGGGACATAGACCCCCGTGACGCTGCTCCAGCTCCACGCCGCACAGGCCGCAGCACAGCCCCGGCGGGTATAGCAGGTCTAACGCGTCTCTGAGCAGCCGGTTCACGGCTGGCCAGCGGCCAGCTCGGCGAAGGCCGCCGGTAGGCCGCTGTAGCGCTGGCGGATGCGGTTGTTGGCCACCATGTCGGCAATGCAATCCTCCCGGCCGGTGATGACGACCATCTTGCGGGCCCGGGTGATGGCCGTATACAGCAGGTTGCGGGTCAGCAGCATAGGCGGGCCGCCCACCAGCGGCAGCACGACCACCGGGAACTCGCTGCCCTGGCTCTTGTGTATGCTCACGGCATAGGCCAGCGACAGCTCCTCGGCCTGAGCAAACTCATAAGTGCACTCCCGGCCGTCGTCAAAGCGCACCGTCATCATGCGCCCGTCGTTGTCCACATCCACCAGAAAGCCCATATCCCCATTGAACACGCCCTCACCGCTCTCGTCGGGGCAGCCGGCCTCGCTCTTGCGCCAGCTCAGCGAGTAGTTGTTCTTCACCTGCATCACCTTGTCGCCCACGCGGAACATGGTATCGCCGTGGCGGTATTCTCCCTTCACCGGCGAGGACGGGTTGAAAGCCTGCTGCAGGCGGGTGTTGAGCGCCACGACGCCCAGCTCGCCCTTGCGCGTGGGCGTGAGCACCTGGATGTCCCGCAGCGGGTCGTAGTTGCCGAACTTGGGCAGCCGGGTCGTCACAAGCGCCAGCGTAGAGCTCAGGGCGTCCTCGGCGGTGTGCTTGCGCTCAAAGAAGAAGTCGGCGTCGGTGCGCTTGAGTTCCGGCATCTGCCCCTGGTTAACCCGGTGGGCGTTGGTGATGATCAGCGAACTTTCGGCCTGGCGGAAAATGCGCTGCAGGCGCACGACCCGGGCGGCGTTGCTGGCAATGACATCCTTGAGCACGTTGCCGGGGCCCACCGATGGCAGCTGGTCGGCGTCCCCCACGAGGATCAGCCGGCTGCCGGGCCGCACGGCCTTGAGCAGCTTCTGCGTGAGCAGGATATCCAGCATCGATGTCTCGTCCACGATGATCGCGTCGGCGTCCAGGGGATTGCGTTCGTCGCGCTTGAAGTATCCTTCGCCGTCGTCGCCGGCGGCATATTCCAGCAGGCGGTGCACGGTCTTGGCCTCGTGACCGGTGGCCTCGGTCATGCGCTTGGCGGCGCGGCCGGTGGGCGCGCACAGCGCCACCTGCAGGCCCACGTTTTCCAGCACACCGATCAGGCAGTTGATGCACGTGGTTTTGCCGGTGCCGGGGCCGCCGGTGATCACCGCTACGCCGCCCTCCAGCGCCGCCACCACGGCCGCGCGCTGTTCGGGGGCCAATGTAATGCCCTTTTCCTGGGCCTCCTCGTCCACAACCTCGCCGATGTCGTCCCAGAACAGCTCCTCCTGCCCCTGGGTCAGCTCCATCACCCGCGCGGCCACCTCGCGCTCGGCGCCGCGGAACTGGGGCAGCCAAACCCAGGCCTCCCCCTGCACCTGTTCCATGTGCACGCGGCCGTCCATGGCAAGGCGCGCCAGCGCGTCCTCCAGGCGGTTGGTGTCGGCACAGCCCAGCAGCCGCGCCGCCCAGTCGAAGAGCTTGCTCTGGGGTAGGCACGTGTGGCCCTCCTGCCCCGCGGCCTCCCGCAGCATGTGGATGAGCCCGGCCTTCATGCGGTGCAGCGAGTGTTCATCCACGCCCATGCTCTGGGCGATGCGGTCGGCGGTCTTGAAGCCGATGCCGTCGATGTCGTCCACGAGCTGGTAGGGGTTGGCCTTGATGTTTTCCTCGGTGCGCGCGCCGTAGGAACGGTAGATACGCGAGGCATAGCCCGTGGAAATGCCCAGCGACTGCAGAAACACCATGGCGTTCTGCATGTCGTAATGAACGGCGAAGCCCTCGGCGATGCCCTGAGCGCGGGAAAGCCCGATGCCGTCCACCTCGGTGAGCCGGCCGGGCTGGTAGCGGATGATCTCCAGCGTCTCCATGCCGAAGGTTTCCACGATGCGCTGGGCGGTCACCGGCCCCACGCCTGGCACCACACCGCTGGCCAGATAGCGCGTAACGCCCTCCAGCGTGTCCGGCGCCTGCACCTTCAGGGCGGATATCTTGAACTGCGCGCCATACACCGGGTGGCTGACCCAGTCGCCCTCCAACAGCACCTTGGTGCCCTCAGCCAATTGGGGCACGGTGCCCACCGCCGTGTGCAGCTCGTTGCCCACGCTGACCTCGGCCACGGTGTATCCGGTGTCGTCGCTGCGGTATACGATGCTTTCGACCACTGCTTCGAGTTTTTCCATGGGATTCCTTATCATGTGTGTTAATATATACTATCATACTCTATTTAGTGTTAAGAAAAAAGGCGGCAATTAGTATAAGGGAGATTCTTCGGCCGCCTTGCGGCCTCAGAATGTCAGCGAGTGGGACGAAAAACCGGTTTTGTCATTCTGAGCGCAGCGAAGAATCTCCCCACCAAACTTACGAATGCACGAATGGAAGAGCCCTACTTCCCCTCCGTACACCGGCACACCTTGAGCGCCATGTCCACGGCGTGCTCCGGCGTGATCAGCGTGCGCTCGCCGCCGCCGTGGTTGAACTTCTCACTCAATAGCACCGCGCCGGTGGCCGGTTCCACCCAGCTGGCCTCAAAGCAGCCCTCGGGCAGCCGCAGAACCAGCTCCTCCCGGTAGGCCCCCGGCGTCACGATGTAGCACACATTGCCGTACTTCAAGGCGCTGTGGTGCACATACACAGCCCAGGCGCCGGGCGCGCCGCCGGCGCGGGCATGGGTGCCCCAGCCCAGCAGGTCCCGTCGCAGCAGGTTTTCCTGCGGCTGGTAGGTCTCCAGGTCGAAACCATAGAGGAACTCCTTGAGCACCTTGAGCTGGGAGAGCACAGCCAGGTTTTCCGGCGTATCGCCGGAGGGGTCGGGCACGGTGAAGAAACCGTTGAGCTGGTTGAAGGCCGCGCCGCCGCCCACCAGGAACTCCCATGCCTCCGCGCGGCTGGCCGCCACGGCGTCGCCTGAGTACCAGATCGGGAAATAGGCGGTCTCGTTGAGCTCGATGGGTTTATGGCGCAGCGCATAGCAGGCCAGCGCCTCGGGGCCGCCCACCTGGCGGAACTCATTGTGGAAGATGTATTGCGCGGTAATCAAGCCGATGCGCTGGTCCTCGGTGAAATCCACGCCCAGCTCCACCTGCTGGGCGATCAGATGGGGATGTGGCAGGTGGGCCTCGGCGTCCACGATCGTCTGCGCCAGCTCTCCGATCCACCGGGTCGCCTCGGCGCTGGAGCAGCCCATCAGCGTGGGCTCGTCGCAGATCTCATAAATAACGTTGGCGCAGGCCGCCGTACGCCTTACGATTTCGGCCACATACCGCTTCTGCGCGTCCACCAGCGGCCCATCCCGCAGCGTCTGGAAGTCCAAATGGCTGCCCACGCCCACGCCCTGCACGTTGTTGGCCGCCTGCAGCGGGCAGATGGGCCAGGTGTCCGGGTATTGGCAGTTGAAAAAGCAGATCTCCACGATGACGCCGCGGATGCGCGCCTGCTCGATGAAATCCAGCAGGCGCTCGAAAAATGCCTCATCCCAGCGCTCCAGGTCGAATTTATTGCCGCCCAGCGCGTAACCGGGCTGCTCCGAGCGCGCCCAGGGCACCAGCAGGTCCGCAGGCTTCGGGGCCAGCGTGTTGTGCTCTATAAACTTGCCGCCGGGCTCGAAGAGCGCGCCGGGATAGATGCGCGTATAGTTCAGCCCGTATTCCATGAGCCGGTCCAGATAGACGCGGTAATCGAAGGCCCGGTTGACGACAGCACCGTAATGCTCGGCGGAGGTCAGCAGCACGATGGGCTTGCCCTCATATTGCAGGCGGTAGGGGTTGCGCTCGCACACGCCGATGGGCTGCGGTTGAGGCTGTTTCATGTTCGTTCCTTCCGACGCAAGGGTTTTGGATGGCGTTGTTAGTCTGTGAAAACCCCGATTCTTCATGCGATTGTTCGACGCAGGGTGTGCTCTTCCTGTCAGCCATGAAGCCTGTGTATCAATCTTATTTTGTCGAATAAGCACTTCTTTTGTCACGGGCGAAAGATATACATTGACATATCTTACCTTTCTACGTAAAATGAGGGCGAAAACTTCCATAGAAAATGGCAAACCTGGCGAAAGCCAGCGACGCAAAGCTACAGGGCCTGTAAAATGGTCGCCAGCTGCCTAAACCGGGGTTTTTTTTGTTTGCCCGGAAACGGTTCTCTTTCACAGAAAACGGAGGAATTCGCACATGAAGAAAAAGCTTCCCGTCGCATTGGTCGCAATCGTTGTCATAACCGCCGTTATGAGCGCAACCGCTTTTGCCTCCAGCGCCCAGAGCATCGTAGACACCGCCAATGCTCAAATCCAACAGGAGATCACCCGTGCCATCGCCCAGGCCAACCAGGCCACAGCCGTTTACGACGCGTCCGTACAAGCCTTACAAGGCTGCGGTGGGCCCCAGGCTGCCTCGTTGCTGGCGCTGTGCAACACGCTCTACGACGCCCGGCTGGATCAGATCGCTTCTTCGCTGGTCATGAAAACCGATATGATCGCCGGCAAGGCCATCGCCGACGCCGCCGCGCTGGGCGTGACCGTCGTGTGCAGGTATGAGCCCGTCACGCTGGGCGACCGCGTGGTGCTGGTGGATCCGCTGGTCGTCGTCAGTGACTAAACCGTCCGAGGCTTTATGGGCAGCAGCCGAATGGCAGCTGCTCTTTTTACGTGAGCGAACGACGGCAGAACGCAACAAGAAACTCCCCTGCGCTAGGAACTCTCCATTACTTACAGTATAATTGAATGAATCATCATAAAAAGCAGGTATACAACCATGCCCGAGGGCTTGTTCATCTCAAAAAAAAGAGTCATCAGCCAGATCAATCGCAAGTCATATTCGTTGAGCCTGCTAGCCTCCGGAGGCGATGTGGATGTCGTGATATATGATCTGCATATGGACAAGCCCTGCATCATTTTTCCCGGCGAGCGGCCCAATCTTCTGGAATTCTATTATGTGCTGGAGGGTACCGCCGTCGTCAAAACCGATGAGGGCGATGTTATCGTGGAAAAAGGCGAATACTTTCATGTATTCAATCTAAAAGAGAATATCAGCTTCACGACGGTAAACGGCGCTAAACTGCTTTATGTATCCTCACAGCCTGTGTTCCAGTATCTGAGCGAATATGGCGAGAGCCTAAGTCAATTGCTGGCAACCACCGAGCTTAAAGATCTGTATACCTACAACCACGGCCATCGCGTTCAGATGTATGCGATGAAGCTGGGTGAAAAACTGGGTTTACCTCAGGAACGGATTTACATACTTCAGGCCAGCTCCCTGTTTCACGATATCGGCAAGAACTCTGTGCCCGATTACATCCTCAAGAAGCCCGACAAGCTGACTCAAGAGGAATACGCGTGCATCCAGCAGCACTCGCTGGAGAGCAGCACACTGCTGCGCGGCAAGTTTGAGGAGCGCATCCTGACCGCCGTGGAGCAGCACCACGAGCGCCTGGACGGCTCGGGCTATCCCCATGGGCTCAAAGGCGACGATATCATACTGGAGGCCCGCATCATCGCCGTGGCCGACGCCTATGACGCCATGACCAGCGACCGTGCCTATCGCCGGGGCCTGAGCGCCCAGGCCGCGCTGGACGAGTTGGAGCGCTCCACGCACCAGTATGACGCGTCGGTGGTGGCCGCGCTGCGGGCCATTCTGTTGGAGGAAGGCGCGCTATAGACGGCTGGCTACCGCCAGCCTTTCGCCGCCGACGCTGTTGCGTCGTCGGCGATTCAGACGACTTGCCTCAGCTATCGTTTATCGCCCGCCGCACATGTCGCCGGGCGATATCTTTGTTTTAGAACATATGCTTTGATTCTAAGAGACGTTTTCCGCCTGCGGGAGAGAGTTTGCTCCTACCCTTAGCTCTTTTTCGGTTTCCTCCCGGCGGATGAACCGTCGGTCGGCTTCCTACTATTCTTTACAAACCGGATCTTTTGACAATCTACAGCCAGCTGGCGAAATCTTAAGAGGCATCTTCCGTTTGCGCCGGCTGCTGCGGCCCTTCCTGCACGGAGCGCAGGAACGCACGGGCCTTATCAGCCTCCTCCCGGCCCATCAGCTTCTCTCCCATTTCCATATGCTCCCGGCTGCGCTCCCCGTCGCCCTTGAGCGCATAAGCCACCGCCATCGAAATCTGGATACTTCCCTCATCGGCGCCCTGTTCCCGGGCCTGGTGCAGCACCTGGATGGCCTCGTCCGGGCGGCGCCATTGGTTCAGCCCGATGGCATAGCGCAGGAAAGCTGTCGGGTCGTCCGGCCGCAGCCGGATGGCGTAACGGTAAGCCTGCTCGCTCCTTTGCTGTTCTCCCGCGGCCCGGTACAGGCCGGCCAGCCTGGTCCACGCAGGCTGCAGCCCAGGCCATATCCGGGCAGCCAGTTCAAACCACTGCACAGCGGCGGCACCCTGCCCGTCTCCCTGCACGCAGCACCCCCACAGGTACAGCACGACGGCACGCTCGCGCTCGTTGAGATCCCTTTTCAAAATCGCCTTGAACGCGTTGAACGCCTGAAGGTTCTTTTCCGCGTCATACAAGCAAATTCCCCGGTTCAGAGAACGGCGAATGCAGGGCTGGGCAAACAGCCCCGCGGTCAGCGGCCGATAAGCCTTCAGAATGGCGGCGCGCCGGGAGGCGCGCCGCTGAATATGCTGACGGATGTACGAAAAGGCCTTGACTGCGCCGTAGACGATGGGAAGAACCGCGAAGCCGGCCAACCGCAGGAAGAACCTGCCCTGCGTGCTGCCCAGGCTGATGCCGTTGCTCGTCAGGACTTTGATGACGATTCCGATGAAAACAATTGCCCCCACAAGCCAGGGAATGCTTTTGTTGGGGCTTGTCATGGCAGCCGCCTCACGGCAAGGGCGCTCCGGTTGCGGAGCTGCCTACGCCCGCTCGGCATCCTCGTCCTCCTCCGAATCCTCTTCCCACATATCCTTTATCATCCGCCGTATGGCCTCGGCGTCCTTATATCCCAGGGCGACGGCCTTGCGCAGGTGCTCTTCGCTGCTTTGCTGATTTCCCATGTATCCATAGGCCAGCGCCAGCGTCGAGTAGGCTTCCGCGTACCCAGGGTTAATCCCTATGGCTTTTAGGGCTTGCGGTATTGCCTCGTCCAGCCGCATCTGCTTGACATACAGCGTCGCCAGGGCGGCATAGGAAAGTGCGTCGCCAGGCTTAAGCTTCATCATGCGGCGGATGGCCTCCTCCGCCCGGCCGAAATCACCTTTGTGCGACAGGGCATTGGCCAGGTTCACCCAAGCGGAATGCAAGCCAGGTGAGAGCGCTGTCGCCTGCTCATAGCAGTGGAGTGCCAGTTCCTGCTCTCCGTCGTCGTTGGCGCAATTCCCCATGAACAGCCATATCACGGCCTTCTCCGCGTCGTTGATATCGCAGTCCAGCAGCTTCTTCAGCTGCCTGTAGGCCTTGATGTTCTGGTTGGCGTTGTACAGCGCCAGCGCCCGCAGCAGCCTGCGGCGGGTTCCGGCGTCGCGCTCAAACAGGCCTTCCAGGATGTCTTTGTATATCAGCTCATACCGGGCGGAGCTGTTGCCTCCCTGATTCGTGACGACCCGCACCAGCGCGATGAGGCCCGAGACCATCATCGCGAGGAGCTTCATCCTTTGACTGGGGCTGACGGGCGGCGGATCCAGGAAGGTCAAGGCGGCCGCAACGCCTGCGACCACCACGATGATGCCTAAGACCACGAGAATGATGATCCGCTTCATGGCCGCCTCCTTGCGCTTGATGGGGCCATCTTGCTAAGGGTGTCACGTTGGTCGCATACTAGCATGTTTATTCCATATTCCATATTTGGGGGCCGAAGGTTTCCAAAGGGCGATCGGAGACCTTTGGTCGCGCCCACTGGCGCGATATCCTTCTCCCCAGCTTGAAATATATACTTTATACGCTTAGTACAACAGACTCTTTAGAGTATATTTTTGAGCGCCTCCACATGGTCCAGCCGCTCCCAGGGCAGGTCCAAATCGGTGCGGCCGAAGTGGCCGTAGGCCGCCGTCTGCCGATAGATGGGCCGGCGCAGACCGAAACGTTCGATGATGGCCGAGGGCCGCAGGTCAAACACGCGGCGCACGGCGGTCTCCAGCACCTCGTCGGCCACGGTACCGGTGCCGAAGGTATCCACCATGACGCTGACCGGCCGCGCCACGCCGATGGCGTAGGCGATCTCAATCTCGCAGGCGCGGGCCAGACCTGCGCCCACGATGTTCTTGGCGGCATGGCGGGCGGCGTACGCGCCGGAACGGTCCACCTTTGTCGGGTCTTTGCCGCTGAAGGCGCCGCCGCCGTGGCGGCCGTAGCCGCCATAGGTGTCCACGATGATCTTACGGCCGGTGAGCCCGGAATCGCCCTGGGGGCCGCCGGTCACGAACCGGCCGCTGGGGTTGATCAGATACCGGGTCTTGGCGTCCAGCAGGCGTGCAGGAATCACCGCACGCACGACCTCGTCCAGAATCTCCTTCTCCATCTGCGCCGCTTCCACGTCGGGGTGATGCTGGGTGCTGACGATCACGGTGTCCACGCGTACCGGTGTGTCGCCGTCATACTCCACGGTGACCTGAGTTTTGCCGTCGGGGCGGATGTAGTCCAGGATGCCTTCCTTGCGCACCTTGGCCAGCCGGTGGGCCAGCTTATGGGCGTAGAAGATGGGCATCGGCATCAGCGCCTCGGTTTGGTCACAGGCGAAGCCGAACATCATGCCCTGATCCCCCGCGCCAATATCGAAATTGCCGCCCTGGCGCTCCTCCAGCGCGTGGTTCACGCCGCCGGCGATGTCTCCGGATTGCTCGTCGATGGAGCACAGCACCGCGCAGGTATGGGCGTCAAAGCCGTATTTGGCGCGGGTATAGCCGATCTCCTCGATGGTACGCCGGGCCACTCCGGGGATGTCCACATAGCACTCGGTGGATATCTCGCCCATGATCAGCGCCATGCCCGTGGTTACGGCGCACTCGCACGCCACCCGGGCCATGGGGTCCTGGGCCAGTATGGCGTCCAGCACCGCATCGGAAATCTGATCACAGATCTTGTCCGGGTGCCCTTCGGTCACCGATTCGCTGGTAAACAGTCTTTTGGCCATCGTTTCTTCCTCCAGTAAACAAAATTGCCTCATTCATCAGAATGAGGCTTATCAAAGCGCGTCCTCATCTGTCGGGCGGCTAAGCCCGTGGGATTTGGCACCTTGGCGCGCCGCCAGGTTGCCGGGTTTCATAGGGCCCAGTCCCTCCACCACTCAGGATAAGGTACTCCGCCTAGGCGGAGCGTGCT
>JAEZSC010000095.1 GCA_023422005.1 Bacillota bacterium | reverse complement strand
TTTCGATCGCGGGAGGGCCAACGGCATCGAATGGGAATACCGCCGCACGCTGGCCGTGTGGCAGTTGGGGCTGCCCGTCCCCCAGCCCTTTGGCATCGTGGAGATCGGTGAGCGGCCGGGCCTGGTGCTGGAACGCATCGACGGCCCATCGCTGGCCGAGAGCCTGTTCGCCCATGGTGACACCGGCGCGCTGCTCTCCATGGCGCGCCTGCTGCACCAGGTGCACAGCGTACCGCCGGAGCAGGCCCGCGCCACGGGGTTGAAATCCCCCAAGGCAGACCTGGCTTGGAAGACCTACAACCGAGGAGAGCTGACCGATGCCGAGAAGCGCGCCATTGTACACAGACTTGCGGACTTGCCCGATGGGCAGCAGGTGTGCCATGGAGACTTTCACATGCTCAACGTGCTGATGCGCGGCAGAGAGCCGGTGCTCATCGATTGGCAGGGGGCCTTCCTGGGCGAAGCCGGGCTGGACGTCATGTGGATGCTGATGATCCTGCGCTACGCTGTGGTGCCCGAGGGGATGCTGCCACAGCCCCTCATCGACGCATTCTATGCCAGCCGCCACGACTTTGAACGGGCGTTTTTTGAGGAATACCACAGGCTGAGCAGCGTCACAATGGAGCAGGTGGAGGCATGGTTTCTGCCATGCGCGGTCAACAGGCTGTGCTGCGACCTGCTGCCGGCCGAGCACGACGCCGTGCTCGCGGAAGTGCGCCGGCGCATTGCCGCGGGCCTGTAGCCGCCGCAGGGAGACACACCTAAGGAGAATAAACCATGCAGTTGACAACACAAAGGCTGATCATACGTCCCTTCACAAAGGAAGACCTGCCGCAGTTCCTGCGATTGCTAGACATACCGGAAGTGGAAGGCTGGCGCATGCAGAAGCCCCGTGCCGGCGAATTCCTCGACTGGCACATCCACAACTATGAAGCCATGGACATCGTGAATGGAATCGTATGCTTTGGCGTGTTTGACCGAGCAGGCGGCCAGGTGCTGGGAGCGGCTGGGGCCGGTGAGCATGACGATCTGCACGAACCCGAGTTGTTCTACAACCTGCTGCCCGAGGCGCGAGGCCACGGTTACGCCACCGAAGCCGCCGCCGCGGTGACAAGGTGGGCGCTGGAGAGCTACCCTATCCCCTATTTGATCGCGACAGTGTCCGCCGACAACGCGTCATCCCGCCGTGTGGTGGAGCGCTGCGGCTTCACCTTCGTGGAAAGGCGGGAGCTGCTTGTGCACATTACGGGGAAACGGTATCAATTTGACTATTTCCGCATTGATCGAGACTCATCTAGCAGATGAAATAGGCTAGCCACGACTTAGGTATCCGCGGCCAGTATCACGAGGCCCTCAAGCTCCTCAAACCCCAGCTTGCGGTAGAACCGGTAGGCCGGAGCCGTCCGCTCGGTGTTCAGCAGGATGGCTGGGATTCCCCTTTGCCTGAGGTCGTCCCTGATGGCCGTCATCAGAGCCGTGCCGATGCCCTGCCCCTGCAGATCGGCATCCACGAAGTATTCGTCGATATAGTATTCCTCGCCGCGGATCCATGGTTTGAGGAAGCCGATGCTCGCGCCGACGATGTCACCGTCGTTCATGGCCACATAGCCCAGAAAGTTGCTGTTGCGGCTGTGGCGCTGCAGGAATTCTTCCACGGCCTGGGGCCGCTCCCAAGTTTCATTCCATGGCTCCCGGGAGAACACCCTGCGATACAGATCAGCGCAGCCGGACAGATGCTCCGGCGAATAAGGGATGACCGATATCATTTAAGATCCTCTTTTCACCCGCGCAGCAGGTCCATGGCCTGGCGCAGCGTCACAGGCACGATGTTGTGCTGCTCAAAATAGCGCAGCACCATGGGGTCGCTGAGCGCCCGGCGGTCTTCTTCCCTCTCCTGGGCCACGGTGTCGCCGTCATAACCGGGGTGCCCCAGCGCACGCATCTCGGCGGAATCGAAGGCCGGGTGCCCCAGGTGCACAGCGTAGACGCCGGGCTGCAGGCCTTCCAGCTTGGCGATCAGCCGTTCGGAAGCGGTGGCCCCCGGCGCCTGCCACGGCAGGCTGGGGACATCGCCCATGCCAAAAATCAGGCCGCGCCGAGCGCACCATTCACGCACCGCGTTCTCCAGCCCTTCCACAGCCCAGGTGAACAACATGTGGGCGTCGGCAAAGTAAATATCCAGGCCATAGCTGCGGGCCAGGTCCAGCTGGGCGTCCATCTCCAAAAGGATCTCGTCGATGGAAGGGTGGGCATCATGCAGCGCCTGGGTGGTCTGGTACAGCCAGCCGTTCTCATCCACGATGGTGGGCACCCGCTCCCGGGGCGCTACAGGCCCCCACTTCACGCGATCCCATTCGGCGTTCATCGTCAGATGCAGCCCCATGCAGAAACCCGTTTCTCCGCGGAACCGCCGGGCAGCCTCCTCAGCCCTGTCGCAGGTCATCATGATGACGCCGTTGCGCAGCATGCCCTTCTCGTATCCTTCCACGAAGGCACGGTTGGCAGAATCGTTGCTGCCGATGTCGTCGGCCTTGGTCACCAGATAGATTGCGTCCGAACGTTTCATATGTGCCTCCTTTGATCGGTCAGCGGAACAAATGGCCCATCTTCTCTTCCTTGGTCTCAAAATACCGCCGGTTGATGGCATTGGGCTGCATGATCAGCGGCACGCGCTCCACAACCTCGATGCCATGGCCGCGGATACCCACGAGCTTCTTGGGGTTGTTGGTCATGAGCCGCAGGCGGCGCGCGCCCAGATCGCTTAAGATCTGCGCGCCGATGCCGTAGTCTCGCAAATCCGCCGGGAAGCCCAGAGCCAGGTTGGCCTCCTCGGTGTCCAGCCCCTGCTCCTGCAGGTGGTAGGCCTTAATCTTGTTGATGAGACCTATGCCCCGGCCCTCCTGGCGCAGATAGAGCAGAATGCCGCAGCCCTCGGCCTCTATGGCCGTAAGCGCGCTGGCCAGCTGTTCACCGCAATCGCACTTGAGCGAATGGAAGGCGTCACCGGTCAGGCATTCCGAGTGCACGCGCACCAGCACGTCGTCCTCGGGGCCGAAGGAACCCTTGACCAGCGCCACGTGGTGCTCGCCGTTGAGACGGTTCACATAGCCCACCATGCGGAAGTCGCCGTAAGCCGTGGGCAGGTTGGCCTCGGCCTCCCGGGTCACATAGGTGTCGCGCTCCCGCCGCCAGGCGATCAAATCCTCCACCGACACAACAGGCAGGCTGTGCCCGCTGGCCAGCGCCTCCAATTGGGCTCCGGAGGCCGGGGCACCCTGCTCGTCCAGCGCCTCGCACACCACGGCCACAGGTTTCAGCCCCACCGCCGCGCACAGGTCCACGGCGGCCTCGGCCCGGGCGGCCTTGCGCAGCACACCGCCGTTCACCGTGGAAAGCAGAAACACGTTGCCAGGAGTCGTGAAAACATCCAGCGGAGCGTCGGCATCCAACAGCAGGTCGATGGTGTTGGCACGGCCCTCGGCGCTGAAGCCGCCGCCGTCGGCCGCGTCCACCGAGGCGAAGTAAAGCCCCCGGTGCCCGCCGCCCAGGCGGCCCACGGCCATCTCCTCCAGCCGGGGCTGGGGGATGGCCGCGCACAGCGGCCCGCGGCCATGGTTCATAAGCCAGGCCACCGCCTCGCGGCCGGCGCGCTCCGCCGGCACCATCAGCGTGCCCTGGGCCCATTCGCCGGCATCATCCACCAGCAGCACCGGCGCGCCCTGGCGTACCCGTTCCAACACATTGCTTATACTCGTTAAGGTCATATCCCGGTTCCTTTTCTCATTCTTTGATGCGATCTCGGGCCAGCATCGCCGCGCCGACGATGCCGGCATCGTTGCCCAGTGTGGCCAGCGCCAGCCGTGGCCGGTACCCCTGGGGCGTGACCATCCGCTCATCCAGCCGGGCGCGCAGCGCCTGCAGAAGGAAATCCCCTGCCGCGCTGACGCCGCCGCCGATGGCCACGGCCTCGGGTTCGAATACGTTGACCAGAGACACAATGCCCATGGCCAGCGCGTCGATGAAGTCGTCGAAGATCCGCACGGCGTCTTCATCGCCGGCTTTGGCGCAATCGATGACGGTCTTGGCCGTGATGGCTTCCAGGCTGCCCGCGGAGCGCAGAATGGCGCTCGACGGATTCGCCTGCGCCGCACGGCGCCCTTCGCGGATCAGCGCCGTGGCCGAGGCATATTGCTCCAGGCATCCCCGGTTGCCGCAGGCGCACAACTCTCCCCGCCAGGCGATGATGATATGGCCCAGCTCCCCGCCGCAGCCATGGGCGCCGGAGAAGATGCGCCCGTCGATGATGACACCGCCGCCCACGCCGGTGCCCAGCGTCAGAAGGATGCCGTGGCGGCAGCCCGCCATGGAGCCGGCGGCCACCTCACCCAATGCGGCGATGTTGGCATCGTTGTCCAGGAACACAGGCTTTTCCAGCAGTGAGGCCAGCTCCTGCGCAACCGGAGCGTCGGCCCAATGTAGATTGCCGGCCAGCAGCACCACACCCCGGGCTGCATCGATAAAGCCCGGCGACGCCACGCCCACGGCGGCGACGTCTGCCCAGGCAATGCCGTGATCCTCTGCCAAGCGGCGGCACAACGCCGCCATGTCTGCCAGAATTTGCTCCCGAGGCCGGCCGGCGCCGGTCGGCACACTGCGGGCTCGCAGCATGCGTCCGGTCTCGTCACACAAGCCCGCGGCAATGTTCGTGCCGCCCAAATCCACGCCTATAGTCCACATATCAAATCCCCCCCATGCTGCCGATGCGCTCGTTGATACGGCGGTGCAGCTCCAATGCCGAGTTGTATCCCATGTTCTTAAGCCTGTGATTGCGAGCAGCCACCTCCATGACGATGGCCAGATTGCGCCCAGGCATCACCGGCAGAACGACCTTGGGCATCTTCACGTCCAGCAGCTCCTCGGTGTTGTCTTCCAACCCCAGGCGGTCATATTGCTTGGAGTTGTCCCACATCTCCAGCTCGGCCACCATGTCGATGGGCTTTTGCAGCATGACCGAACCGATGCCGAACATTTGGCGCACGTCGATGATGCCGATGCCCCGCACCTCCATGAAGTGGCGCACGTTCTCCGGAGACGCGCCGATCAGCTGGTCGCGGCCGATGCGGCAGATTTCCACGACATCGTCGGCCACCAGGCGGTGGCCCCGGTGCATCAGCTCCAGTGCCGTTTCCGATTTGCCGATTCCGCTCTCGCCGGTGATCATAACGCCCACACCGGCGATGTCCAACAGCGTGCCGTGGCGGGTGATGCGCGGGGCCAGCATGATGTCCAGATAGGCGAAGGCGGCCACCAGCAGCTTGTTGGTGATGAGCTTGCTGCGGAACACCAGGTGGTTGTATTGTGCCGCCAGCTCCAGAAGCTCCTCCGGCGGCTGCATGTTGCGGCTCAGAATCACGCACGGGAACGGGTGCTGCATCAGCCTGTCCAGCGCATCGCGGCGTCGGGTCGCGTCCAGCGCCTCGGTCAGATAGGTCATCTCCTGCTTGCCGATGACCTGCACGCGGTCCGAAGCGAAGTAATCGAAGAAGCCGGTCAGCTGCAACCCCGGCCGGTTGACGTTGGATGTGGCGACCTCGAAGCGGTCGTTCTGGTTACCCACCAGAACCTCCAGCTCCAGCGCCTTGATGAATTCTGATACCTTTAGTTGAGCCATAGCTACTCCCTTCGCCTCGGCGCTGCTGCGCCTCGGCGATTTAGACTTCTTGTTCTTGCCACCGTTATCGCCCGCCGCGCATGTCGCCGGGCGATATTAATCATTATTACCTCATATCAATTTCCTGAGCACGATTTCGCCTGAGGGCGGGCTTCCTAACGGCTCTGCGCACGCTTTCGTTTCCTTCCGGCGGATCAACCGCCGTCGGTCCTCAACCTACTTCACACTCATGTTTTTATACTATTTGTTGACAATGCATGGGTCTCGATGGCCAGTGCCACGCCGTCTTCCTGGTTGCTGGCGGTCACGGCGTCGGCCTGGCTCTTGACGAAATCCGTGGCGTTGGCCACCGCCACGCCAAGCCCGGCACCGCGAATCATGGAAAGGTCGTTGAGCGCGTCTCCCACGGCCATCACCTGCGAAAGCGGGATACCCAGGCGGGCGGCCAGGCCGGCCATGGCCGCACCCTTATGGGCGTCGCGATGGGTGAACTCCAGATAGTTGCTCTTGGAGATCGCGATCTCCAGCGTGTCGCCGAAGCGCGCCTTGGCCGCCTCATAGGCCTCGCGGATGCGCGGAGGTTCGGCGATCATCAGCAGCTTGATGGGTTCAAAGTCCAGCGTCTCGGCCAGATCGCACCCGGTTTCCACACCGGCGATGCCCGCGGCGTGGCGGTAATACTCGCTCTCCTCGCCGGTCTTCTCAAAGTAATAGGTCGTGGTGGAATAGTATTGGATGTAGATGCCCAGCTCCTGGGCGAAGCGAATCGCCTGACGGGCCAGCTCCTGCGGCACCGGCGTCAGCGAAATCTCCTCACCGGTCTCGATGTCCACGATCTGCGCGCCCTGGCAGCACATCAGCAGGCCCTTGAGGCCCAGTTGGCGCGCGTAGGGCAGCGCCGAGGGAACCATGCGCCCGGTGGCGATGGCCACGGTGATGCCCTGTTCCTCCGCACGCCGGATGGTGTCCAGGCTGCGCGCCGAGATCGTGTGGTCATCCCGCAGCAGCGTGTCGTCCAGGTCGGTTACAATCAGCTTGATGTTCAAAACGTGTTCCGCCTTCTGTTTATGTGTGTCAGGTACCCATTATACCCCAGCACGGGAACGCCGTTCAAGCAAGGCGGCTCTTCAGCGGCCGATCTCCTGATCCACCTGCATCTGCAGGCGCCCAAAAGAAGGCTCCCGATCCTCGCCTCCTAAAGAAAGGAAGCTTTTGGCCAAGTCCTCCACTGTGGATTCCAGCGCGGTCATGAACTGTGTGAGGGCATACTGATACTTAGGGTCGTCCTCGTCCTCGCCAAACATGCCGTGCAGGAATTGCTCGGTGGTTTGGTCCAGATCCCACAGCTTCAGGTGCAGCAACTCGTGCAGCACCAACGCTTCCAGGTTGGTTTGCTTGGGATCACACCCATTGACCAGCAAGATAGCCTTGTTATCATCGCGATCGATCTTGATGTCTCCGGTCTTGCGCCAGGGGATCTCCACCATCTGCAGGCGTATGTCCCAATCTCGCAGCCGCAGGATGCCTTGCCACTTTTCTAGAAAACGCCGGGCTTCGCCGGCATCGGTGCACATCATGAGTTCTGGCGGCTGCGCTCGAAGCCCACAAACCGCGTGCCCTGGAAGGTCAGGCGGCCCACGTCGCCCTCGGCCAGCATGCCGTATTGCTCACCGGTGACGGGCAGCTCCAGGCGGTCGCCGCTTTCCACCTCGAAGGTGGCGTGGTGCCACGTGTGGGCAGCCGAGTCGCCGCTGCCGCCGGACACATCCGAGCGCTTGGTCACCACGCGGGCGGCCACGGTTAAAATCGGCGAATTGCGGTTCTTCACAGCGGTGCGCGCGGCGGCCACCAGCGCGAACACGATTACGCCGACCACCAGCGCGAACACCACAATGAATATGATCGGGAACACGCTGAACATAAAGCCGCCCCCAAAACCCATAGCTTATTCCTCCTCTACAGTCGTTTCATCATCGGCATCGTCAGGCCCATCCTCGGGGATGTCATACCCTGGCGCGTCCTCTGGTCCGGAGCCCTCGGTCGTCTGCTCCTCCTGTCGCGACGCGTCCTTGTCCGGCTGTACGGTGTGCAGGAAGTTCCAAACCGCCTGGGCAGCGGGCTTGCTCATGCCCGGCACGGCCGCCAGTTCCTCCACGGTGGCGGCCTCCATCAGCAGCGGCACGGGGTAGGCCTTGAGCAGCTCGTTGCGGCGCTTGGCGCCAATGCCGGGCACCTCTTCCAGGCGGCTCTTTAGCGTGCGGGCGCTGCGCAGCGATCGGTGATAGGTGATCGCGAAGCGGTGGGCCTCGTCACGCACGCGCTCCAGCAGGTGCAGCGCCGCAGAATTGCGCGCCAACACGATGGGGTCCGGCCGGTCCTCCACGATGATCTCCTCGTTGCGCTTGGCCAGGCCCACAGCCGGGATGTGCCCCACGCCCAGCGAACGCATGGCCTCCAAGCCGAACTGCAGCTGTATGCGCCCGCCGTCGATGAGCACCAGGTCCGGAAAGCGGGCGAACTTGGTAAGCGACAGGTCCATGCCCTCGGAGAGCTGCTGGCGCTCCTCCAACCCGTGGCGGAAGCGACGGGTCAGCACTTCCTTCATGCTTTCAAAGTCGTTGGCGCCTTCCACGGTCTTGATACGGAAGCGCCGGTACTGGCTGCGGGCGGGCTTGCCGTGCTCGAAGACGACCATGGACGCCACCGAGTCGGTGCCCTGTATGTTGGAGATATCATAACACTCGATGCGCACCGGCGGCGCCGGCAGGTTTAGGATGTCGCCCAGCGCCTTGGCCGCGCCGCCGGTGCGCTCCCACTCCCGCAGGCGGTTGTTGCGCTCGCGCTCCATGCGCTCGCGGGCGTTGGTCTCAGCCATTTCCAGCAGGCGCACCTTTTCGCCGCGCTGGGGCACGGTCAGCTCCACCTTGCGGCCTGCCCGCCCGCGCAAAAAGTCGGCCAGCGCCTCGGCGTTGTCCGGCAGCTCCCGCAGCACCACAGCCCGGGGCAGCATCACGCCATGCAGATAGAACTGCTCGATGAAGCTGCGCAGCACCTCGCCGGCGCTCTCACCCTCAGAGCCTTCCAGCAGGAAGCTCTCGGAGCCCACGATCTTGCCGCCGCGCATCAGCATCAGCTGCACCACGCTCTCGTTGCCCTCGGTGTGCACGCCCAGTATGTCCAGATCCTCCTGCACGGTGGAGATGGCGGTCTGCTCGCCGGGCTTCAAGTCCAGCACGCTCTCGATGTGCAATATCTTATCGCGCAGCGCGGCGGCACGCTCGAAGTCCAGATTGTCCGACGCCTGCTTCATCTGGGCCCGCAGGCTGGAGACGATCTCGCCGTGCTGCCCTGAGAGGAAACGGCAAACCTCGCCCAGCACCTCGTGGTAGCGCTCCCGGGTCACATTGCCGGTGCACGGGCCCAGGCACAGGCCCAGTTGCAGGTTCAGGCATGGGCGCTCGCCCCGGGCGATGGACTTGCGGATGTCACGGGTGCAAGTGCGCAGCGGGAACACCCGCCGCACCACGTCCAGCGTTTGGCGCAGGGAACCGGCGGCCAGATAAGGCCCGAAGAAGCGGGCGCGGTCGCCCTTGTCCACCCGGCGCACGATCTCCAGCCGCGGAAACTCTTCCTTGAGGTCGATGCGCAGGTAGGGAAAGTGCTTGCTGTCCTTGAGCAGGATGTTGTAGAACGGCTTGTTCTTCTTGATCAGGTTGCTTTCCAGCATCAGCGCCTCGGCCTCGGATTTCACAACGATGTAGTCCAGAGACTCGATGTCCATAACCATGCGGCGCACTTTGGGGTATTCCTTGTTGCTGCCGGGCTGGAAATACTGGCGCACCCTGTTGCGCAGCGACACGGCCTTGCCCACGTAGATGGTCTGGCCGTGGGCGTTCTTCATGATATATACGCCCGGGGTGTCGGGCAGGTTGTCCAGCGTTGTTTGCAGTTGGTCGTTCAAGAAAAACTCCCTTTCAAGCCTTAAGCTTGTTTTGCTTAGCCATTCCCTGGGGAGGAGCCATGATTTCGAGCACATCAAGCCGGTTTGTATGTCATGCCTTCCCCTGGAGGGGAAGGTGGCGCGCAGCGCCGGATGAGGTGTCCAACCCGGTGGAACAATTAACCCCAGACTATGAGCGTGTTTACTCTACACACCTCATCAGTCGCCTGCGGCGACAGCTTCCCCGCCAGGGGAAGCCTTATATTCGCCACTCTTTATCTGATGCTTTTATCAATAAACAACTCTACTTTACATCCAACCCCTTGGCCGCCTCCTGGATATCGCGAGGGTCGGGCTGCTCCTCGGCGTAGCGGGCCAATGCGTAACTGCGGCTGAGCGCCTGCATGCCATCGGTGCGCTGGGCGGCCAAAATCTCCCGGGCCGTGGCCCCCGGCGGAGGCATGGCGTCGCGCTGGCACAGGCGGCGCAGCAGCTCGCGGAACAAGAAGCGCGCCCGCTCGGCGTCGGTGGCAAAGTCCGAAAGCTTGGGCCGGGGCCGAAAGCGCCGGGCAAAACGGTTCCATTGCTCACCCACCTGGGCCAGCGCGCTGCGCACCGAGAGCAGGCTCTCGCTGCGGTCGTGATAGGCGGCGTCGTCATCAGCCCACGTGCCAAAGAGCGCGCGCAGCCTTTCGACAATGGCCTTCCACAGCCGGGGCGCGCCCTTATAAATGCCATAGACCAGCAGCGCAGCGCAGCCCAGCACGATGACCACGGTTATGATGCCCAGCAAAATCTGCTGCCACAGCGGCTGGTCCTGGGCATCCACCGGCGGCAGCCCCAAGTCCGGCTGTCCGTTGCCCTCCCCCGGCTCCACGGGCGTCTGGGACATCAGGCTGTTGATCAGCCACAGATAGGCGGCCACCAGCCAGCGCCACGCGGCGTCCAGCGCGGTGGACAGCCACCGGCCGATGGCCTGGACCAGCGAGAGCAGGAACGCCGCCACCAGAAAAACCGTGGTGCCGACGAACCCGGCGCGGCGGGTGCCCGCGGGCACCTCGCGCTGGGCGCCCGCCCGGGCGGCGCGGCGCAGCGACCAGCGGTTGAGCAGCAGCATTGCCGACACAAACCACCCGCACCCCAGCGCCGAGAGCACCGCCCACGCCTGGGGCAAAGGAGTGTCGGTCATGCGCACATGCATCCACAGCAGCAGGCAGGAGCCCAGAAGCGTGCCCAGCGGCAGCAGCAGCGCCTGGCTGACTGTGCCATCGCCGGAGCGCAATGCGCAGCGTTCCACGATCAGAGTAAACAGCGCTCCTGCGGCCAGCACGACATAGCGCAGCCATGGCCACTCCAGGCGCAGCGGCAGCAGCAGCGCCGCGCCCGCCGCCAGAGCGGCGCACAGCGCGATGTGCACCGCCGCCGGCGCCCGGCTCAGCAGGCGCGCGACGACGATAGCCGCCGCCGCGCACCCCAGGCCATACAGCAGCAGCGTGATTGCGCCATCCATACCGGCGCCCAGCGCCAGCGCCAGCACGAAGGCCAGCGGCAGCACCGTAAAGGCCGCCGCCATGCCGCGGCCCAGTTTTTCCTCAACCATCGCCCTGCGCGCCTCCCTTCGGGTTCACCCAGGTCACCGAATTGTCCATACGGCGCAGGCGGCCTGCCCTTTCCTCCAGCAGCGTGCTCCAATAGCTGGAGATCACGACGATGTCGCAGCCCACGATGCCCCGGGGGATCACCTCGTCATCCAGCCACGTTGCAAAGCTGCGCCGGCGGATGATCTTGACCCTCGCCATGGTTTCCAGCACCTGCATCAGGTGCCCCTGGCCGCCGCCCAATCCCACTTCCACGACCGAATCGTCCATGACCGAATAGCGGCCGTTGCACAGGAAGGCGGTTTCCACTCCGTTCTTATGGGCCCAGGCGGCGTAGGTGGCAGCCAGCGCCAGGTTCTCCTCCAACGGTGCGGTCTGCTCGTCGGAGAGCTCCCCCCACTGGTCGTCGGAGAGCTGCATGTTGACCAGCAGCATGAGCCTCGGGCTGGCGGTGTAGTCGCGGGTCTTCACCTTCAAAGCGCCGGTGCGGGCGGTGGCCGCCCAGTGCACGTCGCGAAGGCTGTCTCCGGGGCGATAGCCCCGGATGCCGTTGACCAAAAAGGGATCGGGCTCTATGAAACGGTGCACGACGACGTCGCCCTGCCACCGCCGGGAGGGCACGTACAGTGCGTTGAAATCCAGGATGCGCGGATAGACCAACAGCTCCAAATGGTTCTCCACGGTGCTGGTGCACTCCGCCATGCCCAGCAGGTCGCCGCAGGTCAGCGCCACGCTGTCGATGCGGTAGCAGCCCCGGCGCAGGCATGTGACCTCGTGGGTACGGGTGATCTTGCGCCACGGCGCCAGTGTGAACAGGCTTCGGTGGTAGAGGTCGCCGGCAATGGCCAAGTTCTCCTGCCGGGCGAAGCGCAGCCACTGGCTCATGCGCGCCTCCACCCGAAGCCACGGCACCGGCAGCAGCTTGGCGTTGGAGAGTTCCTCCACCATGAGCACCTTCTGCCCTTCGTATACGGCTCGCTCGGAGAAGGAGCGCCGGTATACGATGCCGCGCAGGCCGAAGAGCCGCAGCAGCACGACTTGCAGCGCGCTTAAGACCACGGCGGCCAGCAGCAGCAGGAAGAGGCTCATGCCTCGTCCTCCGCCGCCTCCGTGGGCGTGTGCACGATGCCCAGCACCCGCTCCACGACGTCCTCGGAAGCCCGGCCGCCGCCGCCGAACTGGTTGCGGCAGATGATGCGGTGGGCCAGCACGCTGCGAGCCACGGCCTTCACATCGTCGGGCTGCACATATCCTCTGCCATCCATGGCGGCCCAAGCCTGGGATGCGCGCATCAGCGCCAGGCTGCCGCGGGGGCTCACGCCCAGCAGCACGGCCTCGGCGACGCGGGTGTGCTCCACGATCTGCACGATGTAGCGGCGAACGTCCTGGGCCACCTTCACATTGCTCACCGCCCGCTGGCCGGCCAGTATGTCCGCGGCGTCGGCCACGGGCTGCAGAGCATCCAGCGGGTTCTCGCTCTGGAAGCGGCCCAGCACGGCCACGCCCTCCTCGGTGGAGGGATACCCCATGCGGGCCTTCAGGAAGAAGCGGTCCAACTGCGCCTCGGGCAGCGGGAAGGTGCCTTGGGTCTCGATGGGGTTCTGCGTTGCGACGACCAGGAAAGGCAGGTCAAGCGCGTAGGTAGCGCCGTCCACGGTGACCTGGCGTTCCTCCATGCATTCCAGCAGCGCCGACTGGCTGCGGGGCGTGGCGCGGTTGATCTCGTCGGCCAGCACGATGTTGGCGAACACCGGCCCCCGCAGAAAGCGGAACTCCACGGCCTTGGGGTCGAAGATGCTCATGCCGGTGATGTCGCTGGGCAGCAGATCCGGCGTGAACTGGATGCGCTTGAAATCCAGACTCAGGGAGCGGGCCACAGCCTTGGCCAGCATGGTCTTGCCGGTGCCGGGCACATCCTCCAGCAGCACGTGGCCGGCGCTCAACATGGCGGTCAGCAGCAGGCGCACGGTGTCGTCGCGGCCCACGATGACGCGGGCAATGTTGTCGCGCAGGCGCGCGGCCAGGGAGGCTACGGAATCCATGCTCATATCGGCACCTCTAAAATCGTTTTCATTATTATAGCAGAAAGAATTGTAATGGGCGCAGAGAATTGGGACAGCCGACTAACCGGTGGCTTGGTGTTATCGCTCACCGGCCTGGCGGAAGTGCTCGGAGACGGCCCCGTAGAGCGCGTCGAACTCCGGCTCCACAGTGCACACGTGGCGGCTGTTGGGCAGGCGCAGGATGTGCTTGGATGCACAGCGGGTGGCCCCGCCGTATATGATCTGGGGGCTGTCGGCGCGCACGGTGCGGTCCAGATCGCCCTGCACGATGAGCAGCGGGCATGTGATACAACTCAAACCCCGCTCGGCCATGCGCATCAGCCGCAGCAAGTCGGGAATCTTGCGGATGGGCGTGTCGCGATAACCCAGGTCATAGGGGCCGGGCTTATGGTCTGGGTCTCCGCGCCAGCGCTGATAGCGCATCACGTGCTTGGCCAGAAAGGCAAAATAGGCCGTCCGGTTGATAAGCCGCATGGGCGCGGCGATGCTGACAACGGCCTGCAGCGGCTGCTCTTGGGCCAATATCAGGCTGAGCACGCCGCCCATGGAAAGGCCCGCCACGTAAATCTCGTCGCACGTGGCGGCCAGCCGATGGAAGCCGTCGCGCACGTCGCGCAGCCAATCGCTCCAGCGGAAGCGCTCCATGTCCTCTATCGTCGTGCCGTGGCCGCTCAGGCACACGCCCAACACGGTGTAGCCCTCCTTGTGGAGCGCCTCGCCCAGCGGGCGCAGGTGGGCCGGCGTGCCGGTGAAGCCGTGGATCAGCAGCACGCCGCGGCGGTCGCCACGGAAGTAGAACTCCCTGGCAAGTTCACTGTCGATGGGCGGCTCGAGTTGTCTGCGGGGCTTCATATGGCGTCCTCATGCGCACAGGCGATACCCTGGCCGCGCAAATAATCCCGCAGCGCCAGCAGGTCCTGTTGGTAGGTTTCGGCCAGCGAGCGGTTGTAGATGACGCTGGCCGGGTGATACAGCGGAAATAGCATAAATCCTTCGGCTTCCAGCGGCCGGCCATGGCAGATGCCAATCGTCACGGCGGCATCCCGGCACAGCGCCCGCAGCGCCACATTGCCCAGCGTCACGGCCACGCGGGGGGCCACAATGGCCAGCTCCTCCCGCAGCAGCGGCGCGCACAGCTCAATCTCCTGCCGGCTGGGCGGCCGGTTGGAAAGCGAGCCCCGGGTCGGGTGCACGCGCACCGGGCGGAACTTTACGACGTTGGTCAGATAGATGGCCTCCCGCGCCACGCCCAGCGTAGCCAGAAAGCCGTCCAGGTTCTTGCCGGCTTTGCCCACGAAGGGCCGGCGCTGGATGGTCTCATGTTCGCCGGGGGCCTCCCCCACCAGCACCAGCGCAGCATCGGGGTCGCCCGCGCCATACACCGGTATGGGGCCCTCGCCCAGCGCCCGGCGTAGCTGCGCCTCCCAGCTCTCCCTGGCCGCGGCCAAGATATGCTGCTTGCCGCTCATGGCTTGCCCTCCCCTTGGTCCAGCCGGGCGCGCAGCAGCTTCAAGTCCCGCCAGGAGTCGATCATCAGAGCGTCGTTGCGCAGCAGCGCGGCCGGGTGATAGGTCGCCAACATCGAATACCCCTTGCGCTCGATCCACCGCCCCCGGGCCTGGGTGACCTTGGCCTGCGGGTCGATGATATATCTGCAGGCCACCGTGCCCAGGCACACGAGTATTCTTGCGTCTACCAGCTTGAGCTGGCGGCGCAGGAAGGGCAGGCAAGCCTTGGCCTCGCTGTCCTCAGGGTTGCGGTTGTCCGGCGGGCGGCATTTTACGATGTTGGCAATGTACACGCCGGAGCGGTCCAGGCCGATGGCTTCCAGCATGCGGTCCAGCAGTTGCCCGGCGGCCCCCACGAAGGGCTTGCCCTGGCGGTCTTCCTCGGCGCCCGGCCCCTCGCCGATCAGCATGACCGGCGCGTCGGGGTTACCATCGCCCACGACGGCACGCTGCCGCCCCTCGCACAGGCGGCACGCGCGGCAGGCTTCCACTTCCTTATAAAGCTGTTCCCATTGTAGGGCTTTGTTCTCTTGATCCATCCAAACAATTGTAGAACAATGGGGTATTTCGCGCAACTGGGGTATAAGGAGTATAATTAGATAGGGAGATTCTTCGGTCGCTACGCACCCTCAGAATGACAGAACCGGGTGTATCTGGCACTCCGTTCTGTCATTCTGAGCGCAGCGAAGAATCTCCCAACACAAACTACGCCATCTTTGACATTTCTCTCTTGAGCCTTGAGATAATCCTCTTCTCCAGCCGCGATATGTAGGATTGCGAGATGCCCAGCATCACGGCCACTTCCTTCTGGGTCTTCTTGGCCACACCCGACAGGCCAAAGCGCATCTGCACGATGGAACGCTCCCGGGCGTTGAGCCGCAGCATGGCCAGGCGCAGCAGCTGGCGGTCCACGTCGCCCTCGATGCTTTGGTACACCAGGTCGTTCTCGGTGCCCAAGATGTCGCTTAGCAGCAGCTCGTTGCCGTCCCAATCCACATTGAGCGGCTCGTCGAAGCTGACTTCCGAGCGGGTGCGGGCGCTGCGGCGCAGGTGCATTAGGATCTCATTCTCGATACAGCGGGAAGCATAGGTAGCCAGCTTGATCTTCTTGACCGGGTCGAAGGTGTTGACCGCCTTGATGAGGCCGATGGTGCCGATGGAGATCAAATCCTCCAGGCCCACGCCGGTGTTGTCGAATTTGCGGGCAATGTACACGACCAGACGCAGGTTGCGCTCGATGAGCAGCGGGCGCACGCTTTCATCGCCATCCCGCAACCGCAGGAGGAACTCGGCCTCTTCCCGGGGCTTGAGCGGAGGAGGCAAGGGCTGACTGCCCTCGACATAGTAGACGCCTTGCGCCAGCCTGCCATAGACGCGCCGCACCAGCGCCTGGAACCACCGGATGAGCTTGATCATAGGGTTACCTCCTCAACCGTCACTCCGAAGAGTCAAACTGCATAGACTATAGTGGGAGCCCCGCGGGGTCACGAGCTTTTGGGCGACATCCTATCGCCGCCAGATGGCGGCGATGCTCGCCGCTTTCAGCGGCGACCGGCAATGCGCAAGCGCATTGCCTGCGGTTGGCGACGACCGTAAATGCGCAAGCGCATTTACTGCAGGGCGGCAGGTGGAAGTAGCGCTTCCGCCCCGCCATACAGCCCTTCCGCGCTGGCCGCCACATACATGGCCCCGGCGTCATGCCAGCGCCCTCGCTCACGAACCAGCGTGCGCTCAGCCAGCACAGCCTTCATGCTGGCGGGGCCGGTCACGGTCCTGTAGGGGATCTCGATGCAATCGCCCGCCGCGTGCAGCAGCCGGGCGCCCAGCGCCGCATCCACGATCATGACCGGCAAGCCGCTGATGGGCTCATAGAGCAGGTTGCCGGTGTCCAGCAGCGCCTCCAGGCGCAAAGGCCGCCCTGCGCACCATGCTCGCACAGCGTACCTGCCGCCGCCGGCGCCCCGGCGGCGCACGGCCTTGGCCGCCAGCGCCGCCATAGCCCCCGTGCCGAACACACACAGCAGCAGCGCGTTGTGGCCCACGATCAGAGAACCGCCCAGCGGCCGGGCGCCGTCCAGCAGCACACCCGCAGCCAGCGCCGCACCGCCGCCCACCGCCGTGACCGCCACCAGCACGCCCAGGCAACGCAGATAGGCCAGCGGGCTGCGGGGCTTCCAGCCCAACGCCGCCATCGCCATGCACAAGAGCCCCTTGGCCGGCAGGGTGTTCAGCACCGAGCAGAATGGCAGCAGCATGGCCGCCGCGTACAGGCCGCCCAGCGCCGAGGTCAGCAGATAGCGCCACAGGCGGGCGCGTTCGCCGGCCAGCCTGCCGACGATCACCAGCGTGAGCAGGTCGATCACGAAATTGAGTCCGAAGACCGGTTCCAGATAAACCTTGCCCATGCAGCGCT
>JAEZSC010000012.1 GCA_023422005.1 Bacillota bacterium | reverse complement strand
GCGAATCACATATGCCCTGCCGCATCAAGAGCGACAACTCCAACAACTTCCAGTGCATCGAAAGAGTATGCCTTCAGGTCAAGAAAGTGTACGACTCGTGCCTGCAGCAGGAGCAACTCTCGGACGTAACCGTACATCTGCACTGCATTTCGCCGATCACCCCCTGCCCCACCCCCCCCTTTGAGTTCGTAAGCTGCCGCAGCACCGAGATCAAGGGCATCCTGCGCGACGTGAAGATCGATCCCATCCCCAACCGGGAGCACTTCGCGCGGGTCCGGGCCACGGTGGAGATCCCAATCGAGGTCGTGTTCCTGGACGCCAACAACCGTGAGTACACCGGCAAGGCCTTCATCACCGTGAAGAAGGACGTCATCCTCTTCGTGCCCGACGACTCCATCGTGCCGTTCTTCGTGGACGACATCGTGAGCGCAATCTGCGTGACGGGCACTTGGACCGGAGACAACAACTTCGTCATCACCGTGTGCGTTACCGTGATACTGAAGATTGTGGCCGAGGTGGAACTGCTGGTGCCGGCCTATGGCTTCTGCCAGATCCCGCCCTGTGAGCAGTTCGCCGAGAACATCTGTGACGAGTTCTTCTCGCTGCCGATCTTCCCGCCGCAACTCGAAGACTAACGTACTTACGCAACCCGTTCTTAAGAGCAATCCCCGCCGGGCAAGCCCGGCGGGGTTCTTCTTGTTTGTTCCCGTCAGCACCAGAATATTCTGAGTAGTTTCAATGAATCATTCAGTTGTTCTTCCGAGATTCCGTTGCTCAGCATCGCGGTTTTGCACTTGTCAAAAATGGTTCTGTTGTCCCGTGCAAGTTGTTCCAGTTCTTTATTGTCAATCTTTGAAATAGCCTTTTCATCCAATGCAAGATGTGCAAACGCCTTTGTACCAAGCGCAACGTGACAGGGCGCAAAGCCATATATGGACGCCAATACCTTGCTGACAGGTTTTTGCTGGGACAATCCGTATCTATAGTCCGTATGCGAATCCAAGTCAATGAATTGAAAGCCTGTGGTGTCGTCATAGAAAAAATTGCTTTTTCCATTGAAATCTATCAGAATATCGTTATCAAACAAAGCGATAATGTCGCTTATGAATTTGTCAAAGTGTTCTTGCGGCACCTTGGATATCAAATTCGTTCTGGAAAGAATATATTCCTTCGCATCGGTATCGCTGGAAAGATATGCGCTGTTAGGATTATTTTGTGCCCAGACATAGAATTTTTTCATAACAGCATCGTCATAGAGCTCTTCGCCTTTTGCCCGCAGTTGAAAGATATAGCCATTTCCATTTTCGCTATCCGGATCAAAGCAATAGCCCAGAATAGGAACAACCGCGACACCTTGTTCCCGTAAAGTCATAAGTGTTTTTATCAATTCATCAAAGTAAGCAAGGTCGTCATCCCGCGTTGTAACATTCCTTAGTTTGATTCTGGACGTTGTCAATACCGCGTATTTGCCAATCAGGTATACCTGGCTGTCAAAACCGCGCTTTGCGACTTTCAGTTCTTTCATCTGAGATAATAATTCACTTGCTTTCTCGGGTTCGATGTAAAGGTATTTTTCTTTCATGTCATCCCTCTTGTGCTATTAGGGAAACGGGCTTCCGAAATAAGTTGTCGATTGCTTGAGTACATCATATGCACGAACAGAAGGGCTGTCAATGCCCCGCATTGCCTTAAAGTTGGAGTTAATCACGATATAACAATCTCTTTGTACCTTGCAAGCTTGAGCCAGCCCCCTGCCCGTGCTATGATGATTGCACAGCAAAAGGAGGGATCCCCATGACCGCGATGGAAGCCATGCAGCGGCGCATATCGGTGCGCACATACGAGGATCGGCCGGTGGATGCGGACGTCCGCCGCGAGTTGGAACAATATATTGCGGCGCAGACCATGGGGCCCTTTGGCCGCTCCGTGCGCCTGACGCTGCTGGACGCGTCTCATGACAGCGCCGCGCAGCTGCGCCAGTATGGCGTCTATGGCATGATCAAGGGCGCCAAGCTGTTCCTGGCCGGCGCGGTGGAGCGCGGCGAAGGGGCCATGGAAGATTATGGTTACTGCGTGGAGAGCGCCATCCTGCGCGCCACGGAGCTGGGCCTGGGCACCGTGTGGCTGGGCGGTACCTTTAGCCGCGGCACCTTTGCCCAGAAGCTGGCCCTGCGGGACAGCGAGGCGCTGCCGGCCATCACGCCGGTGGGCTACGCGGCGGAAAAGGTCTCCCTGCGCGACAACCTGGTGCGCGCGGTGGCGGGCTCCCGCAAGCGCAAGCCCTTCGGGGAGCTGTTCTTGGACGGCGCAGCGGGTATGCCCCTGAGCGAGCAGGTTGCCGGGCCCTACGCGCAGGTGCTGCAGGCCGTTCGCATGGGCCCTTCGGCATCCAACAAGCAGCCCTGGCGCGTCATCCGCGGGGCTGACGCCTTCCACCTGTGCCTGCAGGAGGACAAAGCCTACAACCATATCATCCCGGGAGTCCTGCTGCAGAACCTGGACATGGGCATCGCCATGCGCCACTTCGAGCTGGCGGCGCAAGAGCTGGGGCTGGCTAGCCAGTGGCGCTTCGAGAAACCCGACATTCATCTGGGCAGCCTCATCTACATCGCCAGCTACACCCGCGTAAAGTAAAAACAATCTTATGCTGAAGGGGCTGTCGCGCTAGTCGTATAATAATTACTCAACAGGTGGGTGCCGAAGGTTTCCAAAGGGCGATCGGAAAGCCCTTTGGTCGCGCCAGCAGGCGCTGCCCCGGCTTGCGGCAACGTCGGCTTTGCCGATGTGAGAGCAAGCCGATAGTTGCGCAAGGTGCAACGAAGGGCGCGAAATCCTTGCCCTTTCTTTTATTTGGTTGACAATCCGTAACCGCGCGGGAACAGCGGCTGCACCCCGGCCTTGCCGATGTCCTCCACCGAGGCATACCACGGCATGGGCAGCTTGCCGGTGAAGGGCCGCTGGCCGAACAGCGCCCGCGCCACGGCGGCGCCCTCGCTGCCGGGCAGCCACGCCATCACCACGGCATTCCACCCGGGCAGCTCATCGGCGATCATCAGCTGCCTGCCAGCCAGCAGCACCATGACCACGGGCTTGCCGCTTTCCCGGGCCAACCGCATGGCCTCGGCGTTGCCGGCCAGCGCCCGGGAACCGGTCAGCGACAGGTCGGCGCTGTCTCCCTGGCCCTCGGCGTAGGGACGCTCCCCCACCACCAGCACGATCACGTCGGCATTTGGTGCCTGATTGGTGTCAGTCACCACCGTGCAGCCTGCCGCTTCGGCCTGTTGACGCATGCCCTCTAGAATCGTCGTGCCCACCGTGTCCAGTTTGCCGTCGATGCCCTGCCATGTCAGCGTCCAGCCGCCGCACTGGGCGCCCAGGTTGTCGGCGCCGGGGCCCATCATGAGCACGCGGCTGCCCCTCTTGAGCGGCAGAATGCCGTCATTGTGCAGCAGCACCAGCGAACGGCCGGCCAACTCCTCGGCCAGCGCCCGGTGTTCCGCGCTGCCCAGCGCGCCCTCGCCGGGGCGTTTGCCTACCAGCAGCGGGTCTTCAAACAGCCCATACTGGAGCTTGACCGTCAGAATGCGGCCAACGGCGTCGTCTACGCGCTGCGCGGGGATGGCGCCGCCCTCCACGCCGGCCACGATGGCTTCGATGGCCTGCTGCCAGCGCTCGGGCTCCATAAGCATGTCCACGCCGGCGTTCACAGCCATGGCGATCTGCGCTTCATAGCCCACGGCCGGTAGCTGCTGCACGCCGTTCCAATCGCTGACGACAAACCCGGAGAAACCCAGTTCCTGCTTGAGCAGCCCGGTCAGCAGCGCTTGGCTTGCGTGCATCTTGACACCCCTCACACTGCTGAAGCTGGCCATGACCGTGGACACGCCGGCCTGCACCAGTGCCTGATAGGGCGGCAGATGCACGGCGCGCAGTGTGGCGTCGTCTATGGGCGCGTCGCCCTGATCCAGAGAAAAACCCGGAACCTGCGAGGAGCCGGGCACCGTGCCGCCATCGGCCAGGAAGTGCTTGGCCGAGGGGATCACGCCGCGCTCCATGAGCCCCTGGGCGTAGGGCACGGCCAGCGCGCTGACCAGCGCCGGGTCGTCGGAAAAGCTCTCGTAGGTCCTGCCCCAGCGGGGGTCCTGGGCCACGGCCACGCACGGAGAGAACGTCCACGGTATGCCGGTGGCCAGCAGCTCCTCGGCCACGGCGCGGCCCATGTCGTCCATGAGTTCCGGCGCGTTGGCGGCGCCCAGGCCGATGTTGTGGGGGAAGATTGTCGCGCCTCTGGCGTTGTTGTGGCCGTGTACGGCGTCGATGCCATAGAGTAGCGGTATGCCGACCTCGGCGGCCAGCGCCGCCTGCTGGAAGCCATCGATCATGGCACGCCAACCCTTGGCGCTGTTGTCCGACGGCACGGAACCGCCGCCGCTCAGCAGCGATCCCACGCCGGTCCGCGTCACGGCGCTGCCACTCGCGTGCAGGCGCTCCCCCTGCACCATTTGGGCGGCCTTCTGGTGCAGCGTCAGGCGGCCCAGCAGGTCTTGAGCGCGCTCGGCGGCGCTTCGCGACGGGTCCAAATATAACGGAGTTTCAGCGCTTGCGGGCGATGCGGTCGGCACTGAGGGCACGACGGGCGATACGGACGCACGAGGTGTGGCGGAGACGCCGGGAGCCGGCGCGCAGCCGGCCAGCAAAACCAAAAGCGCAACGGCGCAGCACAGCAAACGCTTCATGGCGATACCTCCCTATTCCCAATACCACGATGATACAACCGCCAGTTGCTGCCTGCAACTGCGAAAAAGGGACCGCCCCTGCGGGCAGTCCCTTTGCTCGGTGTCAAACTGTTACAGTGTGATCTCCTTTTTCACCTGCGCCGAACGGTACAGCGCGTCCATGACCTGAGACGTGACCAGCGCGTGGTCGATGTTGGAGCGAATGCGCTCGCCGCTGCCCACGCAGTGCAGGAAGGCGTCCAGCTCCTCATAGAACATGTCCTGGGTCGTGTACTGGTACTTGGTCTCGCTCATGGCGCCGTCCTTGGTGCTGTAGAACACGAAGTCGCCGCCATACTGCAGCTTTACGCCGCCCTTGCTGCCAAGGAACTCAATATACATCTGGTTCTCGCCGATGTTCTGCGCCCAAGCACCGTTGAGCGAGATCGTGGGACCTTCGGTACGCACCAGGCCGGTCACGAAGTCCTCCACATCATACACGCCGTTGTAGTCCGGCGGGCCGGCCCACATGCTGGAGTAGGTATATCCGGGCATGTCCACGCCCAGCACGCTGTGGGTCTCACCGCTGACGGTCAAGGGCTTCGGCCCACCGATGCAGTAGAAGATCAGATCCAGGAAATGCACGCCCCAGTCGATCAGCACGCCGCCGCCGGCCATGTCCTTACGGGTGAAGGGGCCGCCCAGGCCGGGGATGGAGCGATGGGAACGGAAGGAGCAATACACGTGGTACACGCGGCCCAGGTCGCCGTCGTCGATCATCTTCTTGATGCGGTTGACGGCAGTGTTGAAGCGGTTCACGACGCCGATGTTCAGGATGCGGCCGTTGCGGTCGGCAGCTTCCTTCATGGACACGGCCAGTTCATAGCTGACCGACGCGGGCTTTTCGCACAGCACGTGCTTGCCTGCGTTCAGGCAGTCGATGGCCAGCGGCGCGTGAAGGTAGTTGGGCACGCACAGGCTGACGGCCTGAACCGAGGCGTCGGCCAGAATCTCGTGATAATCCAGCACAGCCTTGGCGGCGCCGTACTTGGCCTTGGCAGCCTCGGCGCGTTCGGGGATGATGTCGCACACATAGGCCAGTTCGGCCAGCGGGTTGTTCTGGTAGGCGGGCAGGTGGGCGGCATTGGCGATGGTGCCACAGCCGATCACGGCGACCTTGATGGGATTCATGAATCTTTCCTCCTTGGTATAGGTTGAGTCAGGTCATTCCTTGGTGAAACAATAAATATCCTCGCGAAGCATGGCGGCGGCGGTGTGCCACAGAGCGCCAGCGTCCATCAGGTGGCAATGGGCCTGCAGCACGAGGCCCTCGTTGAGCCCCCGGCCCAGCAGGCGCGGGCGCACCCGGTCATAGTTCTGTGGGAACATCGCGTGGTAGCGGTAGCTGGCCTGCGTGCGCCGGCCCTGGTCGTCTGCCAGCGTGAAGCCGATGGGCGTGGGCTCGAAGAGATAGGGCGCTCCCAGTGTCTCCTCCACGGCGTGCATGCTGGTGTTGGGCCTCAAACCGCACCCCAGCATCAGGATCTGCCCGCCGTATTCTCTGAGGCGGGCGAAGGGCGAATGGGGCCCGCAGGGCGTGCGGTCCAACGGGTGCTCGGCGAAGAACGCCCCGACCAGCGGCCCTTGCCCCAGCACAGAATGGGTGGGGTGCAGCGAGCGCGCCGTGGCCGGCAGGCGCCGGAAATACTCTGGAATGGCCCCCACGCATGTAGGCGTGGCGCGCACGTCGAACAAAGTGTGATCCCGGTCAACATATTCCCAGCACAGGCCGGGCAGCAGCAGCGTGCCCTGCTCTCCCAGCGCCAGGCGCAGGCCGGCCAAAACGGTTTCGATGCCGCCGGGCACCAGCCCCAGCGATTTCAACGACGAATGCATAAGCAGCACGCCGCCTTCGCGCACGCCCAACGTACGCAGATCCTCGGCGATGCGTACCGCCGTCGCCTGTTCCATCATCTGTTCTCCCCCATAATTGGTATAGTCCAATATTGGCTGCGGCGGCGCGTTTTCCTGCCGGCCTTGCGATTTTTTAAAGGAATCACTGAATAAATGGGGCGTCCGAATTGCGCAGTGTATTTTTTCGTACTGCCAGGCGGAGGAGGTCGCTTATGCCGCACAGCATAGGCGGCCGACGACAACGCAGCAGGGCGGAAAAAGACCAAGCAAGGCGGATGCCATGCTTTATTCAGTGCTTCCTTAATCTTCCGGCAGAGCGCCCAGGCCCAGGCCATAGAAGCTGTCGGCGCTGTCGTGCATCAGCGCGCGGCACCAGCGCCGGGCCTGGGGCAGCGTCATGGCCCCCTCGTCCACGCGGTCCGAGAGCGCCCGGGCGATGTTGCGCCGGGCGATGTGCAAATGGCCGTAGATCTTTTCCACCACGGAATAGTCTCCGCCGAAGCCCATGACCTTGGAGCTGGGCACCATGTCAAAACAATACTTTAGCGACTGCACGGCCAGCTCCGGGCACATGATGTGCATCCAGCCCATGTCGACGCTCAGGTTGGGCAGCTGCCGCGCCATCACAGCGCCCTCGTGCACCCAGGGCAGGCCGCCGTGCAGCATGGCGAAGCGCGTGTGGCGGTAGCGGCGCAGCAGGTCCAGCAGCCGGTGAGGCCGGGCGTTGTCCAGGCGCATGTCCTGCCCGGTCTGGAATCCTACATGTATGACCATCGGCACGCCGTTGTCGCCGGCGAATTCCACGATCCGGCGCGTCAGATAATCCTCCAGCGGCTTGCTTGCGGCGTTGTCCAGCCCTATGGGGCTCCAGGTCGCGGTGTCGGTCCACAGGCTGTCATAGGCCTTCTGGGCCTCGTGCTCGGTGGCGGCGTCGTAATCCAGTGCCCGCACATAGGCCTGGGAAGTCTTGAAGCCCGTGACACCGGCGCGCAGGTCCGCTGCCAGAGCCTCCAGCAGCGCCTGGGTATAATGGCGCAGCGTGGGTAAAGGGCGGTCCCACCGGGCTTCCCAGGAGAGCACCTGGTTGCGGTGGTACAGCTGCGCATATTCGCCGATGAACTTCACGCTGTGCAGCGTGGGTGGTTCCAAAGTGCCGTCGTTGCAGTTGACCACGCGGCGGATGCCGCAGTCACGGAACACCCGTTCATACAGCCCCGGCGCGTTGGCGGCGCGGATGCGCTCGGTCACGAGCTGCGCGTCCTGCAGCGTACGCAACTCATCCACGCCATAAAAGTGGGCCATGGCCAGGCGTGCGGCCCGCATGTAGGCGCTGGTCTCGGTGCGGGGCAGAAAGGGCGAAAGCACCTCCCACTTGCGCTCCACGGAGGCCGCGCCGAAGAGCAGCTCCATCTGCGGGTTGGTCAATCCTGCCGCCCAAAGGTCGTCGCGGCAATAATGGCTGAAGAGCGTGGCAAAGTCCACATTCTGGGCCAGCCGCTCCCGCTCGAACGGCAGATGCTCGTGGGTATCCACGACGGGCAGCGATTCCAGATAAGCAAGCAGCTCCGCATGGCTGGACATGGCGGACCCTCCTTCGATGTGCTTTTGCCACCATCCTAGCACACCCCGGGGGTTTCATCCAGAGTTGTCAGCTCTCCATTTCCAGAAATTGAGTGTTCAATGTTTCGATGGCCTTCTTCTCGATGCGCGACACATAGGAGCGCGAAATGCCCAAGCTGCGGCCGATCTCCCGCTGGGTCATGCGGCGACGGCCCCGCAGGCCGTAGCGATACAGTATGACCTGCTTCTCCCGGTCGTCCAGCGCACGGTCTATGAGCGAGTCCAGCTTTTCCAGCTCGATTTTCAGGTCCACCTTATCCAGCACATCGTCCTCTCGGGTGCCCAGCACGTCGGTCAGCGAAATCTCGTTGCCCTCTTTGTCCACCCCGATGGGCTCTTGCATATAGACTTCATTCTTCTCTTTTTTGGCTGAGCGGATCGTCATCAGAATCTCGTTGTCGATGCAGCGGGCGGCATAGGTGGCCAGCTGCGTGCCTCTCTTGTGGTTGAAGGTGTTCACCGCCTTGATGAGGCCAATGGTGCCGATGGAAATCAGATCGTCCATGTCCTTGCCGCAGCCGTGGTATTTCTTGGCTACGTGCACAACCAGGCGCAGGTTGCGCTCGATGAGCAGATTGCGCGCCTGGAAGTCGCCGTGCAGATGGCGCTCGATGGCCTGGGCCTCCTCATCGGGCTTGAGCGGCTGCGGGAAAAAATTGCCTTTTTCCACATAGGACGCCAGGAACAGCAGGTCTCGCAGCATCTCCAGCAGCGATACGATGGAAGTAAACAAAGGACTTCACCTCCCCATATCATACTATGCAACGTTGGCTGTGCGGTTTCTCGAGGCATGTCGATTGCTTTTTAACTTTAAAAAGGATAAAATAACCAAACAAAAAGATTATATCAATATAAAATCCTTTCTTTTCGCTCATTCAGTCGGGAGGTCATATGATCGAGGTACAGCATCTGGTGAAGGAATACCGCCACGCCATAAAAAAGGAAGGCAAGTTTGCCAGCATCCGCAGCCTGTTCCACACGGAGTACCGCACCAAACGGGCGGTGGACGACATCAGCTTTTCCATCGGCGAGGGCGAGCTCGTGGGCTACATCGGCCCCAACGGCGCGGGCAAGTCCACATCCATCAAGATGCTCTCCGGCATCCTGGTGCCCACTGCGGGCCAGGTGACCGTGGGCGGTAAGGTGCCCCACCGCGACCGCAAGGAGAACGCCCGCCAGATCGGCGTGGTCTTCGGGCAGAAGACGCAGCTTTGGTGGGATGTGCCGGTCATCGAAAGCCTGCGGCTGCTGCGGGACATCTATAAGGTGCCGGCGGCACAATACCAGCGCAATATGGAGCTGTTCCGCGGCCTGCTGGACCTGCACGAGTTCGAGAACCGGCCGGTGCGCCAATTGAGCCTGGGGCAGCGCATGCGCGCGGACCTGGCGGCCTCGCTGCTGCACGACCCGAAAATACTGTTCCTGGACGAGCCCACCATCGGCGTGGACATCGTCGCCAAGGCCCGCCTGAGGGATTTCATACTGGAGATCAACCGCGAGCGCAAGGTCACCGTGCTGCTGACGACCCACGACATGGCCGACATCGAAAAGCTGTGCTCCCGCATTCTGATCATCGATAAGGGGCGCATACTGTATGACGGCGGTTTGGAACAGATCCGCACCAGCCTGGGGCGGCACCGCACGCTGGTCGTGGAGTTCGAAGGCAACGTGGAGGATTTCACCGTGCCCAAGGCAGAGCTCACGCGCAGCGACGGCGTCAAGAAGTGGTTCCGCTTTGACCGCGGCCAGACGACGCCGGCGGAGCTGATCCCCTACATCAGCTCCCGCTACCCGATACTGGACCTGACGGTGGAGGAACCGGCCATCGAGGACATGGTGCGCGGCATCTATGAGCACACCGCCGCGCCTGCCGGGGAGGTGCCGGGTTGAAGCTGTTCTGGTCTTTCACGCGGCAATCCTTCCACAGCACCGCGGTGTACCGCCTGGAATTCTGGCTGCAGCTGGTCACATCCTTCCTGATGATGTACAGCGTGCACTGGATATGGACCACGCTGTACACCCAGGCCCCCGGCGCCTTTGGCGTGAGCCTTGAGCAGATGGTGACCTACGGCATACTGGGCATGGCCATGGAGACCGTGTTCCACCCCGGCCACGGCCCGCAGACCTATATGGCATCCCAGGTCAAGAGCGGCTCCATCGACATGGACCTGATGAAGCCGCTGGATTTCCACGTGCACATGCTGGCCCGCAACGTGGGCCAGCTGGCCTTCCGGCTGTGCACGCTGGCGGTGCCCTCTCTGCTGGTCGGTTATTTCGTGCTGGGCCTGCGGCTGCCCCAGAGCGCCGCCGCGGGGGCGCTGTTCTGCGTCAGCATCGCGCTGGGCTATCTGGTGCTGTTTTCGCTGAACTATCTGCTGGGGCTGCTGGCCATGCTGACGCTGAACATCAACAGCATCAGCTGGGGCTACAACGCGCTGGTGCGGTTCTTCTCCGGCCAGATGGTGCCGCTGTGGCTGTTCCCCGGCTTTGTGGGGGCGATGGCTGCAGCCCTGCCCTTCCGGGGCATCTATTCCATCCCGCTTTCCATCTACATCGGGCAGCTCAGCGGCACGGCTGCCGTGCAGGCGCTGCTGTTCCAGCTGGCTTGGGTGGCGGTGCTGATGGTGTTGGGCCGCCTGGCCTGGCTGGGCGTGCGCGCCCGCCTGGTCGTGCAGGGAGGTTGACATGGAGAACATCAGGCTTTACTTCAAGCTGATCCGCATCTGCATGCAGGGCAAGATGCAGTACCGGGCGGACTTCCTGTCCGGCATCGCCAGTGTGCTGGTGCTCAACGCCGTGAACCTGGCGCTCATCGGCATCATGGTCAACCGCTTCGTGAGCCTCAACGGCTGGGCCATATGGGATCTGGTGTTCCTTTATTGCCTGTGGATGATGGGCCACAGCATCTACAGCCTGCTGTTCTGGCACCTGAACACGCTGGAAGACTACATTGAGAAGGGCACCTTCGACCAGTTCCTGATACGGCCGGTGAGCCCGCTGGTGCAGTTCATGGGGCGGGAGATACAGTATTACGGCATCGGCGACGTGCTTGTGGGCATCGCCGGCTTAAGCC
>JAEZSC010000003.1 GCA_023422005.1 Bacillota bacterium | reverse complement strand
CAAGGCGGAGGAAGAGGAAGAGGAATAATCCTCCCTCCCAAACAATACGCATAAAAAGCTGCCCATCCCGGGCAGCTTTTTATCTTGCGGGGGAATCATAAGGTTCTGTCGCTTAGGAAAGGAGGCGTTAATTCATGGTGATTCGTCCTTGGATCGAGAACCCTCTCCAGAGCAACAATGCTTAACGCCGCGCCTTTCCGGCGTGGCAGAAATGAGGATGTATGAACGAAGAACTAAAAATCAAAGGTAACACAACGGGCATCCGTAAGGCCGTTCTTGATGAAATGGAAACGCTGTTCGCCATGGATATGGAGCTGCTGCGCCACCAGTTTATCTCACAGCCGCTGCTGGATGGCCTGGCCGCCTTCACCGCCCGCGCCAACCGCGAGGTCATGGTGTATGTGGCCCGCGACGGCATGGTCATGGAGGTGCTGGTGGGCCAGCACGACCGCGTGGGCCTGCCGGACATCCGCGTGCGCCGCGGCAAGCGGCGCCTGACCGGCGTGCGCTGCATCCACACGCACCCCAATGGAGCGCCTGGCTTGAGCGATCTGGACATCCAGGCGCTGCTGCGCATGCGCTTTGACGCCATGGCTTCGGTGGGCGTTACACCCGAGGGGCTGGTCACCGGCATGGAGGTCGCGCTGCTGGAAGACATTCTGAGCACCCGGGATTATGAGCTGACCCGTCTGGGCCCTTACGCACCGAAGGACATCCCCCAGGAAGAGCTGCTGGAGCGCATCCGCGAGAACGACGAGCGCATCCTGAAGGCTGCCCGCGTGATCGCCGCCAAGGAGACCGACGACGAACGCGCGATACTGGTGGGTCTGGACGACGAGGAATCGCTGGATGAGCTGGAACGCCTGACCGACACCGCCGGAGCTGAGGTGCTGCAAAAGGTGCTGCAGCAAAAGAATAAACCCGACGCGGCCTTCTACATCGGCCAGGGAAAGGCCGACGAGCTGGCGCTCATGCGCCAGTCGCTGGAGGCCAACCTGTTCATCTTCGATGACGAGCTGACCGGCGCGCAGCTGCGCAACCTGGAAGAGGCGCTGCGCTGCAAGGTCATCGACCGCACGGCGCTGATACTGGACATCTTTGCCCGGCGGGCCACCAGCCGCGAGGGCAAGCTGCAGGTGGAGCTGGCACAGAACAAATACCGCCTGCCGCGACTGACCGGCGAGGGCGTGGCCCTGAGCCGCCTGGGCGGCGGCATCGGCACCCGCGGCCCCGGCGAAAGCAAGCTGGAGGTGGACCGACGCGCCATCCGCCGCCGCATCACCGACCTGGAGCGCGAGGTCAAGGAGGTCACCCGTCAGCGCGGCGTGCGCCGCAGCATGCGCGAGAAGACCGGCATCGCGACCGTAGCCATCGTAGGTTACACCAACGCCGGCAAATCCACGCTGCTCAACGCGCTTTCCGGCAGCGACGTGCTGTCCGAGGACAAGCTTTTCGCCACGCTGGACCCGGTGACCCGCCGCGTGGAGCTGGAGGGCACACCGGTGCTGCTGACCGACACGGTCGGATTCATCAAGAAGCTGCCCCATGACCTGGTGGACGCCTTCCGCTCCACGCTGGAGGAGGCGCTGCACGCCGACCTGCTGCTGCACGTTGTGGATGCTTCGGCCAGCGACGCCTGCGAGCAATACCGCGTGGCCGAGAGCGTGCTCAACTCTCTGGGCGCGGCAGACCGGCCCCGGGTCATCGCCCTCAACAAGATCGACCGCCTGAACGGCGTGCAGCCGGTGCTGGACTGCGGCGAGGCCACCCGTGTGGACATCTCCGCCGCCACCGGCGAGGGGCTGGACGCGCTGCGGGAGGCTATCCGCACCGTCATCGAGAGCACAAAGCGTGAGTACGCCTTTTCCGTGCCCTATGACCGCGGCGACATCACAGCGCTGGCCCACAAGCTGGGAGAGGTGGTTGCCGAGGAATACGCCGAGGACGGCTTCACCCTGCGGGCGGTGCTGGACGAGGAGAGCGCGGCAAGGATCACAAAGGCGCTGGAAACAGCGCGTTGACGGGTCAACGCGCTTGTCGCCTGCAGCGCTGTTGCGCTTTGGCGATTCAGACGACTTAATCCAACTATACTTTATCGCCCGACGATAACTGTCGTCGGGCGATTTTTCGCTTTGTTTTTGATAACTTGTTTGTGGGAGACGATGAATCGCCTGCAGGCGGGCTTTTTTTCGACTGCGCTCTGGTTTTCTATTTCCTCCCACCGAATGAATCGCCGGTCGGTAACGAGCTTTGACTCCTATACTTACCCCTTTAGAGTTTTTCGCGCAGCATACCCTCACAGACGCATCGGGTTGGAAGAACCTCATACAGGCCAATGCTTTCGACTCGTGCTTGCAGGCTTTTGAAATGATCCGCTACGATGGGCAGCGCCTTGAGAACCATGCTGGGTTCATCTACGAGAAGGGTGGCGTGAGCGGTCCATGGGTGCCCGTCGTCAAAATACCGCTGGAGATCCAGAAGCTCTCTGTTCACATCCGGCGCAAGAAACAGCACCTGCAACCCGAACAAACCGATGTGGTTGAAATCCACGGTGAACGCGCTGAGAGTACGGCAAACCTGCTCCAGGATATCGCACGCCTCTTGGCGGCGCGCCACCGGGAATGCGCCTAGCGTGAAGTGATAGGGAATGTCCGGCGTCTGCCTGCCAACAATGCCACTGCTCAGCAGGGCATGTTGGATCTCGCTCATTTTCCTGGAAGTGTCCCTGTCCAGTCGGGCCACGGCATATAACAGATCAGAAGGCATGATGACCTCATTCTTTTTTGAATCAACGACAGTATATATGGTATGCATAGAGAAATAAATAGCCCGCTGCAGTCATACTTGAGCCAACAGCGCATAGTATGAACAGACAAACGTTACAGGAGCGGATGAATATGGAAGAGAAAAGACCGGCCAAGGTCATCAAAGCGCACACCGTACACATGGAGAACCGTGAGCGCGCCGTCATCACCGGCGTGGCCGATGTGGACAACTTCAACGAGGACGAGGTGAACTTCGACACCGACAGCGGCTATGTCACGCTGACCGGCAACGATCTGCACATCGCCCGGCTCAACCTGGAGGATGGACAGCTGATCATCGAAGGCATCATCAACGGCATAGCCTACTCCAGCGGCAGCGAACAGGAGCACAGCGGAGGCGGCTTTTTCTCCAGGCTGTTCCGATAGCCCATAGTGAAGGGGATTTTGTATGAAGCCCGGCATCTTTGAGAGCAGCGACCAGCTGTGGGTGCTGCTGGTGACGGTGTATGGCGGCGTACTGCTGGGCATCCTGTTCGACGCGCTGTTCATCGCCGGCCGCGTGCTGGGCGGCCGAAAGGCGCTGGTCGCCGTGTTCGATGGGATCTTTTGGCTGGCGGCCACGGCGCTGTGCTTTGTGCTGCTCTATGTGGCCCATGACGGAGCGTTCCGCCTGTCCGACGCGCTGGGCTTCGGGCTGGGTGCGACGCTGTATTTCCTGGGCCCCGGCCGGGCGGTGCGCTGGTTGTATCTGCAGATCAGCCGGGGCCTGCGGGCGCTGTGGAGGCGGTTCACGCTCACCAGGCTGTTCAAACTTCTGAGCAAATAAATGAGCAGAAGGAGAAACACTTCCGGAGATAGATCGGAAGTGTTTCTCCGTATAGCTATTCAGATGTCAAATTGGTTTTCAATGGTTCCGGATGATGAAATCGGCCGCTTGTTCTGGCGTGATTTGCGATACGTCCACTCTACATGTATGAAGTTTCTCATACAGTGGTATGCGTTCTATGCTTCTGCGGATATCATCCTCTGTCCGAATGCCGGCATCGACATCCTTTCTCAACCGGGTTTGCAACGCTGGTTCGCTGCATACCAAGGAAATGGAATGAATCTTGCAGTCCGTGGTGCCCAGGCGTGAAACGATATCGTCGATGATAGCCTGTTGATGCATGACCCAGCAAAATACGATATGATCATAAGCGGAGCACTTGATGAAGCTGTTCAAAAGGAAGCAGATATTCTCTACGACCATCTGCTTTGTTTCTTCAGTTACCTGAAACGGATGCATATCCCAGCACCAATCTCCGTCGAGAAAAACGCTGTTATCCAGTTTGCTTTTCATAATCTGGCACGTAGTTGTTTTTCCTACTCCCATCGTGCCGCCAACCAAGTAGATGTTCTTCATCCTCAACCTCTGAATGTATGTTAAGTTACTTGTGCAAGTTGTTTCGCAGTAATTTTTCGTTCAACTCGTAGAGCGCTGTTTTCTGATCCGTATAGTAGATCAACTCATGCGCGTGTACTTGCTTGGGCTGCCGCGCCATAATAGCACCTCGCTAAATGTAAAAAGTCCGTTTGTCGGTGGATAGCATAAGGGCAGGATGGCTCACAGGGGTGCTTCCAACAGGTTCCAGCCCACGACATCGCACTTGCAGTCGGCGTTGCTTCCGATCGCGACGACCGTACCATCCGATTTTAGCCCGGCGGTTCCGCTCCAGCCACCGGCGATGGCGACGGTGCCGCTCCAGCCTGATACGTTGCACCGGCCGCTTCCATGGTTCCCGACCGCGACGACCGTACCGTCGGCCTTCAACCCGACGGTGTGGTAGGCTCCCGCGGCGATGGCGGCGGTGCCGTTCCAACGGGACACGTCGCATTGTCCGTCGTCGTTGCGCCCAGCCGCGACGGCCGTGCCGTCGGCCTTTAGCCCGACCGTGTGGTATCCGCCGGCGGCGACAGCGACGATGCCGCTCCAGCTGGAAACATCACATTGGCCGTGGCTGTTGCTCCCAAGCGCGACGACCGAGCCATCCTCCTTCAACCCGACAGTGTGCCCCTTGCCCGCGGTGATGGCGACGATGCTGCTCCAACCGGCCGTGCCGCATTGGCCGGTGCCGTTGCTCCCGACCGCGACGACCATGCCGTCTGCTCTTAACCCGACGGTGTGGTTCCAGCCCGCTGCGACGGAGACGATGTCGTGCCAATCGGAGGCGTTTCGTTGCCTGAAGTGGTTATTTCCAGCCGTGACCACCGTGCCGTCTGCTCTCAACCCGACAGCGTGGTGGCCTCCCGCGGCGACAGCGACGATGTCGCGCCAATCGGAGACATCGCATTGGCCGCATAGATTGCTTCCGGCCGCAACGACCGTACCGTCGGCTTTCAGCCCAACGTTGAAGTGGCCTCCTGCGGCGAGTGCATATTGCGTGTCACGCCTCGTATCAGTCAACTGCATGTATGCGTGCTCTCTCAAGGGCAGCGATATCCAGCTTCTTCATTTGCAGAAATGCCTCTGTGACGCGTTTGACTTCTTCCTTCGTTCCCTTGGCCAGCATCTCGTTCATCTTCTCAGGCACAATCTGCCAGGATAAACCGAATTGATCCTTGACCCAACCGCACTGCTCAGCCTCGGGAACAAAGGATAGCTTCTCCCAGTAGTAATCGATCTCCGCCTGGTCTGCACATAGGATCATAAAGGAAAAGGCTTCGTTAAATGTAGAATCGCCGCCAAAGCCGTGATCCATGGCGATAAGCTGATTCCCCATGATGTTCAGCTCACCGTAATTCACTTTGGCCCTCCTATCCTTGGACTCACCGGCATGATAATGACTTACAAAGCCCTTGCTGGAATCTTTGAAAACGGAAAGATAATAATCCATTGCTTCCTCAGCCTTGCCGCATACATCTCCCGCGAACAACATGGTTGGCCTTATCCTCTGATGTGCTTTCCCATCTTCCGCCAGCATGAGCTGCCAGTTGAGACCATATTTATCCTGTATCCAGGCGTAGCGCTTGCTAAAGGGGTATTCCCCCAAAGGCATGAGCTCACTTCCGCCGGCGGAAAGGTCCTCATACAGTCTGTCTACTTCTTCCGGATTGCTGCAAGCAACCATCAAAGATAGGGATGGGTTCAGTGCAAAATAGGGACCGGCGCTGATTGCGGAAAATCTCATTCCCGCAAGTTGAAAATCAACGGTTTCCACATCGCCGGACGGCGTATCCGACAGTGTGCTGATGTGGATGATTTTCGAATCCTCAAAAAGTCCGACATACCATTGAGCCGCTTCAACAGCATCCTTGTCATACCATAAATGGGGGATTAGCTTCTGCATCGTTTTTACCTCCTATGGCCATTTGTCCACCGTGTATTGCTTTTACATCATGCTCCGCTAATCCTTCTTCGTCTGTAACCCGACTCACCGGATTTTCTTCTGTTCCCAGCAATGCTTTTAGATCGCGATGCCGGCCTCATGCTTCAGTAAGTATTCGTGTTCTTCCTGGATGAGTCTCTTAATCTCTGCCATATCATCAACTGTAATGTCCGGTATTTCAACCGCATATGCGCCACAGTGAGATTTAAACTCGCCGTTCGGAAATGTATGTGTGTAGACATGTGTATCGGATGCACCCGAGCAATAGTTGCAGCCATCGCTTGTGCACCGGGCAGCACGGGCAGGATACTTGTTCATATAGGCGCTGACAATGTCGGTGATCCTTTGCGAATACCCACGGCAAGCGGAGAATCTCAATGAGAAGAACGGGGAAGAACCCGTTTTCTTACTTATCTTTGCACCCATTTTCGCCATTTGCTTGTTATGAAGGTCGTGTTTGAAGGATATGCTGGATCCTTCCTTCTTTGGATGATAGCCGAGCTCATACAAAAACTGGATGAGATCTTGATATAAAGGTTTGGTATCATCTCCGATTTGGGCCAAATATGATTGGATCAATTCTTCTTGTTTTTTGGTATTCATACCGTACCACGTCCTATCAAAAAATCAACATAACCGATGTTCATTCCATAAGCTCGTCGGAAACCGGCGGCTCGAAAACGGCGATAAAACCGTCCATTTCCGATTTGGGTATATGGAACGCGCCTTCCGGCAGATTCAGATTCCGCTCTTCCAAACGCCGATACAGCTCAGAATACGGAACGTCCATATAGTGCAGCTTGAAGCCCACACCCAGTGCGTGCGCTCTGCTCCTGAAGTCGTCCCGCTCAACCCGAGACCAACACCCAAAGTCAAGAATGACGCTTGTCCCCAATGAAAGAACGCTTTTTGCAACATCCCACATGATGCTTTCGATATCGCTGTGCCGTTTGTCGTGGTATGGACCGGGAAAGTCTTGCCCGAATAACTTCAACTGCCAAACGTCCGGGGTAAGCAAAAGAGCCTTTTCCCTGACAGACAACTCTTTTGCGTATGTTGTTTTTCCGCTGCAAGGCAGCCCAATCATTAAATGCAATGTAACCATTCTTTCTCCTCGCATTGATACTACTCGTTTGTACCTGAAACAAAGTTATATATCTTTTCAGACCAATCCAGCAAGTTTAATCCTTCGCTTTCCAAATAAAACACTCTATCAACGATATCAAATGGTATAATGCTTACAAATTCTGCTCTATGTTTTTCGGGAATAATACAAGCATGAAGATAATCTGACAAAACGATTTCATCTTTAATCTTGGCACAATGATATCCGTCAAAAGTGTAATTTGGATGAGTGATGATTTTCTCATAAGTGAAATAGAATCTTACACCTGGCGTAAAGCCCTCATTCAAGTCAACTTCATTTGGATCTCGTTTCAATGTCCGCTCCATAACAAGTCTATCACCTGCTTGGCAATTACCCCAAGCAAACATTACATAATCAAAATAGTCTGCCGTATCGCCTGCTGCGTTTCTATCATTTTTTGTAAGCTCATCGCCAGTCATGTGAAATGCTTTGACAGCAGATAGTATTTTCCCACAAGTCAAGATTGATTTTGCATTTTCAATCGTCGCAGTATGGCAGACGTATTTTGTAAGGCAACCTCTCTGTTTGCAATAAGTGCATTCTGTTATTTTTGGTGGGACAGACTCGTGTGATACTGTTTTGGGGTTAGCCAGTGTCTGATTTACGATTTGCAGGATGCTATCATCTTCGCAAGTAATTTGGATTTCTCTTCCATGCGATTTCTCATATTCGGATAAGTAAACAATTTTTTTCAGCTCCCACTTAGAAATATTCGGATAATCAGAAAGAGCGAAATAATAGACGCCATCCCATTGTATCGTACAATTATGTTTCGCAATATTTACTTTCAATCTATTTCACCCCGCATAATAATCTGCAGTTCAAACTATCCGAAAACTCAACTTAACTTGCTAGACAGGTTCTTTTTGGACGGTTAATTTATTATGCATTTCAATTCATCAACAACTTGCGCAATTGTTTTGTGGTCAGTGTTGACAACATAATCTCCAGGATGGGGCTTCATTCTTAACCATTGAAACAATACTTCGTTAGTGTCACCGCGTTTTTTATGGCGTTCAACCAGTGTTTCTTCGGAGCACTTCAATGTGAACGCAATGGTCTTGTAATCCTTCGCGGTAATATCTTTCAATATTGCCTCTCGAATTGCTTCACCTATTACCACCACGGAGGAAAAGATAACATAATCGAAATTCGAGTTTAAGTATGTAGACAGCGCAAAAGACATGGTTTTGTCGCCATCCCGCAATCGCGGGTCAGCAATCGAAAACGGATTGACGCACCATGCCCAGTCACCATCGAAATACGCGCTGTTTTCGTATGACACAAAAAGGCTTTCTGCCACAGCAGTTTTACCAACACAGGGAGAACCGGTTATGATGATTAGCTTTTGCCTCAAATCATCAGGCATCTTGACCTCCACAAGCGTACCGACATATTCCACTTATCTCTTTCGAGCATACCAAAAAGAAAGGTATGCTGCAACAGTTCCCTGTGATAGCACACCCAGCTGGCGTTTTCTGATATGTAGCATGGAATGCTTCCTATCAGTCTAAACATAAAGTAACCGCAGTTCTAAATTGACCGATAAATTGAAATTTGTCAGCTTCATGTCATGCCTATTAAGTGTGGTTAATCATGTTGATTAATTTTTCAACGGCCTCGTCAACAGTAAGGTGTGTTATGTCAAGACGAGGATAATCATATTGATTATAAATATCTCTTGAATTTTTTATACCGAATTTTATTCGGGTTTCATCTCTGCCATCATTCCGTGCTCTTCTAATGTTTTCCTCCAGTTCGCATTCTAAAATAATCGGCATAAATGAATAAGGTATACCCGTATCAACTAGCTTTGTCATTATATTATCAAATATCTGTTTTCTTGGGCCGTGAAACCCGTATAAAAATATAGTTTTCTCTATGCTTGAGCATTTAAGATAATTGACTAGCATGGTAGCCATATTGTCCTCAACAATATCCTTTAGTTCATCAGAAAACTCAAATGGATGAATCATCCTGCAATGATCACTGTCAACAAAAGCGGAATTGTTCATTTTTCTATATAACTTAGTGCATATTGTCGATTTACCTATTCCACTTGCACCACAAATAAATATCAGTTTTCTCATGTGCCAATCACCGCCTAATACAAGTAATCCTCAGTTTAGAGTTACTCGACAAATTCCGCTTATCTCTTTTGAGCATAGCAAAAAGAAGGGTGTGTTGCAACTCCTTGTGACAGCACACCTCTATGGCGGTTTCGCATATGGCTAAGCGGAGGCTATCACAACAGCATTTTGTTGACGCCTTCGATGTCGCCGGCGCCCACGGTCAGTATCAGGTCGCCGGGCTGGCGCCCGGCCTTCACCAGCGCGGCGGCGTCGGCCAGCGTCGGGGCGTAGCGGCATCGGCCGGGGCCCATCTTGGCGTTGATGGCGTCGCACAGCTGTGTGGAGTGGATGTCGCCGGGGTCGGGCTCGCGGGCGGCGTAGATGTCGGTCAGCACAATCTGGTCGGCCTTGGCGAAGCACGAGGCGAACTGCTGGAACAGCGCCTTGGTGCGCGTGTAGGTGTGGGGCTGGAACACGCACCAAAGCCGGTTGTGGGGCCGCAGCGCCGCCGCTTCCAGCGTCGCGCGGATTTCGGCGGGGTGGTGGGCGTAATCGTGGTAAACTTCGCAGCCATCGGCGGCGCCTACCAGCATGAATCGCCGCTCGGCGCCCACATAATGAGCCAGCGCCTGGGCAGCCTGTTCAGGGTCCACACCGCACAGGACGCTGGCGGCGATGGCGGCCAGCGCGTTGTACACGTGGTGGCGGCCGGGTACGCTCAGCGCCACCTCTCCGCTGCGCTCGCCGTTATGCAGCACGGTGAAGCGGTGGCAGCCCTGTGGGTCGGCCACGATGTCCACGGCGCGCCACTCACAATCCTCGCCCAAGCCGAAGGTGTGGCCGGGGCACGGGGCGCCCTTCATCACCTGCACGGCCAGCGGGTCGTCACCGTTGGCGATGCACGCGCCGCCGGCGGGCAGCAGCGCCACGTACTTTGTGAAAGCCTCTATGATATGGTTGATATCCCGGTAATAGTCCAGATGGTCCTCGTCGATGTTCAGCAGCACCGCGACGGTCGGTGGGAACTTTAGAAAGCTTTCCTTGTACTCGTCAGCCTCGGTGACGAAGAACTCATTGCCACCCACGCGCACCGATCCGCCGATGGAGGGCAGCACTGCGCCGATGTGGATCGTCGGGTCCTTGTGGCATTCCAGCAGCACCGTGGCCGTCATGGATGTGCACGTGCTCTTGCCGTGCATGCCGGCGATGCCGATGGATGTTTTATACTGGCGGATGATGCGCCCCAGCAACTCGTCGCGGCGGATCGTGGGGATGTTGGCCTGGCGCGCGGCGGAAAGCTCGGGGTTGTCCTCGGCGATGGCCGGCGTATAGACGACCAGCGAGGCATCGCCGTGCTGGCCGGCCTTGTGGCCGATGAACACGTCCACACCCAGCAGGCGCAGGCGGTTGAGCGCTTCGGAATTGGTCCGGTCCGAGCCGGAAACGGCGATGCCCAGCGTGCGCAGGATGCGGGCCAGGCCGCTCATGGAAATGCCGCCTATACCGATGAAATGAACCTTCTTCTCGTTGATAATCAGTTTCTGCATACTACCTCCGATGGCGATGCATAGCCATCCTTCTTATTATACTCCAAGTTTTGGTAAGCTATCAATCAAAAAGGTTAAGACGGATTCAACAAGGATTTCGCAAGCGCATTGCCTGCGAGGACCAAAGGTCTCCGATCGCCCTTTGGAAACCTTCGGCCCCAATGTAGTGGATGATTATACAAATGCGTGTCTAGCGCGACAGCTCCAGCAGAAAAGGACTGGTAATCCCTTGTGGAACGAATTATAATGAGAAAGAGAATCCGAACATTCGGAAATTGGAGGCCACCATGGATAAGGTCAAGCGCAACGAGCGCATCGGCGCGATGATCAAGATACTGTCCAATTCACCCAACAAGAGCTTCACCTTGACCCATTTTTCCGACTTGTTCGGTTCGGCCAAATCCACGATCAGCGAGGATGTGGACATTGCCCGGGAAATTCTGGAGAAGTACTCCCTGGGCACGCTGCGAACCGTCACCGGCGCGTCCGGCGGCGTGCTGTATCTCTCGCAGCCCACGCAGGAGGAATCGCTGGCCTTTGTGCGCCGCCTGTGCCGCCAGCTGGAAGACCCCAACCGGATATTGACCGGCGGCTTCCTCTACATGCTGGACCTGCTCAGCGATCCGTTGGTCGTCAGCCGCATGGGCGAGATCATCAGCTCCTGGTATATAACAGCTCAGCCGGATTTCGTGCTGACCGTGGAAACCAAGGGCATCCCCGTGGCGCTGATGACGGCACGGTTTTTAAGCGTACCGCTGATCATCGCCCGGCGTGACGCCAAGATCACCGACGGATCGGTCGTTACGATCAACTATGTGACCGGCTCCTCCACGCGGCGCATCCAGACGATGTCGCTGCCCAAGCGTTATGTCAAGGAAGGACAGCGGGCGCTGATCGTGGACGACTTCATGAAGGGCGGCGGCACGACCAAGGGGCTCATAGACCTGATGCAGGAGTTCAACGTCGAGGTTGTGGGCAGCGCCATGGTGATGGCCACGGCGGAGCCCCCTGCCAAGCTCGTAGGCGACTATCGGTCGCTGATGACGCTATGCGGCGTGGACGAGACCGCCCGCATCGTGGACGTTCAACCCAGCGAATGGCTGCTGAAATAACATCCCATTCCCACATACAATCACTATGAGGTGAGGATATGACCATCCGTTCCATTATCATGGCCGGTGGTGAGGGCAAGCGCATGAAGAGTGCCACGCCCAAGACGCTGCACCGCCTGTGCGGCCGCAGCATATTGGAATGGGCCATCGACAGCGTGCGCGACGCCGACGAGCACCCGATTGTTGTAGTGGGCCACGGCCGCGACACCGTCATGGATGCCTTGAAGGACGCTGGGTTGCAGTTCGCGGTACAGGCCCAGCAGCTGGGCACCGGCCACGCCGTCATGATGGCCCGCGAATGCATTGGAGACGCCGATGCCGTGCTGGTGACCTGCGGAGACATGCCTCTGATCCGGGCGGAATCGGTGGCGCGCCTCGTGGAATGCGTGGCCGAGGGCGGCCAGGACGCGGCGCTGCTCTTTTCCGTGGTGCCGGACCCAACAGGCTACGGACGCATCGTGCGCGATAGCCGCGGCAACATTCAGGCCATCGTGGAGCACCGCGACGCCTCCCGGGAACAGCGGGCCATCCGCGAGATCAACGCGTCGGCTTATTGCTTCTGCCGCGACGCGCTGTTGGGGGCGCTGGACCTCTTGCGCAATGACAACGCCCAGCGGGAGTACTACCTGACCGACGTCATCGCCATTCTGGCCGGCAGGGGCGGCCGCATCGCCGGCGTACAGGGGGATTTTGAGGAAGGTATGGGCATCAACGACCGCGCCCAACTGGCCCAGGCGGCAGCCGTGCTGCGCGCGCGCATCAACCGCGGGCACATGCTCGCAGGCGTTACGATGATCGATCCTGCCACAACCTACATCGATTGGGACGTGCGTATTGGCGCGGACACGGTTATATACCCCAACAACACGCTGGAGAGCGGTACCGTCATCGGTTCCGGCTGTACGCTGTATCCCGGCAGCCGCTTTAGCCGCGCCACCATCGGCGACCGCGTGGAGGTGCAAAACTCGGTGGTTACCGACACGATCATCGGTGATGACAGCCATGTAGGGCCCTTCGCCTAAACGCGCCCGGGCAGCGACGGCAAGCGCAAACACCGCTCTGTCGTGGAGGATAACGCCTCCATCGGCTGCAACACCAACCTGGTTGCCCGGGTGCGCGTGGGCGCGAATGCCTACACCACCGCCGGCAGCACCATCACCGTGGACGTGCCCGGCGAAGCGTTGGCCATCGCCCGCGCCTGGCAAGTGAACAAGGAGGGCTGGGTGGCCAGAAGGAACGAGAAAGAGGAATCATGAGGTACGGCAACATCAAGCTGTTCACCGGCAACGCCAACCCGGCCCTGGCCGAGGAAATCGCTCAACTGCTGGGGATCAAGCTGGGCTTGTGCGAGGTTGGCCGCTTCAGCGACGGCGAGATTTCTGTAAACACCCGTGAGACCGTGCGCGGCTGCGACGTGTTCGTCGTGCAGCCCACGTGCATGCCGGTCAATGACAACCTGATGGAACTGCTGATCATGATCGACTCCTTCCGGCGGGCGTCGGCCGGGCGCATCACCGCCGTGATCCCTTATTACGGCTACGCCCGCCAGGACCGCAAGGTAAAAGCCCGGGACCCCATCACCGCCAAGCTCGTGGCCGACCTGCTGGCCGCCGCCGGCGCGGACCGCCTGCTTACGATGGATCTGCACGCGCTGCAGATACAGGGATTCTTCAACATCCCGGTGGACCACATGCTGGGCATGCCCACGCTGGTGGAGTATTATAAGGAGCGCGACTTTGTGAGCGCCGACGTCGTGGTCGTGTCGCCGGACTTGGGGTCCGTGGCGCGGGCGCGGGCTTTCGCCGAGCAGCTGAGCGCGCCGCTGGCCATCATCGACAAGCGCCGCCCCCGGGCCAACATGGCCGAGATCATGAACCTGATCGGCGATGTGCGCGACATGCGGGCCATCCTGTTCGACGATATGATAGACACCGCCGGCACCATCGTGGGCGGCGCCCAGGCGCTGGTGGAGCACGGAGCCCGGGAGGTGTACGCGTGCTGCACCCACGGTGTGCTTTCGGGCGCGGCGCTGGAGCGCATCCAGGCTTCACCGATCCGCGAGCTGGTTATGACCAACACGATACCCATCGGCGCCAGGCAATGTTCCAGGATACGGGTGCTGTCGGTGGCGCGGGTGTTCGCCGAAGCCATCGAGCGCATCTATGAGGACCTGCCGGTGAGCTCGCTGTTTACACGCACGCCCAGCGGCGTACATCCCATTCAAATGCGTATTACCGATTTCAAGGAGGACATGGAGTGACCAAAAACGCCATCCTTTTCGACCTGGACGGCACGCTGCTGCCCATGGAGCGCGAAGAGTTCGTGCGCGCCTATCTGCCCGGCATATCCGCCACCGCTGCTGCACTGGGCGACCCGCGAGCCATCGCCAAGAGCATACTCTACGGCTCTCAGGCCATGATGGACAAGACCGGAGGCCCGGATATGCTGGAAACGGTGTTCTGGCGAGCCTTCGAACAGGCCAGCGGCATCACCCGCGCGGCATCGGAACCACTGTTCGACGGCTATTACCGCGGCGCGGCCTTCGAGGCCGTGCGCGAGATTACGCCTATGGAGCCGCTGGTGCCGGCCATCGTGACCGCGGCCCGCTCCACGGGAGCGCGGCTGGTGCTGGCTACCAGCCCGCTGTTCCCGCGCATCGCCGTGGAGAAGCGCATCCGGTGGGCGGGCTTAAGCCCCGACGATTTCGAGCATATCACGACCTTTGAGCAGTACCGCGCGTGCAAGCCCCACCGCGCCTATTATGAGCAACTGCTGGACACGCTGGGCCTGCGGGGCGGGCAGTGCATCATGATCGGCAACGACGCCGTGGAAGACCTGCGGGCGCCTACGGAGCTGGGCATGGAGACCTTCTTCGTGCGCAACCACGCCATCATACCCGAGGGCTGTGCCTACCGCTGCGACCACGAGGGCCGCTATGAAGACCTGTTGGCCTGGCTGAGGGCCCTGGCGGGGGAGACCGGCGCATGATCCTCGTAGTCGGCCTGGGTAACCCCGGCATGCAATATGAGAACACCCGCCACAACATGGGCTACAAGGCCGTGGACGAGCTCTCCAAGCTGTGGCGGCTGCCCATCACCCATGAGAAGATGCACGGATACTTCGCCAGCGGCCGCGCGGCGGGGCAGGCGGTGGCACTGCTCAAGCCCACAACCTACATGAACGACTCCGGCCGCAGCGTGGCCGAAGCCATGCGCAAGTTGCGGGTGGGGATGGACGAGCTGATCGTGATCTACGACGATCTGGACCTGCCGGTGGGCAAGCTGCGCGTGCGCTTAAGGGGCGGCCCCGGCACCCACAATGGCATGAAATCGGTGATCTTCGACGTGGGCAGTGAGGACTTCCTGCGGGTGCGCATCGGCATCGGCGCGGTGCCGCAGAATACGGATATCATCGATTTTGTGCTGGGGCGGCCCGAGGCGGAGGAGCAGGACCTGCTGCAGGCCGCCTGCAAGCGTGCCGCCGAGGCCGTGGACGCCATCGTGCGCCTGGGCGCGGAGCAGGCGATGCAGCGCTACAACAAGGGGTAATCCGAGCATATCATTGTTCTGGGGTGAAACACTCTGGCCGACAACAGGGAAGGAGATTCGCAATGTTTCGCATGGAATATGCCCAAGAGCTGCACAGGGATTTTTGGTTTACGCTGGACAGGCACATTTCTCAGGAAACATGGAACAGCAAACTCCAGGACCACACTTGCTATGTGCTGCTGGAAGACAATACACCCATCGGCGTGCTGCGATACAACTTGTTTTGGGACATCGTCCCCTTTCTCAACCTGATCTACATTCAGGAAGCCCACCAGAGAAAGGGATATGGCAGGCTGGCTCTGCTGCAATGGGAGAAGGACATGGCGGCCATGGGCCATCGCGTCGTGATGACGTCGACGATGGTGGAGGAAGGTGCGCAGCACTTTTATCGTAAACTGGGCTATAAGGACTGCGGCTGCCTGCTAAAGGATATTCCGCCGCTGGTTGAAACCATGGAGATGTTCCTTATGAAGGGCATTCCGCCCATCGAAGCATCTGAAGGATAGAAGGAGGGCATATGCCCGTCGTAAAGCACCCATATCCGATTTTGGAATACGATACCGAACCCCACGGCATCATTCGGCCCAACCGCCACAACCGGGGCAATCTGCCGCCGGTGTGCGTGATGACGTTCTTCCGGGAGGTGCTGGACCGCTTCATTGAGGAGCGGCCCTGTGAAATCGCCAACACCTACGGCTCGGAGACCGGAAGCTTCCCGGCCTACGTCACGCAATACAAGGGCGTGGAGCTGTGCGTGATCCGCGCCGACGTCGGTTCCGCGGCCATCGCGATGATGGCGGACTTTCTGTTCGGCTACGGCGTGCGGCATCTGATCGTGTGCGGGGGCTGCGGCGTGCTGTGTGACATCCCCGCGGGCGATGTCATCGTGCCCACGGTTGCGCTGCGCGACGAAGGCGCATCCTATCACTATCTGCCGCCCTCGCGAGACATCGCGCTGGACGCGGACATGGTGGCGGTCATCGATCAGACGCTCAGAGAGCACGGCGTGCCCTACGTCACGTGCAAGACATGGACCACCGACGGTTTCTACCGGGAGACGCCGGACATGATCACCTACCGCAAGGAGGAAGGCTGCAAGGTTGTGGAAATGGAATGCGCGACGCTGGCCGCCGTGGCCCGCTTCCGCGGCGCCGGGTTCGGCCAGTTGCTCTATAGCGGCGATATCCTCGTAGACTATGACAATTACGACGAGCGCGATTGGGTGGGCAACCGTACCGCCCGGGATAAGCTGTTTTTGCTGTCGCTGGAAGCCGCGGTGAAGCTGGGAGAACGCCATGAGTGAGCATAAGCCCGAGCACAAGACCGAAGATGTAAACCTGCGCCCCTGGTGGCATGTGGCGCTGGAGACAGTGGCGTGGCTGACGGTGGCGGCGGTGTTCCTGCTGCTGCCTAGCCTGCTTGATATTGGCAAGGTCGTCGCCGTGGTGCCGTGCTATGTGCTGGCCTTTTCTCTCGCTGTGTTCGGCAGCCTGCGGCCCAGGGCCATCAAGAGGGGAACGCCCTGGCGGAAGCACCTGCTCTACTGCCTGGCGTTCGCCGCGATGCTGTGCGTGTTTATTGTGCTGGCGGTGGCGGCCAGTTTCTTCATCGTACGGTTCCTCTAGAGAATCCGATAAAAGATTAGGGAGCGAACAGCTGTTGTTCGCTCCCTTCCTTTTTGGTGGTTTCTTTCAGATCTTGATTTCGACCTTTCGCCCTTCCCGTGCGCTCTGCATCGCCGCAAAGACCATTGCCACGCTCTTGACGTTGTCCTCGCAGTCGGTGGGCGCCTTCGTGCCCTCCGTGAGGGAGCGGAACATGTCGTCCAGGCACCCGGCATGGCCCTCCCGCGCGTCGTCATGGGTCACGGCCACCCGGTGGACGGGGTGAATAAACGCGGGCTCGGCGGGCTTTTCCACCGCCTCCACGATGGGCTCACCTGCGCCATCCCACAGGGCTGTGCCGGCGCTGCCCACGGCACGCCATTGGGCGTCCCAGGAAGTTTGGCCGCCTTCTGCGCACCAGGAGCCCCGGTAGCAGAACACGCAGCCGTTGGTCATCTCGAAGATGCAAACCGCCGAGGCCGCGCCTTTGTACCAGGAGCCGGCGGGGTTGAATTCGTGGCAGTACACCGAGACAGGGTCACACCCGCAGTAGGCGCGCGCCTGGTCGAAGGTGTGGATGGCCATATCCAGGATCAGCGGGCTTTCCATGACATCCCGGAACCCGCCAAAGTGGGGGCCCAGAAAAAAATCCGCCGTCAGGAAACCGGGCGTTCCGATGGCCCCGGACCGGACGGCCCGCGCAAAGGCTCGCCCCTGGCGGTTGTAGCGCCGGTTCTGCATGACGGCATAGTTCCTGCCCGTCTCACGGGCCACCTGCACCATGTGGCGGGCGTCCTCCAGCGAGGACGCCATGGGCTTTTCGCCCAGCACGTCGCACCCTGCGCGCAGCGCTGTCACGACGACGTCCTTGTGGCTGTCGGGTATCGTGACGTCAAAGACAAGATTGGCGCCGGTGTTGGCCAGCGCGTTGCTCAGGTTCGTAAACACCGGCGTGTTCAGCCCGTAGCGCTGCGCCATGGCCAGGGCGTTGCCGGCGACGATGTCCACAAGGCCCACGATTTCGCAATCCTGGCGGGACAGCGCGTATTTGACCCATTCGCCGGCCATGCTTCCGCAACCGGCCAGCACGATTCGGAAGGGTTTCATCGCAGCCTCCTCACACCGGGTTGGGAATGAAATCCCCACCGCGGCAGCGCTTGAGGTAGTTCAACCCGTGCACTTGGCCGGTCATCTCCAGCTCGCCGCGGTACACCGGGTCGTGGTACCCTTCGATGTCGATGGTACCCTTGTAGCCGTGCTGGCGCAGGATGGAGATGATGTCCGTCCAGTTGGAATCGCCGAAGCCCGGCGTGCGGTGCCACACATAACCCTTGGGTCCGCCGATGCCGTAGGTGCGCACGATGTCCCAGGCGATTGTGGCGTCTTTGCCGTGCACGTGGAAGATTTTGCCGACCCATTGCCGCAGTTGGGGGATCGGGTCGATCAGGCACACCATCTGGTGGCAGGGTTCCCACTCCAGGCCCAGGTTGCCGTTGGGCAGGGCGTCGAACATCATTTCCCACGCCATCGGGTTGTGGGCGATGTTCCACTCGCCGTCCCTCCAGGTTCCGTCCATGCTGCAGTTTTCAAAGGCGATGCGCACGCCCTTGTCCTCCGCCCGCCTGGCCAGCTCACCGAAGACCTGTTTGAACGCCGGTATCGATTCGTCGATGGGCTTGCCGGGTATGCGGCCGGTGAAGCCCGAGACGATGTCCACGCCAAAGAGAGGGGCCGCGTCAATCAGGCGTTCCCAGCTCTTGAGAGAATCGGCGTTGTTGCCGGCGCAGGTTAGCGGGTTGCCGAACACCGACAATGCCGAGATGATCGCGCCGGAGCCGGCCAGGGCATCCTGGACCCGTTTGGCCAGCTCGGGCAGGTCGGTGTTGCCGGTGGTCTGCCAGAAGGTCAGCGTGAAGGACTCGAACCCGTGGGGGAGAATCTGGGGAATCACGCGGACGGCGTCGGGGCCGTTGACCAGCGTGCCAATGCGGATGTTTTCCATTTTTCGTTCTCCTTTTCCAAGCCGGTGGATTTGTATATAATGATGATATCCAAAGTTATACAGGGATGATAGATACGGCAGTGAGCAAAACTTATCCGATCCTGCGCTCCAGGAGGGAAGCTCGATGAACAATCAGGAGCTCAGGGAAAACACCTGGTTGATCGACCGGTTCTTCCCGATGAACGTGTTCACCAACGCACCCTCCGGACGCAACGTCCTGGGGTTGCACTGGCATGAAGGCATCGAGATTCTCTCTGTGCTGCAGGGCCGGGCGGTCTTTACGCTGCAGGGCCATGGCCATGAGGCCGGCCCCGGCGACATTCTGATCGTGAACAGCGGCCTGCTGCATTCCGGATACGCGTCGGGGGAGGAGCCGGTCGTCTATCAAGCCATCGTGTTCCACAAGGCGCTGCTGGGCAGCGCGACGCCGGACCCCTATCACGCGCAGTATGTGCTGCCCTTTTTACAGGGGAAGCGTCTGTTTCCCGAAAAGACTTCTCCCGGAGACGCCGGCTATGGCGAACTCAAGGCGTCGCTGGATCTGCTGCTGGACGAATTCGCCCGCAAGCGCGAGGGGTATGAGCTGGCCGTGAAGGCCGCGCTGCAGATGCTGGTGCTGGCCGTGCACCGCAACTGCCGGGAGGGGAACGAAGGCGCCGCCGTCATCGGCTGGCTGTCGGCGAACATAGACAGTGTGAAGCGCCTGCTGGAGCACATCGACAGCCATTACGACCAGCGCCTGACGGTGAGCCAGGCGGCGCGCATGGTCGCGTTGAGCCCCGGTCATTTCTGCAAGACATTCAAAAGGCTGACCGGCCGCACGCTGGTGGAGTTCGTGAACATGACCCGTGTGGAAAAAGCCGCCGCGATGCTGGCGCACACCGACCTGCCCGTGGCCGAAATTGCTGCGCGCACGGGCTTTTGCAACATCAACTACTTTGATAAGATCTTCCGGGCCACGTGCAACTGCTCGCCGCGACAGTACCGCAAGAGCGACGCCCGGTTGAGCGGGCGGACGGAATAAGCAAAAAAAGAGCGGGCCGTGTTTTCGGCCCGCTCATTTGATGGTTGAGGTTTCGGTTTACTTCCCAGACTCTTCAATCGCCACGGCCACGGCCACGGAGGCGCCGACCATGGGGTTGTTGCCCATGCCGATCAAACCCATCATCTCCACGTGGGCGGGCACCGAGGAGGAACCGGCGAACTGCGCGTCGGAGTGCATGCGGCCCATGGTGTCGGTCATGCCGTAGGAGGCGGGGCCGGCGGCCATGTTGTCCGGGTGCAGCGTGCGGCCGGTGCCGCCGCCGGAGGCCACGGAGAAGAACTGCTTGCCGTTGTCCACAGACCACTTCTTGTAGGTGCCGGCCACCGGGTGCTGGAAGCGGGTGGGGTTGGTGGAGTTGCCGGTGATGGACACATCCACCTTCTCGTGGATCATGATGGCCACGCCTTCGCTGACATCGTCACAGCCATACACGCGCACCTTGGCCTTCTCGCCGTTGCTGAAGGGCTTGACGTCGGCGATCTTGAGCTCACCGGTGTAATAGTTGTACTCGGTCTTGATATAGGTGAAGCCGTTGATGCGGCTGATGATGTAGGCCGCGTCCTTGCCCAGGCCGTTCAGGATGACCTGCAGGGGCTCCTTGCGCACCTTGTTGGCGGTGCGGGCGATGCCGATGGCGCCCTCGGCGGCGGCGAAGCTCTCGTGCCCGGCCAGGAAGCAGAAGCACTTGGTCTCCTCGCGCAGCAGCATGGCGGCCAGGTTGCCGTGGCCGATGCCCACCTGGCGGCTGTCGGCAACGGAGCCGGGGATGCAGAATGCCTGCAGGCCGATGCCGATGGCCTCAGCGGCTTCGGCGGCGTTTTTGGCGCCCTTGGCAAAGGCGATGCGGGCGCCCAGCGTGTAGGCCCACACGGCGTTCTCGAAGGCGATCATCTGGATGCCGCGGACGATCTTCTCCACGTCCACGCCCTTGCTCAGGCAGTATTCCTTGGCCTCATCCAGGGAGGGAATGCCGTACTCGGCCATGCATTTTTCTATCTGCTTGATTCTTCTCTCGTAGCTCTCAAACTGTGCCATTTTCGCTTCCCTCCTTTAGTTATGGCGCGGGTCGATCTTCTTGACCGCTTCGTCGAAACGGCCATAGGTGCCCACGTTCTTCTCGAATGCTTCCTTGGGGTCCACGCCCTTGCGGATGGCTTCGAGCATCTTGCCCAGGCTCACGAACTTGTAGCCGATGACCTCATTGTTCTCATCCAGGCCCATTTCCAGCACATAGCCCTCGGCCATCTCCATGAATCGCACGCCCTTGGCCTTGGTGCCGTACATCGTGCCGATCTGGGAGCGCAGGCCTTTGCCCAGGTCTTCCAGGCCCGCGCCGATGGGCAGGCCGCCCTCGGAGAAAGCCGACTGGCTGCGGCCGTAGGCAATCTGCAGGAACAGCTCGCGCATGGCGGTGTTGATGGCGTCGCACACGAGGTCGGTGTTCAAGGCTTCCAGCACGGTCTTGCCGGGCAGAATCTCCGCGGCCATGGCGGCGGAGTGGGTCATGCCACTGCAGCCGATGGTCTCTACCAGGGCCTCCTGGATGATGCCGTCCTTCACGTTGAGGCTGAGCTTGCAAGCGCCCTGCTGCGGCGCGCACCAGCCTACGCCATGGGTGAAGCCGGAGATATCCTTGACTTCATAGCTCTTGACCCATTTACCTTCTTCGGGGATCGGAGCGGGTCCATGATGCGGGCCTTTGGCTACGCACATCATTTCTTCCACTTCTCTTGAATACTCCATGATGTTCCTCCTTGTCAAAAATGCTCGACGCGCAAAATCTCAAATATTATAGCATAAGCAGGGGAGCGATGGAAACAAAACCGGCGGCGCGTTCGTCAAATTTATCGCAAAGCTAATTTGAGAAGGACAGGTTCCTTAAGAAAATCGACATAAAGATCATAATTGCTATTTTCAAATCGATATACTATAATTCGCGTTGTGCCCGCGACCGGGCAACAGAAACCGAGGTATTCAATGGCGCAACAGAAGACCGCCGTCATCATCGGCGCGGGACCCGCAGGGCTCACCGCCGCGCTGGAGCTGCTCCGGCAGACCGATATACACCCGATCGTGCTGGAGGAAAGCCGGTCCATCGGCGGCATCGCCCAGACGATGAACCACAAGGGCAACCGTATGGACATCGGCGGCCACCGCTTCTTCAGCAAGGACGACCGTGTGATGCGCTGGTGGCTCGATGTGCTTCCGGTGCAGGGCAACCCATCCCGGGACGACCTGGCCCTGGGCCGCGTGCCAACGCTTTCACCCGGAGGGCCCAACCCCGAAAGGGAGGACCGCGTGATGCTGGTGCGCGAGCGCGTTTCCCGCATACTGTATCTGCGCAAATTCTTCGATTATCCGATCTCCATGAAGCCGGAAACCTTCCTGAACATGGGTTTTGCTCGCACGATGAAGGCAGGCTTTGGCTACGTCGGCTCCCGGCTGCACAGGCGTCCGGAGCGTACGCTGGAAGACTTCATGATCAACCGCTTCGGCCGGCCGCTCTATGGCATGTTCTTCGAGAAATACACCGAGAAGGTTTGGGGCCGCCACCCCAGGGACATCTCCGCCGCCTGGGGCGCCCAGCGCATCAAGGGCCTGTCGCTGACCAAGGCGGTGCTGTCGGCGCTCAAAAAGCCCTTCCAGCGCAAGGCCGATATCGCCCAGAAGGAGCAAGAAACCTCGTTGATCTCGCGGTTCCTCTATCCCAAGCACGGCCCTGGGCAGCTGTGGGAGACCGTGGCCGAGGAGATCGCTGCACTGGGTGGGGAGGTGCGCCGGGGCTGCCGCGTGGCGGAGCTGAACGCCGACGGCGGCGCGATCCGCTCGGTCGTCTATGAGCAAGGCGGCCAGCGCCACGAGATCTCCTGCGACTTCGTGTTTTCCACGATGCCTGTGAAGGATTTGGTGGCAGGGCTTCGAGGTGAGGATGTGCCTGCCGATGTGGCCGGCATCGCCGCAAGTCTGCCTTACCGCGACTTTGTCACCGTAGGGTTGCTGGTAAAACGCCTGAAACTCAGGAACACGACCGGTATCAAGACGTTGAACGGCATCGTGCCGGACACGTGGGTGTACATTCAGGAGGACGACGTGAAGATCGGCCGCCTGCAGATCTTCAACAACTGGTCGCCCTACATGGTGGCGGACCCGGACACTGTGTGGCTGGGGTTGGAATACTTCTGCAATGAGGGCGACGAGCTGTGGGCCATGGACGACGCGGCCTTTGTCCAAATGGCCGCACAGGAGCTTGTGCGCACCGGCGTCATTGAGGAAGACTCCGTGCTGGACGGTGTGCGTTTCCGCGTGAAAAAGGCCTATCCGGCCTACTTCGGCGTGTATGCGCAGTTCGACCGTGTGAAGGACTATCTGCTGGGCTTTGAAAACCTGCACTGCATCGGCCGCAACGGCCAGCACCGCTACAACAACATGGACCACTCCATGCTGACCGCCATGGCAGCCGTGGACGCCGTGCAGGGCAAGGGGGACCGAAAGGCTGTTTGGGACATAAATACCGAGGAAGACTATCATGAAACCAAAAACCAGGCTGCCAGCTGACACAAAACCAATTGCATAGTTCATGCACAGCGTGATATAATAACGCAACGTAAACGCGATGAAGAGGAGAGTACCTCAGGCACCATGGCCCCAGAGAGGCGGCGCCACCGGCTGCAAGCGCCGCTGCCACAGGACTGCAGGGAAGTTCGCCCCGGAGCGGCGCGCTGAACGAACATCGTTCAAGTAGGTGCGGACGGTGGTTCCGTTACAACCGTATGAGGCCCGTTCCAGTGTGACGGGTGAATTTGGGTGGTACCGCGTGCCTTCGCCCCATTGTGGGGCGGAGGCATTTTTTTGATTTTATCATCGCCTGAGGGCGACCGGCAATCAGCAAGCTGATTGCCTTGCAGGAAAGGGGTAGGGACATGCAAAACGAACTGCAACGCATCGCCGCGGAGACCCGAGCGCTGCTGGAACAGGCGCAGACGCTGGATGAGCTGGAGCAGCTGCGCGTCAAGGTGCTGGGCAAGAAGGGGGAACTCACGGGGCTGCTGCGTGCCATGGGCAGCCTGGACGCCTCCGAGCGCCCGGCAATGGGCAAGCGCGTAAACGACGTGCGCGCCGAGTTGGAGGCCGCCATCGACGCGCGCCTGGCCACGCTGCAAACCGCCGCGCAGGCCCAGCGCCTGGCCCAGGAGCGCCTGGATGTGACCATCCCCGGCCGCAAACCGGTTCTCGGTCATCTGCACCCGCTGTCGCTGGTGCGCAGACAGGCTGAGGACGTGTTCATCGGCATGGGCTTCGCCATCGCCGAAGGGCCGGAGGTCGAGTGGGATCACTTCAACTTTGAGCTGCTGAACCTGCCGGCCAACCACCCCAGCCGCGATATGCATGATTCGTTCTACGTGGACGCCAACAGCCTGCTGCGCACCCACACCTCGCCGGTGCAGGCCCGCACGATGCTGACCCAAGCGCCGCCCATCCGTATCGTGTGCCCCGGCCGCGTCTACCGCCTGGACGAGGTGGACGCCACCCATTCTCCGGTGTTCCACCAGATAGAAGGGTTGGTCGTGGATCGCGGCATCCATATGGGGCACTTGAAGGGTACGCTGGATATTTTCGCCCGGGAGTTTTACGGAGAGCGCACCCGCACCCGCTTCCGGCCCAGCTACTTCCCGTTCACCGAGCCCAGCGCAGAGGTGGACATCTCGTGCTATGTGTGCGACGGCAAGGATGACGGCTGCCGCGTGTGCCGCGGCACCGGCTGGATTGAGCTCTTAGGGTGCGGCATGGTCAATCCGAAGGTGCTGGACATGTGCGGCATCGATTCCGACGTGTACTCCGGTTTCGCCTTCGGCATGGGGCTGGACCGTCTGACCGTCAGCAAATACGGCATTTCCGATCTGCGGACGCTGTTCGAGAACGATTTGCGGTTTCTCGAGCAAATTAAGTGAGGTAGCGAGCGATGAAGACACCGTTGAAATGGCTTAAGGAATATACCGACATCGGCCTGGACATCGCCGAGTTCTCCCGGCGCATGATCATGGCTGGCTTCGAGGTGGAGGAGATTTTGACGCCCGCCGCCGAGATCAGCAACGTCGTCGTGGGCCGCATCCTGAAAATCGAGCGCCATCCCAACGCCGACAAGCTGGTCGTTTGTTCGGTGGATGTGGGCGGCGAACGCCCATTGCAAATTGTCACCGGGGCAACCAACGTGTTCGAGGGCGCTCTGGTGCCGGTCAGCGTCTTGGGCTCGCACCTGCCCGGCGGCATCGTGATCAAGCGTTCCAAGCTGCGCGGCGTGGAAAGCGAAGGCATGCTGTGTGCCGGCGAGGAGCTGGGCATCGGCGACGATTACTACCCCGGCGCGTCGGTGGACGGTATCCTGATCTTCCAGGAGGAGTACGCCCCCGGCAGCGACGTGTTGGACATCGTGGGCATCAAGGAGCCGGTCATCGACTTCAAGATCACCGCCAACCGCGCCGCCGACTGCATGAGCATGCTGGGCCTGGCCCGGGAGGCTTCGGCGATCCTCGGCGCGCCGCTGCGCACGCCGTCGCTGGAGTATACCGAGGCCAAGGATGGAGCGGTGGGCGACTACCTGCGCGTGGACGTGCGCGACTATGACCTGTGCCCGCGCTATATGGCCCGGGTCGTGCGCAACGTGAAGATCGCGCCCTCGCCGCTGTGGATGCGCCAGGCGCTGGCTGCCTGCGGCGTACGGCCCATCAACAACATCGTGGATATCACGAACTACGTGATGCTGGAGTTGGGCCAGCCCATGCACGCCTTCGACCACCGCAATCTGCGCGGGCAGCAAATCATTGTTCGGCGGGCAGGAGAGGGGGAAACCCTCCAGACGCTGGACGGCAAGCAGCGCACGCTGAACCCGCGCAACCTGGTCATCGCCGACGGCGAAGGCCCGGTAGCCCTGGCGGGCGTCATGGGCGGCGAGCTTTCCGGCATCTTCGAGGACACCACGACGGTCGTATTCGAGAGCGCCAACTTCGAGTGGAGCAGCAACCGCCTGACCTCCCGCGCCCAGGGCATGCGCACCGAAAGCTCGGCACGCTATGAGAAGAATCTGCCGCTGTACCTGACCGAGCAGGCGCTGGACCGCGCCATGGCGCTGGTGCAGCAGCTGGGCGCTGGCGAAGTTGTGCCCGGCGTTATAGATTGCCGGCAGGCCGAAATCGCCCCCCGGCTGCTCACCGTGAGCCCCGCACGGGTGTGCGCGCTGCTGGGCCAGCAGATATCCGCCCAGAACATTTCAGACATCCTGACCCGCCTGGGCTTCGGTGTGAAGCCCGCGGGCGATGCGCTGGAGCTGACGGTGCCGCTGTGGCGTGACGACGTGGAAACCTTCGCCGACATCGCCGAAGAGGTGCAACGGCTGTATGGATATGACACCATTCCTTCCATAGCCCCGCCGGGAGAGGCGCTGATGGGCCGGCGCACCGCCCGCCAGCAGGACGCGCTGAAGCTGCGGCAACTCCTGAGCGCCATGGGCCTCAATGAGGCCATGAGCTACTCCTTCATCGCGCCTTCGTCGCTGGACCGCCTGGGCTTGGCCGCCGACGACCCGCTGAGGGCCGGCGTGCGCCTGATTAACCCAATCGGCGAGGATTATAGCCTGATGCGCCCCACGCTGGCGCCCTCGATGCTCAAGTCCCTGGCCAACAACCTGAACCGCAAGGCCCAGGCCGTGCGCCTGTTCGAGATCGCCCACACCTTCCGGGCCAAGGCCGACGCCGCGCCCCGCAACGCCGACGGCTCCTATTCGCTGGACACACCCTGCGAGGAGCGGGAGTGGCTGTGCGTGGGCATCGCCGACGACAGCGCGGATTTCTACGACCTCAAGGGCATCGTGGAGACGCTGCTGGAGCGTTTCGGCGCTCCCGAGGCCACGACCCGCGCCGGCGGGGCGTCCTGGCACCACCCCGGCCGCAGCGCCGAGATGTGGATCGGGGATGCCCGCATCGCCGTGCTGGGCGAGCTGCACCCCGAGGTGGCTCAGCGCTTTGAGCTCAGCCGCCGGGTGTTGCTGGCCGAGGTGGATGTGGATGCTCTGCTTGCCCTTGGCAACCCCGACGCCCCCATCGTGCCGCTGCCCAAGTTCCCGTCGGTCAGCCGCGACCTGGCCGTAACCGTGGGACGCGACGCCGCCGCGGGCGATCTGCTGGCCTGCATCCGCAGCGCCGGGGGCCCTCTGCTGGAGGCCGTGGAGCTCTTCGATATCTACGAGGGCAAACAGGTGGCCGAGGGACGCAAGAGCGTGGCCTTCTCGCTGCGCCTGCAAGCCACCGACCACACGCTGGTGGACGACGAGGTTACCACCGTGTTCAACCGCGTGGTGGCCGTGCTCAAAGACGCGCATGATGCCGAATTGAGGGCATAAAGGCTGTAATTTGCTGGTAAAACTGTAAATTGCTACTTGTGCCCAGTGTTCGGTTATTGTAATATGTTGGTGTAGATCGTCATGCGGGGGAGGTGAGCGGTGTGTCGCAGAAGAATAAGACGTTGGTTCGCATTGCGGGCAACGAGTACGCCCTGCTCGCGGATCTGCCGGAGGAGTATATCCACAAGGTCGCCATCTACGTGGACAAGAAGATGGCGGAGGTATCCCGGCAGCGCGACAACCTGAGCACCGCCATGATCG
>JAEZSC010000200.1 GCA_023422005.1 Bacillota bacterium | reverse complement strand
AAATCCACATGGGTCTATGAGCACATCAAGCAGGACATCGCCCGCAGCGACAAGCCTGTGTACCTCGTGGTGCCCGAGCAGGCCACGCTGCAGGCCGAGCAGGCGCTCATCGCCCATCTGCAGGCCAAGGGCATCATGCAGGCGCGGGTTGTGAGCCCCGCCAAGCTTGCCAGCGATGTGTTCGCCCAAGTGTCCCAAGATAGAAGCGCGGTCATCGATGACAGCGGCCTGGCCATGGCGCTGCGTCAGGCCTCGCTGCCCATCGCCGACAATCTCAAAGCCTTCCGCTCGGTACTGGGCTATCCGGGCTTTTCCGCCCAGATGGTGCAGCTGCTGCGGGGGTTCCGTCAGTTCGACGTGACCGCCGACGACCTGCTTGCCAAGACCGCCCGGCTCACCGGTACATTGCGGGCCAAGGCCGAGGACATCGCCGCCATCAGCCGGCAGTATGACGAATACCTGGCCTCCCGGCGCTTCACCGACGAGGACAGTCGCTTCAACCGCTTCATCGAGCGCATTTCCGAGGCAAGCTTTTTGAAGGGCTGCCCGTTCTATTTCGACGGCTTCGATTACCTGAGCCCCCAGCAGTGCCGCATGATTCAGAATTTGCTGGCCGTGGGCGGCTCGGTCACGCTCACGCAGGATTTTGACACCGAGGATGCCGCCGACGGCGATCTGTTCCATTGCAGCCGCGACAATGTGGCGCGGCTGACCGAGCTGGTCAGAGACATGGGTGTGGCGGTGCAATGGGTGCATCTGCGCCGCGACGACCGCATGCAGCCCATGCCGCCGGACATCGCCCACCTGGAGCGCACGCTGTTTGCCCACCCGGCCGACAGCGCCCTGCGACAGGGCGACGTGACGCTGTGCCGCGCCGAGGACGCCGTGGAAGAGGTGGAGGCCGCCGCGGCGTGGATACTGGCCAAGGCCCGCGCCGACAGCAGCCTGCACTGGCGGCAGTTCGCCGTGCAATGTGCCGACCCCCGGGCCTATGGGCCGCTGATCGAGCGTGTCTTCGGACAATACGGCATCCCCGTATTCATCGACCGGCGGCGGGAGGTGCTTCGCCACCCGGCGGTGCGATTCGTGCTCAGCCTCATCAAGGTGCTGGAGCAGCAGTTCCGTACCGCCGACGTGCTGCGGCTGGTCAAGACCGGGTGCCTGAAGTTCCAGAGCGCCGATGAGGACCTACTGGAGGTCTATCTGACCGCCTTCGCGCCTCGGGGCATGCGTGCGTGGTCGCGGGATTGGGTAAAGGGGCAGGGGGAGTATGACCTGCCGGCGCTCAACCGCATGCGCCGCGCGGTGCATGACCTGGCCGCCGCGCTTCACAGGCACGCCGGAGGGCGCACCGCCACGGCAGACCGCTGGGCCCGGGCCATCTATGCCGTGCTGGAAGGCCTGCGCTTCGACGAGGCGCTGGATGAGCAGGCGGCCATACTCAAGCGCACCGGCCTGCTGGAAGAGGCCGCCGTGACCGAGCGTGTGTGGAACGCGATACTGGATGTGCTGGACCAGCTGAGCCTGATCATCGACGACCAGCCGCTGGACGCCGCGCAGCTGCATGCCATACTGCAGAGCGGCTTTGCTTCCATGGAGGTCGGCATACTGCCCACCGGTGTGGACCAGGTGCAGGCCGGCAACCTGGGCCGCGTGCGGCTGGGCGACGTGCGGCACATGCTGATCCTGGGCGCAGGCGAGGGCATGCTGGAGCCCAAGGCCGAAGGGGGTATTCTATCGGAGCGCGACCTGGACACGCTGCTGACGCTGGGCGTGAACGCCGGCCAGAGCTCTCAGATCAAGGACGCCCAGCGCCGCTTTGAGCTTTACAAGACTGTGACCAAGGGCTCCGCCAGCCTGTATGTGAGCTATGCGGCCAGCACAGCCGCCGGCGCCGACGCCGAGCCCGACGCAACATTCCGGCGCATGGCGCAGCTGTTGAACCTGCAGCTCGAGGACATTGCGGCGGCAGCCGAACTGAGGGATGCCACGCCCTGCGCGGCGGCGGACTATCCGCGGCTGCCGGCGCGGCTGCGGGCCATCGCCGAGGGCCTGCGGCCTGCCGACGGCCAGCTGGAGCGGCTGCGGTGGTATCTGGATGCGCCGGGCTATGCCGGGCGCGTCCAGCGCCTGCTGCGGGAGCTGCAGGACGATGAGGAGACGGATTACTTACCGGCGGCGGCGCTCACGCTGAACGCCGCTTCGGTGACTGCCAGCCAATTGGAGAGCTTCCATACGTGTCCGTTCCGGCACTTCGTGGATTTCGGCCTGAGGCCGGTGGAATGGCGGCAGCGGGGGCTGGAGCGCGCCGCTGCCGGTATCTTCCTGCACGCGGCGCTGGAGGGCTTCGCCCGGCAGGCGCTGCCGCTGTGCGGCGACGCAGCAACGCTGCAAGCGCAAGCGCCGGCACTTATGTGGGCCCAGACCGAGGCGCTTGCGCAGGAGTTCCAATACGGCCTGCTGCAGAGCGACGCCCGCCTGCGCTGGACCGGCGCCAACCTGCAGCGTGTTTGCGCTTTGGCCGCCGAGACCTTCGCCGCCCAGATGGCCCAGGGAGCCTTTGTGCCCTATTCGCAGGAGGTGCGCTTCGGCCGCGGAGGCATCCCGGCGGCTGCCCTGCCCTCCGAGGATCGCCAGGCCTTCCTGCAGGGGCGCATCGACCGGCTGGACGTGCTGCGCGGCGAAGGGGCGGATCTGCTGCGGGTCATCGACTACAAGAGCGGCTCCTACGACATCGACGTGGCTAAGGCCGTCAACGGCCTCAACGTGCAGACCTGGCTGTACCTGTGGGCGCTGTGCGGTGTGTGGGGCGGCGTGAAAGGCCGCCCGGCGGTACCGGCGGCGGCTTATATCTTCCCGCTGATAGACCCCTGGGTGGATGAGGGCGAGCCAGACGCCCAGCGCCGCGAAAAGCTGCGCCTGAAGGGCTGGTGTCTGAACGCCGAAGGCATCCCCGCGGCTATGGACAATGCTACGGAGAATGGGCGTTCTCTTCTTTATAACTTCAACACGCAGCGGGGCAGCGGCCTGCTGGACCCGCCGGTGGGCAAGGCCGTGCTGGACATGGTGGCTGAGCACGCCGCCCAGGCGGTGGGGGAGATGCGCAGGGGCTGCGTGGCTGCGCGGCCGTGGCGCGCCGGCAAGAGCATCGCCTGTGAGAGCTGTGCCTACGACGCGCTGTGCCGCTTCGAGCTGGCCGACCCCAAGAAGTACCGGGAGCTGCTGACCAAGGATGAGGCGATGTTGAAGATCGACGAGAGGATCAAGGGGAGGGCAGACGATGGTTTGGACAGCGGCGCAGAATAAAGTCATCACTGCCCGGGGCAGCAACCTGGTCGTGAGCGCCGCGGCGGGCAGCGGCAAGACGGCCGTGCTCGTGGAGCGCATCTGCAGCCTGATCCTGCAGGACGGCGCTGACATCGACCGCATGCTGATCTGCACCTTCACCCGCGCCGCCGCCGCGGAGATGCGCACGCGCATCGTGGCGCGTCTGGAGCTGGCAATGGCCGAGGATCGCGACAACAAGCGCCTGCGCTCCCAAGCGCTGCGGGTGGACCGCGCCCAGATCGGCACGCTGCACGGCTTCTGCTCGGTGCTGCTGGGCCGCTACGGCCATGTCATCGCGTTGGAACCGGGCTTTCGCACCGAGGAGCAGGCTATCACCGACGCGCTGTTCGCCCAGGCCCTCACCGACACCATAGATGAAGCCTTTGAACGGGGCGAACCCCCCTTTCTGGAGTTGGCCGACTGCTGGGGCGGCAGTGACGGCAGCGGTCTGGAAAAGCTGGTGACCCGCGTGTACCGCGCGGCGCGCAACCACCCCCATTGGCAGCGTTGGCTGGGCGACAAGGTAGCCATGTTCACCTTTGCCGACGCGGCGGACACGCCCTGGCTGGCGGTGTTGCTGGAAGCGCTGGCCGAGGAGCTGGACCTGGCGGCGGCATCCATCGCCGAGGCAATTGAGTTGGCAAGCCTGCCACAAGGGCCTGCGCGCTATCTGGAGCGCTTTCGGGAGGACCAAGCCACGATCGAGGCACTGCGGGCCGCTTTGGCCTGCGGTGGGTTGGCCGCGTTGTGCGCGGCGCTGGAAAGCGCCGGCTTTGGCCGCATGCCCGCCATGAAGGCTGCGGAAAAAACGGCGCTCAGCGAAGCCGCCAAGGACTTGCGGGACCACGCCAAAAACACCGTTACGAACATCAAAACCAAGAACCCCCTGGTGGCGGACCCCGGCGCGCTGGCCGCCAACACCGCCGCCATGGCGACCCAGATGGCAGCGCTGCGGGATTTGACGCTGGCCTTCGACACCGCCTATACGGCGGAGAAGCGCGCGCAGAACATACTGGACTTCTCCGACCTGGAGCATATGGCGCTGGCTGCGCTGGCCGATGACGCCGTATGTGAGGATGTCCGAAGCGCCTACCCCCATGTGTTCGTGGACGAATATCAGGACATCAGCCCCATACAGGACGCCATCCTGCGCCGTGTCAGCACGCCGGGCGCTTTCTTCTGCGTGGGCGACGTCAAGCAGAGCATCTACCGCTTCCGCTCAGCGGAGCCCCGGCTGTTCATCGACCGGCTGGCGCAAAGCTCCTGCGATGAAGATGCCGCCGAGCGCCGCATCGATCTGTCGGCAAACTTCCGCAGCAGCGCCGCCGTGGTGAATCTCGTGAACTTCCTATTTGAGCACCTGATGAGCGAGCGGCTGGGCGACGTGGCCTATGGCCCGGCGGAGCGGCTGGTGCTGGGCGCGCCGCAGCCGCCGGTGGCGCTGCCGGAGGCCAACCGGCTGATCCTCATAGACAACG
>JAEZSC010000196.1 GCA_023422005.1 Bacillota bacterium | reverse complement strand
CGCGGGTTGCTGCCCCCGCGCAGCTTCGGAGGCGGGACAGGTTCCCTTTCGCGCAGGCGCCTTTCAGCCGGTGGGCGCCACTCTCTGTCGCGCGGTCCGCGAACCATTTTCCTCCGCAACGCTGTTGTGGATATAGGGTTATTATATCAGCCGGTCAAACGATGTCAAGCGCGACGATCAAAGCCCCCGAAAATGTTTGACAACAGGTTCATGAAACGATATAATCTTTTTCGCGCTCTTTGCAAGGAGAGACCATAAAACCAACCGCGCAGTCATGGCGGAACTGGCAGACGCGTACGTTTGAGGGGCGTATAGGTATCCCCTGTGTGGGTTCAAGTCCCACTGACCGCACCAAAGCAAATCCCCCCTGCATCAACAGGGGGGATTTGCTTTGGTACGGTCACATGGTTTACGCAGAACACACCCGCCACAGCCAAAGAGGTAAGAACACGACCTGCGAAGCAAGGAACCGCAGGCAATGCGGAATAGCGGCTTTGCCGCTATAAGAGCATTTGCCGGTCAGCGCGCAGCGATGAGCATCGCCACCAGATGGCGGCGATCAGATGTCACGCAAAACTCCATTTACATCCTCGCGGCGCAGGCCCGTTGCGCGCAAGCGCATTGAACCTTCAAGTCCCACTGACCGCCGGCGAAAGAAATCAATGCCCTCCGACTATTTTGCGAATTTCCTTAATCTGGTATTCTGTAGATGACAGTACGGCCTCATATTCCTCTGCTTCAGCGCCGATATATTCTAGTGTGACAATCTCTGGATTTGTCCGACCCAGTACCCATTCCAGCAGGGCATAGTCCTCATCCTCCATCACCTGATGCGTATCCTTTGGGAACCCCTCCGAATCAAATCCCGAACCATTTGTGTGGATTTCCTTCACTCGTTTGAGCGGAAACGCTCCAAGGTAATCGTATATGTTCAAATTCCGGAATTTCGCCGTTAGCTTTGCGTGGGTTATATCGAGCAACAAGCCCACATCATTATCCATTATGATTTTACTCACTTGCTCCGGTGAGTTATATGGATAAAGGTCAAATTCCAGCCTGTCGTTGGGAGTATCCGGCGAATTCTCAAGAAGCAGTGGAACCTTTATGTTTTTCTTAAAGAAATGAATCTGCCTGCACATCCTCTCGTAAATATCGCTATCTGTCATCTGTAAAGACATGTCTGCTTTTCTAATGCCTAGATGCAGACCATAGTGTGGTGAACAACATTGCCCGATCACACGATTCGCGGTAACAAAATCAATCACATTCATGTCTGCCATGCCGGTGTTTTCATGATATCCAAGGCCGTGCACAAGAATCGGCTTCAACGAGCGCATTGCGGCATATTGCTCATCAAATGAACCAAAAGCACCAGATTTTATGTAATCAACATCGATTGCTTGCTTTTCGAGAAGTGCCTTTAGGGCGATGGACCAATTGCATGCGAACTGCATCTTACGGCTCCTGCTAATCATTTTCTTCGATATCATTCTATATTGGGCGTTGCATCTGACATTATATCATTTGAACTAATACAAAAGCACATAGCTTTCCACTTGTTTTGTATCCTTTATTCCCTGATCAATGGCAAAATAAGCAAATCATTCATTTAATTGTTCCTATAAAAATCCGCATATGGGTAGAAAATTCTGAATTACGTGCTAATATAAACACTTATGGGTCAATGGTGCGGTGCAACGGCTAAGAGCCGGGATCCCCACACCAAGAAGAACCCGTGGTCAAAAGGACGCGCCTAATGGTTACATCCCGCCCCTGTGACATGGACATGTGCAATGGCCCGCTGTTTGGCAAGATACTCCGGTTTTCTCTGCCAATCATGGCAATGAACATTCTGCAGCTGTTGTTCAATACGACAAACATGGTCGTCGTCGGGCGATTCTCCGGCAGCGACGCGTTGGCGGCGGTTGGCGCAACCGGCGCTCTGATCAATCTCATCGTCACTTTCTTCATGGGCCTGTCGGTGGGCACCAGCGTCATCGTGGCGCAGGACTACGGCGCCGATCAGCCGGAAGCCGTAAGCAGGTCGGTCCACACTTCCATGGCCATCAGCGTGATTGCCGGGGTCATCGTTATGGCGGCAGGGCTCATACTGTGTGATCCTTTGCTGGTCTTGATGGGAACCCCGGAAGACATTCTAAACCTGTCGTCCGTCTATATGAAGATCTACTTCCTCAGCGTGCCTGCCAGCATGGTTTTCAACTTTGGCGCGGCCATCCTGCGGGCCGTGGGCGATAGCCGGCGCCCGATGTACTATCTCTTGATTGCCGGTGTCGTGAACGTCATTATCAACCTGTTCCTGGTGATCGTTCTGCATATGAGCGTCGCGGGTGTTGCTTGGTCCACCGTCATTACCCAGTATCTTTCCATGGTTCTCATCGTGATCTGCCTGTGCAGAAGCGACGGAGCAATTCGTTTTGTCCCCCGGCAGATGCGGATTGACCGGCAAAAGCTGGCGCAGCTCGTGCGGATCGGCCTGCCGGCCGGCATGCAAAGCCTCCTGTTTTCCATATCCAACGTGCTGATCCAGTCCGCCGTCAACTCCTTCGGCTCCACGATGGTGGCGGCCAGTTCCGCCGCATCCAACATCGAGGGCTTTGTCGGCACCGCAATGAATGCCTATTACAACGCCGCCATCACCTTTACCGGGCAGAACATGGGCGCGAAGAAATACGAGCGAATTGGCAGCATAGCAAAGGTATGCACGGCATTGATCTTTGCCACCTGGATCATCCTTGGCGGGCTGACGATGCTATTTGCACGGCCGTTGCTGGCGATATACACGCCTGAGCCGGAAGTCATCAATCTTGGCGTGCAGCGTATCTACGTTATGATGATCGCATACTTCACCTGCGGCATGATGAATGTCTATCCGGGCCTGACCCGTGGGATGGGCTATTCCGTTCTCCCCATGGTCTGCACGCTGGTAGGCGCATGCCTTTTACGGATTGTGTGGCTGGCAACTTTTTTTGCGTGGTATCCCTCAGAGGTTATTCTCTTTGTGTGTTACCCCATCACCTGGGCGCTGGCGGGCATCGGGCAGGTCGGCAGCTTCTTCTACGCCCGGCGTCGGGTTCGCCGGCAGGCCTTCAGTGAAGTACGGCCTGCGGCATCATAACAGTGTTGTGCCCGCTATGGATTGTGCAAGTCCACCGAGTTCGCCTCATTGCAGCGCCGTATATATCTGAGCGCAGAAATACACATTATTGAGATATCTGCGACAGCCGCATATGTAGGGCATGCCCTGGCATAGCTGTCAGCCAAGCTGTTCACAAGGCCAAACAGGGCTTCTTTACGCCGATAATCGCAAAAAAATCCAATGACATTTGCGAATCATATTGATCAAATGCCCTTCATTTGATACAATAAATCCAACAAAACGCATCTGATATATTTGTAGTTTTTATCACAATCTCCTGAGGCAGGCGAAAGCGGTCTCAGGTTAAAAAAATGTAAGTCAGAAAGGAGAAGTGAAAGCTCTCTTGATGCATCCAATCGAGTTTCAACACTTCAAACGGCACTTTTGTGTTTTTCAATTAAGTTATGAGAACCACCATATGCTGGTTTGTATCACGCAGAACACGGAGAGGTAAAGATGAAGGCCTTAACATTTTCCGGGGGCGTCCACCCGCTCAGGGCAACCCATCATGGCAAACCGATGTCCAGCGGCTGTGCCATCACTGTTATGCCGGCGCCGGACATCGTAGCAATCCCGATGACGCGGGTAACCGGTGCGCCGTGCACACCGCTGGTTAAAAAAGGAGACGTCGTCAAAATGGGGCAGCGCATCGGCGAAAGCCCGGCGTTTGTCAGCGCACCCATCCACGCCAGCGTTTCCGGCACCGTTGTCGCCGTGGAGCAGAGGCCTCACCCGACAGGCAGAAGCCTCGTGCAGTCGGTCGTCATCCGCAACGACCATCTGGACACGCCGGATGAAAGCCTGGCACCGCCAGAGGACTTGGATAAGCTGTCCGGCGCGGACATCATCGCGATTATTCGAGACAAGGGTATTGTGGGCATGGGCGGCGCAACCTTCCCGACCCATGTGAAGCTGACGATACCCAAGGACAAGCATGTGGACACGCTGGTCGCCAACGCGGCCGAATGCGAGCCCTACCTCACGGCGGACGACCGCCTGCTCCAGGAGCGCGCCGAAGGCGTTGTGGCCGGCATCCGGCTGACGTTGCGGGCTCTGGGCATCACGCGCTCCATCATCGGCGTGGAGGGCAACAAGCCCCAGGCCATCCGGGCGCTGCGCGTCGCTGCCGAAGGAACCGGCATCGAGGTCAAGCCTCTGCGGGTGAAATATCCCCAGGGCGGCGAAAAGCAGCTGATATGGGCGCTGACCCACCGCGAAGTGCCCTCCGGCGGCCTGCCCGCCGACGCGGGATGCGTGGTGCTCAACGTCGGCACGCTGCACGCGATTTATGAGGCTGTGGCGCTTGGCAAGCCGCTCATCGAGCGCGTGGTCACCGTGACCGGCGGCGGCGTGCGCAATCCCGCCAACCTGCTGGTGCGCATCGGCACGAGCTTTCGCGACTGCATCGATTTTTGCGGCGGAAGGACCGAGGACGCGGAAAAAATCCTGTCCGGCGGGCCAATGATGGGTGTTGCCCAATATGACGACGCTGTGCCGGTCATCGCCGGCACCTCGGGCATCGTCGTGCTGTCCGGCCAGGAGGCCCATGTGCCGCCGGCTTCCCCCTGCATCCGCTGCGGGCGGTGCTACAAGGTCTGCCCCATCCGTCTGCTGCCCTATCAGATATCCGACGCAGTGGACGTGGGCGATACGGCCAGAGCCGCACAGCTGCACACGATGGATTGCGTGGAATGCGGCGCGTGCACCTACATCTGCCCGGCCCGCCGCCAGCTGCTGCAGAACATTCGCATTGGGAAAAACCGCATCCGCGGCCTTGCCACCAAGAAATAAGCACATCAAGCGGCGCTCCGCGATGGACGGCAGCCCGCATGGAGGTTCCCTGGCATGAAATTCAACGTCTCCGCTTCTCCCCATGTCCGCGCACCGCAGAGCACGCGCCGAATCATGGGCGACGTATTGCTGGCGCTGGTGCCGGCCTGCGCCGTGGGTGTCTATCGTTTCGGCTATCGGGCGCTGGTGGTGCTGGCGCTGTGCGCGGCCACAGCAGTGCTGGCCGAATGGCTGCTGCACAAGCTCATGAAACGCGAGCAGACCGTCGGCGATCTGTCCGCGCTGGTTACCGGCGTGCTGCTGGGCATGAATCTGCCGGTTAGCTCGCCCTGGTGGCTGTGCGCGCTGGGCTCGCTGTTCGCCATCGGCCTGGTCAAGGTGCCCTTCGGCGGCATCGGACACAACTTTGTCAACCCGGCACTGGCGGCGCGGGCCTTCCTGCTGGCCAGCTTCCCCGTGCGCATGACAGCCTGGACCAACCCGGTCAATTCGCCGCTGGCCTCGCTGGCCGACGCGACGTCCGGGGCCACGCCGCTGGCACAGCTGGCACAGGGCGGCACGGTGGGGGCTTCCCCGTCGCAGGCCTTCCTTTCCCTGTTGCTGGGCGACAACGCCGGCTGCATCGGCGAGGTCAGCGTAATCGCGCTGTTGATCGGCTATGCATATCTGCTGGCGCGGGGCGTTGTAGGTTGGCGCATCCCCGTCGTATACATCGGTACCGTGTTCATTGGCACGGCGCTGCTGGGCGCTTCCGCCGGCCAGACAGCCTATGGACCGCTGTGGAACGGCACGCTGCAAGTGGTGTCCGGCGGGTTGGTGCTGGGCGCTGTGTTCATGGCCACGGACTATACAACCTCGCCGGTTACGCCGCTGGGGCAGTTGATCTACGCCGCAGGCTGCGGCATTCTGACGACGGTGATCCGGCTGTACGGCGGATATCCCGAGGGCGTCAGCTATTCGATACTGATCATGAACATCTGCGTGCCGCTGATTGAGCGCTATATGCACGTTCGGGTGTATGGGGAGGTGAAGCGCCATGCGTGAAGCTTTACGGCTGGGCGGGCGCCTGTTGGTCATCGCGCTGGTAGCCGGCTTGGCACTGGGCGCCACGTACTTCATAACAAAGGAGCCCATCGCCCAACAGACGCTGCTGGCAGCGCAGGAGGCACGCTCCCGCGTGTTTCCCGGCGCCTTCGAGCAGGACAAGCAGACCGGGCTCACCGGCAACATTCAGGCGCTGTACGCCTCCGCCGAGCAGCAGGGGTACATCCTTGAGGTCAAAGCATCCGGCTACGGCGGTTCCTTCCTGGTTACCGTGGGCGTGACCAGCCAAGGCGAGATCCGCGGCGTGGTCGTGGGAGACAACAACGAAACGCCCGGACTGGGCAAGAATGCCCAAAAGGAATCCTTCACCGCGCAGTTTACCGGCAAAAACCAGCAAATCACCGTGAAAAAAGGCGGCGGCGCCGGTGAGGCCGAGGTGGACGCGCTGACCGGAGCCACGATCACAAGCCAGGCCGTAACCGACGCTGTGAATGAGGCACGCGATTTCGTGCGCAAGTTGGGAGGAATGGCATCATGAAAACCTGGGGCGTGATACTCAACGGATTGTGGAAGGAGAACCCGACCTTCCGGCTGCTGCTGGGCATGTGCCCTACGCTGGCCATCTCCACAGCGGCCATCAACGGCATAGGCATGGGCCTGGCCGCCACGGCTGTGCTGGTGTGCTCCAACGTGTTCGTCTCGCTGCTGCGCAACTTCATACCATCCCAGGTGCGCATTCCGGCCTACGTCGTGATCATCGCATCCTTCACGACGATCGTGCAGCTTTTTATGAAGGCATACGCGCCGGAGTTGGATAAGGCGCTGGGGCTGTATATCCCGCTGATCGTCGTCAACTGCATCATTCTGGCCCGGGCCGAGGCCTATGCCAGCGTGAGCAGCCCCTGGTTGAGCGCCTGCGACGGTTTGGGCATGGGCCTGGGCTTTACGCTGGCGCTGACGCTGTTTGCCAGCATCCGCGAGCTGCTGGGCGCCGGCAGCCTGTTCGGCGTACCGGTCCTGGGCCAGGCTTACGAGCCGGTCATCATGATGCTGCTGGCCCCCGGCGGGTTCATCACGCTGGGGCTGCTGCTGGGCTTGCTCAACACGCTGTCGCTCAAAAAGAAAGGAGTGAAGTTCCATGACGATGCTTGCAAAGCTTGTGCTCATTGCGATGGGTGCGGCGCTGGTCAATAACTTTGTTCTGGTCCGCTTTCTGGGCATCTGCCCGTTCCTGGGTGTTTCTCAGAAGATCAAATCCGCCGTCGGCATGGGCTTGGCCGTCACGTTCGTCATGGGCATGGCGTCGTTGTTCACATGGCTGATTCAGGTCTATATACTGGAATCTCTGAACATCGCCTTTCTGCAGACCATCGCCTTTATACTGACCATCGCCGCGCTGGTGCAGTTCGTGGAGATGGTGCTGCAGAAGACAAACCCGGCGCTGTATAAATCGCTGGGCGTTTATCTGCCGCTGATCACGACCAACTGCGCCGTGCTGGGTGTGGCGATCCTGAACATCGAACAGTCCTACAATCTGCTGGAGAGCGTGGTCAACGGCGTGTTCGGAGGCTTGGGCTTCACGATCGCCATCGTGCTGATGGCCGGCGTCCGTGAGAAGCTGGAAAACGCCCAGATACCACAGCCGCTGCGCGGTTTCCCGATAACGCTGATCGCCGCGGGCCTTATGGCCATCGCGTTCATGGGTTTCAGCGGCCTGGGTCAGTGAGCGCTGTTTCGTGTTAAAAACATGGACATGTTTCTTAGTTGGCTGGCTTCGCCTGCCGCTGCGGCTGTGGCCGCAGGCAGACGGTATTGACGGCTTTCCCGGCGGCTGTGCTGCCGCCCCGCAGCGAACCGATGGGTTTCAAAGAAAGATTGTATCTAGCTTTGAAAGGGAAAATAGTATAATCTTGGAGGAAATGGCATGACGATTATTCTGATCAGCGCCGGCGTGATCGCCGCGCTGGGCTTGCTGTGGGGGGTTGTTCTGTCGATTGCCGGTCGATACTTCTCCGTGCAAAAGGACCCGCGCATCGAAGAGGTGCGCGCGCTGCTGCCCGGCGCCAATTGCGGCGCCTGCGGCTATCCCGGCTGCGACGGTCTGGCCTCCGCCATCGTGGTCGATGGCGTAGCCGTAAACGCCTGCACCGTGAACTCAGTGGAGAACGCTGGACAGATTGCAGCTCTTCTGGGCGTGGACGCCAAGGGAATCAAGCCATTGATCGCCCACGTGCAATGCCGTGGCACGCTGCACAACTCGCCGCTCAAGTTCAACTATGAGGGCCTGAACGACTGCGCTGCCGTGGCGGCGCTGGACGACGGCGTGAAGAACTGCCCCATGAGCTGCCTGGGCTTTGGCAACTGCGCCCGGGTGTGCCCAACCAACGCCATTCGCATCGTCGATGGCCTGAGCGTGATCGACCACCGGCTGTGCATCACCTGCGGCAAATGCGTAGCGGAATGCCCCAGGCACATCATCCACCTGCTGCCGGCCGACAGCGTGGTGCGCGTGGAATGCTCCAATGTTTTCAAAGGCAAGCAGGTGCGCGACAACTGCCAGGTGGGCTGCATTGGCTGCGGCCTGTGCGCCAAGGCCTGCGAATATGGCGCCATCACGATGGTGAACGATCTGCCAAGTTTCGATTATGACAAGTGCACGGGCTGCATGGCCTGCGCCCAGAAGTGCCCGCGCCAGATCATCTGGCCGGCGGGGCGCAAGGACGCTCCGGAGAAGAACAGCTAGGAAAACGCTGAATAATGTGGGATAATTAGGGTATCTGGAATGCAAGGTCATTTTTTTGCCTGCTTGGAGGGAGCATAGAAGCGACCGACGACAACGTTGCGGGGCGTGAAAAAGACCGGGCAAACAGATGCCGGGTTTTTTTCAGCGTTTTCAGGCTTCTAACGAAAGAGAATGACAGAAAAGGTGGTACGTCAATGTCGATCATGGAAACCATCGAGGCCGCCGAGCAGCAGGCCGAGCAGCTTCGCCGGGAGGCCCGAATCGAGGCCCGCGAACGGCTGCAAGCCGCCCAGGCGCAAGGACGCGCTCAGGCTGACCGGCGCATAGCCCAGGCCAAGGAGACCGCCAAACAGGTTATAAACGACGCGCAGGATCTGGCTCGCCGCCAGGTTGAGCAAGAATTGGCCCAGCAAGAGGAGCGCCAGCGCCAGCTGCTGCAGGACCGGGCAAAGCTGCCGCAAGCCGTGCAGACAATCGTTGAGGAGGCACTGCGCTGACATGCTGATCCCCATGCGAAAGGCCACGCTGATTGCGCTTAAGCAAGACAGGGAGCGGTTGCTGCTCGCCCTGCAGCGCTGCGGCGAGCTCATGGTCATCCAACCCGACAACGGCCAAGCCGTGGACGTCGGCGTCTCTCGGGAGGACGAGGTCCAGCGGATTGGTTCGGTTCTTGCGTTCCTTGCCCGTTATGAGAAGAAAAAGCAACTGTTTGCTCCCCGCGCCAGCATCCCCTATGACCAGTTGATTCAGGAACAACAGGAATCCTCTGACCTGACTGCCGAGGCCGAGCTTATCGCCCAGCAGATGCAGGCCGCCCGTGCCGACGCCGCCGCCCGGGATACGCAGGCGCAAGCGCTGCAGCCCTGGGAGGCATTGGATGTCGCGCTGGAGAACATCCGCTCCACCGCCCACACGCGCTCCTTTGCCGGCTATGTGCCCGAGGCTCAGCTGGAAGGCCTGCGCGCCGCGCTGGAGCAGGCTGGCGCCAGGCTGCAGGCGCTGGGCAGCAGCAGCGAGGGCACAGCCGTTTTCGTGCTGTGCCACCGCGACGACGAGTCGGCGGTACGCGAATGCCTCAAAACATCGGGCTTTACGGATACGGTCTTCCCCCACCTGAAGGGCACGCCTGCGCAGGTGCGCTCGGCGCTGCTGCAAGAGGCCCAAAATGCCAGGGATCTGGCCGAAGACCTGGAAAAACAGGCCGCAGCCCTCAGTTTACGTCAGCACGAGATCAAGGCGCTCTTTGAACGGCGCAAAGCCGAGCAGGAGCGCAACACCCAGCCTGTTGTACAAAGCAATTCCGCCTTCTGCCTGCAGGGATGGGTCAGGGCTGACAGGCAGGAGGATGTAAAACGTGCTGTGGCCGAGGCGGCCGACGTGTATGATCTGCGCTTCGAGGAACCCGCCGAGGGCGAAATGCCGCCCACCGTGGTGCAGAATTCGCAACTGGTTACGCCATTTGAAGCCGTAACCGATTTGTATTCCCGCCCTCACCCCTTTGGCTATGACCCCAACACCGCCATGGCCATCTTCTACTTTATCTTCTTCGGCATGATGATGTCCGACGCGGGCTATGGCATCGTGACGACGCTGCTGCTGTTTGTATACCAGCGGCTGCTCAAGCCCCGCGGCACCATGGGCAAGCTCATAGGCGTGCTGCTGTTCGGCTCCATCTCCACGATTCTGTGGGGGTTCAGCTTTGGCGGGCTGTTCGGTTTATCGCTGCCGCCGCTGCTGTTTAACCCCATGGAGCAGCCGCTGACAATGCTGCTGCTGTGCTATGGTCTGGGCGTCGTCCATCTGTTTGCCGGCATGGGCATCAAGATGCGGCTGCTGTTCAAAGCCGGGGATTGGCAGGGCGCCGTGTTCGACCAGTTGAGCTGGATGGTGCTGATTTCCGGATGCATCCTGCTGGCACTGCCGGCCACCGCCGCCGTGGGCCAGATCATGGCCATCGTCGGCGCTGCCGTCATCCTGCTGATGGCCAGCCGCGACAAGAAAAACATCGTCGCCCGCCTGTCCGGCGGCCTGATGTCGCTGTATGGCATCACCAGCTATTTAAGCGACATCCTGTCCTACTCGCGCATCTTCGCACTGGGCCTGGCCACCGGCGTCATCGGCATGGTCATCAACACCATTGCCGGCATGCTGACCCAGGGCGGCGGCTTGCTGGGCGCACTGGGCTTTGTCGCCGCCATTTTTGTGTTGGTTGGCGGCCATATCTTCAACATCGTCATCAACATGCTGGGCGCCTTCGTACACACGGCGCGCCTGCAGTACATCGAGTTTTACGGCAAATTCTATGAGCCCGGCGGTACGGAATTCAAGCCGCTGGCCATACGGCCAAAGTACCTGGACGTCTTGCGCTGAGCGCAGTCACAGGATCCACGACCTATAATGCGATAGCGCATTGGGATAAAGAACACACAGGAGGAAAACAAATGTTCACCATCGGGCATGCTCTGGCGCTGCTGGGCGCCGCACTCGCCGCCGGCCTGGCCGGCATCGGTTCCGCA